>JADYYQ010000129.1 GCA_020853585.1 Ottowia sp.
GCTTGCTATGCGCAGTTGTGTCGCCCCCGACCACGACCATCGGGTCAAGTTGTAATTGTTTCAGTAAAGGCAAAGCATAGCGCTCTACTTTATTGGTAACCACACCCCACAGATAGCCCTGCGCATCAAGCTCAGCTAACAAAGCGCGCACGCCTGAAAAAAGTTGGCTCTCCACACACAATGCATCTTCGTAATTACGTAAAAATTCGGTGCGTAATAACTCGTAATCACTATGTTCTGGGGTAATACCAAATGCTTTGCCTAACAAACCGCGCGCACCTTGCGAAACAAAAGGACTTAGCTGCTCAAGTGCCAACGCCTCCATTCCGCGTGCTAAGCGCTGCAAATTAACTGCATGTGCAAGATCTGGCGCGGTATCGGCTAAGGTACCATCCAGATCAAAAAGTACACCGCGCGGGCTATTTATATTTTCTTGCATGCTAAAAAGTAATTCACATCGGGCTTGCCACCCAGTGTGAAACGAGAAGTGATAGGGTTGTAATGCATACCAATAATCTGCTGCACATCTAAACTCGCTTGCCTTGCATAACGTGCCAGCTCCGCTGGCTGAATTAATTTTGCATAATCATGTGTACCTCGTGGGACAAGACGCAGAACATACTCTGCCCCCAAGATAGCCAACAAATAAGCTTTTATATTGCGATTAATGGTCGAAAAAAACACGGATCCACCTGGCTTTACAAGTTGCCCACAAGATTGCACAACAATAGCAGGATCGGGCACATGTTCAAGCATTTCCATACAGGTGACCACATCATATTGCGCGGCATATTGCGCAGCACACTCTTGCGCAGACATGAGTTTATAGTGCACCGATATACCGGATTCCAATCCATGCAGTTTGGCGACTTGAATCCCTTTTTCGGCCAAATCAATGCCCGTTACCACTGCGCCCATCCGTGCCATACTCTCAGCCAAAATGCCTCCACCGCAGCCAACATCAAGTACGCGTTTCCCCGCCAAATCAAGGTGCTGAGTAATCCACGCTAAACGTAGTGGGTTAAGCTCATGCAGCAGCTTAAACTCTCCGGCAGGATCCCACCAGTGATGCGCGGAGTCATTAAACTTGGCTATTTCGTGGGGATCCGCATTCTCGCTGCTATCAACGTGCATCATTATCAAAACCTTTATTTCATGAGTAGCACAGTATAAATTGTACGAGTACATAGCCCATAAATCAGTAGCCATACCCTATCAATAAAACGGTGGCAGTAACAAATCTTTCAACGTATCGCTTAAGGAAAAAAACGCGCACCCCACGCTTGGAAGTGTTACAGATAAATAGTCGGGCACTGGAGAAGAGCGGTATACGTTATAATCGCCGACAATTTTTTGCCAGCCGTAGCTGGTTCATGCTTGATCGGGAGTGTTATGAAAACTGCACAAGAACTACGCGTCGGCAACGTCATCATGATCGGCGAAGAGGCGATGGTGGTACAGCGTGCCGAGTACAACAGATCTGGACGCAACTCAGCTGTTGTCAAAATGCGCATGAAAAACTTACTCACGGGCAGTGCTGCTGAGTCAGTCTATAAAGCAGATGACAAATTTAACGTCGTCACATTAGAGCGTAAAGAGTGTGTCTACTCTTATTTTGCCGACCCCATGTATGTGTTTATGGATGATGACTTTAACCAGTTTGAAGTCGAAAAAGACAATATGGGCGATGCATTGCACTATCTTGAAGAAAATATGTCTGTCGAAGTGGTGTTCTACAATGATCGCGCCATTTCTGTTGAACTCCCTACCAGCGTTGTACGTGAAATCATCTACACCGAGCCTGCTGTTAAAGGCGATACATCTTCAGGCAAAGTACTTAAAACCGCTAAACTGAATACCGGTTACGAACTACAAGTGCCTTTGTTCTGTAATATCGGTGACAAGATCGAAATCGATACGCGCACAGGTGAATATCGTAGTCGAGCCTAATATCTCGACTGCATATATTAATAGTCTTCAACACACGCAAGTTGCGCGCCGTTCTTAGCCGACAAAAAGCTGCCCTCCTCGGCAGCTTTTTTATGTGCCCACACACCTATTAAAATAGTAGTCGCGGTGCTTTAAGCTCACGCTAATAAAAATCCTTGCATCACGCTCAGCGAGCGGACTTAAAATAAGCCTTCTATTAATAAACCTCTATACCCGCCCTCACGCGCTCACGCTTATACAATTACAACGACATCACGCTGCAAAGCGATTGCTTGTGCATGACCAAAATTGCGCAGCGCCTGAAGTATCTTGATTCATTACATAAATTTTTCCCATACTTGCATAGCGTATGCATAATTGCTCAAGATCATGATGAAGCGTAGCTTGATGCGCCTGACACCAAATAGCATTCACACCTAATAAAAGAGGACCTTGCCCTGCTACCCCCAACTCTTCTGCATCAATCAAAAAGACAATACCCTCGGCGCTGGTCGCTAATACCCGACCATCTTCACGGCGAACAGCATCGGAGACAAACTGACCATCCAACACATGACGCGCCACTTGCCAATTCACCACTTTGCTCTGTAGTGATTCATCGATAAAAAGTCGCGCCAAAGTAGGCGTCACTAAATCGCTATGGCTCAACTGGCCCAGTTCACGGTCATACAACCATCCTCCACGCTGACCATCGCTACCTACGTACAATAAGTTGGTTTGCTGTAATTCTGCGGGGGCAATCATAAATTGATTGGCGATCACGTCGTACCATGCGCGTACTGCCTTACTTAAGGGCGCATCAATAGGGGGAGATGCCCTCTCGTGAAGACGATTAGGCACGAGGTATTGACCTGAAAATCCATCTAACGTAATGCTCGCCGCTGCCGCATAGTGGCTCGCTAATGTATTGAGGTCCACAGCAAGTGAGGCCCAATGTAACTTAACCCAAGCTTGGGTTGTACCCATTAATTCAAGTTGGTCATCTTCTTGTACACGATACATCAGACCACTATCGGAAAACGCGATAGGCACATTATCTACAGAAAGCATTTTCACGATATTGGGGCCAGGAACACTTTGCCCAGATTTATCTTGATACTTTGGTTGTATGACACGCATAGAGCGATCGCTAAGCCACACCCACGCACTGAGGTAGCCTGACAAATTCGGACACTCCAACTTGGTATATTACCTAAAATTGGAGCAAGGATGAGCAAGCAAGAAAGCTACACAAAAGAGTATCGCGGCGAGGCGGTCAAACTTGTATTGGAA
>JADYYQ010000130.1 GCA_020853585.1 Ottowia sp.
GCTCAAGTTGTTGCCACGCTTCGATACCGCTATGTTCGATGCGTTGCGCGATTTTCTCACGCAACTCAGCTGTACGCGGATGAAGTGCCCCTGTTTCGCGGTGTAGAAAAAAAGCCATGGGCACGCCCCACTGTCGCTGGCGTGACAGGGTCCAATCGGGCCGATTGGCGATCATATTGTGTAGGCGAGCTTGTCCCCAGGCGGGATAAAAATCGGTTTTGGCGATACCCGCTAACGCAAGCTCACGTAAACTTTTCCCCTCTTTAGGGATACGGTCCATACCTGCAAACCATTGCGAAGTGGCACGGTAAATAATCGGTGTTTTATGTCGCCAGCAATGCATATAGCTATGCGAATAGGACTGCTGTTGTAAAAGATTACCTGCGGTGGCAAGTGTGGCAACAATCTTTGGGTTGGCTTCCCAGATGGACTGTCCCCCAAACAGCGGTAAGCTAGGTACGTAAGTGCCATCGCCCATAACGGGGCTGATAATGGCATCGTCTTGCAAGCCATTAGCTTTACAAATTTTAAAATCATCTTCGCCGTAGGCCGGCGCACTATGAACAATGCCGGTGCCCGTATCAAGGGTGACATAGTCTGCTGTAAATACGGGCGCAGTGCGCACGTAATCACTGCCTTGTTGTGCGAGGGGGTGGTGAAAATGAATGCCAACGAGCGCTTGGCCCGTACATGTTCCGAGTATCTCTCCGGTTAATCCATAGTGATTGAGACAAATTTCAACGCGGTCTTTTGCCAAGATCAGCATGCCACGCGGTGTATTTACCAGCGCATAGATCAGACCGGGGTGCAGATTGAGTGCTTGATTGGCAGGAATGGTCCATGGCGTGGTTGTCCAGATCACCATCCAGCCCGGGGTAGCGGGTAAGGTGGTAAGTGTAAAAGCACGGGCGATTTTTTCGGGCTCGGCAAAAGGAAAGCCTACATCGATGGCTATATCTGTTTTATCACGATACTCAATTTCTGCTTCGGCTAGCGCAGATGCACAATCAAAGCACCAGTTCACAGGTTTTAGACCACGGAAAACAAAACCTTTCTCAAGAATTTTCCCCAAAGCGCGGATTTCGTCCGCTTCGTTGCGGGGCGTCATAGTTTGGTAAGAATTATCCCAATCGGCCAGCACACCTAAACGCTGGAAATCAAGTTTTTGTTTATCGATTTGCGTTTGTGCGTAGGCACGTGCGCGTGCTTGCATTTGTGCGATGGGTAATTGTTTGCCGAACTGCTTTTCGATTTGTATTTCGATAGGCATGCCATGGCAATCCCATCCGGGAATGTACACCGCATCGAGCCCTTGCAGTGTGCGGGTTTTGATAATGATGTCTTTAAGAATTTTGTTAACGGCGTGGCCAATATGGATATCACCATTGGCATAGGGTGGGCCGTCGTGCAAAATAAATTTTTTGGCGCCGGCGCGGGCAGCACGAATTTGTTGGTAGATTTTTTTGCTTTGCCACAGTGCGATCCATTGCGGTTCACGTTTGGGTAAATCGCCGCGCATTGGAAAAGGCGTATCGAGTAGATTAACAGGATATTTGCTAGGTTTTGCAGGCGGTTTTTTTTCTTGGGACATGGTGAGTTAACTAACTAAGAATGGGTCACGTGAGCTTGGCTAAACCAATGACGCGCTTGTGCAGTATCCTCGGCAATAGCTTGGCGTAGCGCGTCGAGAGAGGCATATTTAATTTCATCACGTAGTTTTTTTAAAAACTCGATATGAACTAATTTGCCATATAAAGGTTGATCAAAATCTAATAAATGTGCTTCGAGTAATTCGTGACCTGGGCCGTCAACGGTTGGCCGTACCCCTAAGCTGGCAACGGCCGGCAGAGGGTGAGGAGCAATGCCATGTACTTGAGCAATAAATATGCCAGTCAGTGCCGCATATATTTTGTCTGACCGCGGACCGACGCGTAAGTTAATGGTTGGAAAACCCAGTTGTTGGCCTAGCTTTGCACCATGCAATACATGTCCAGAGATGATATAGGGGCGGCCTAACAAGCGTGCTGCGTGCGTGAGGTCACCTGCCCTGAGTGCCACACGGATGGCTGAGCTTGAAACGCGCCTATTAGCAAATTGGACAGCGTTAACCCGTGCAGTTTCAAAACCCCTTTCCTCACCTTCCTTTTGTAGCGTTGCAAAGTCACCGCTACCGCCTGCACCAAAGCGAAAATCGTCGCCGATCAGTAAATAGCGTGTGTTAATGCGTTGCACAAGTACATCTCGGATAAATTCATGCGGTGTTTGTACGGCAAAGCGTGCATCAAAGCGCGCGATGATAACGCGATCTATCTTTGCTGCGCGCAGTGCTTCAATTTTGTCCCGTAAACCATAAATGCGGGGTGGGGCTGCGTTGGGAGAAAAAAATTCACGTGGGTGTGGTTCAAAGGTGAGTACGCACGCGTGGAGTTGATGTGTATGAGCCGCTAGACATAACTGCTTGAGCAAGGCTTGATGCCCAAGATGAACCCAATCAAAATTACCGATGGTCAGCGCACAAGGTGCACGGTGTGGGACGCTTGGTAAGCCGCGAAAAATTTTCACGGTGTATTGCGCAATGGTTTGTTATTCATAGCAAAGCTGGGCATCATGGGTTGAGCTTTCTGTCTTGTTGCAGCGAGGCAGTGGAAATGCACGATTTTTGCGTGAGGACCGTGTCGATTTTTCAATGTCTTGCTACGTCGTCCATACCATTGACTGGCCTGGTGGTATTTGCGTTACTGGGTTGTGTCCACCTATCTTTTATCTGGTTGTTGCTTCGCGCTTTGCCGGGATGGGCCTAGAGGTCTTGAATGCTGCGTAATTGTGAAGCACCGCAAAACACAAAAAGCTTGCAGGACTTGCGCAAAACCGTGGGAGTAGTGCGTATTTGCGCGCGCGCAGCATATGCCGGCCTTAAAGATGGCTTGTTGGCGCAGTTTTGCGTAAGTCCCGACCTATATCAACATTAAGTCACGGGGTCGTGAAGTATAACGATTTTATCCGCGCTATTGAAGTTGTCTGGGCGATTTGGGTGTCTGCTGGTACACTCTCGCCGTGAAAAATTTGGTTATTCTTATCTCTGGTCGGGGTTCTAATATGGACGCGCTGGCCAATGCTTGTCTTAGTGAGGCTTGGCCAGCGCGTGTTGCGGCTGTCATTAGTAATCGTCCAGATGCGCTGGGTTTGGTCAGTGCAGCACGGTTAGGTATTGCGACAGCGGTGGTGGATCACCGTGTCTATCCTGATCGTGCCGGTTTTGAGGCTGCGTTGAGGGCACAAATCGATCAATTTTCTCCCCATTTAGTACTGCTCGCTGGCTTTATGCGTGTGTTAGGCAGTGATTTTGTTCGTCATTATGAAGGCCGTATGTTAAACATTCACCCCTCTTTATTACCTAGTTTCCCTGGGTTGAATACACATCAGCAGGTTCTTGACGCGGGGGCCAAGTTACATGGCGCGACTGTGCATTTTGTAACGCCTGTGCTCGATCATGGTCCGATTGTGATCCAAGCTGCTGTGCCGGTGCATGCCGATGATGATGTGGTCACGCTGGCCGCACGCGTGCAACAACAGGAATATCAGATTTACCCGCGCGCCGCGCGTTGGTTTGTGGAGGGGCGTTTACGTATACAAGGAAATCAGGTGCAGGTTATTCCGCCGGCGCTTCAGGGGGTAGCATGGTAAGCGCACGCAGGCCTTTGCGTGGCAAGCAAGATAAAAAAAATCAACGCAGCAATGGTGGACATCTTGTTGATCATATTGAGCGATTATTGGCGGAGGTATTGCAGTTTGTTTCGCCCGCTGATGTATTAACCAGTCGCTATTTCCGTCAGCATCCACAACTTGGTCAGCGTGAACGGGGTGTGATTGCTGAGAGCGTGTTTGCCGTTCTGCGTCGTAAGATCGAATTTTCCCAGTTTGCCGAAAGTGGTAGTGGTAGCCAGCTACGTCGATTAGCGATTTTGGGTTTGGCAGCCAGTGCTAGCCCTGCTGTTGTGGTGAGAATGGTTCGGCAAGAGGAGTCGGTTTGGCTTGATCATTTACGCAAAATAGATCGTGCAAGTTTGTCTTTAAAAGCACGCGCTAATTTGCCTGAATGGATTTTGACGGAGTTGCAAGCGCAGTTGGATAGCGAACAAGTTGCCCAGCTTGCGCAGGTGTTGCAAGAGCCAGCGCCTCTTGATGTACGCGTCAATACCGTTAAATGTAGTCGGGCGCAACTATTGAGTCATTTGGCTGATCAGGGTATGGCTGATTTAGTCGCACAAGAAACGCCTTTTTCGCCAGATGGTCTTCGCTTGGTAGGTAAACCAGCTTTGTCAGGTATGGATTGGTTTGCCGATGGCTGGGCCGAAGTGCAAGATGAGGGAAGTCAACTGCTGGCTTATTTGTTGGCACCAAAGCGCGGCGAAATGGTGGTGGATTTTTGTGCCGGTGCAGGCGGCAAAACCTTGGCTTTGGGTGCGCTTATGCGTAACAGTGGTCGTTTGTATGCGCTTGATGTGGCGGCCCGACGTTTGGCTAAATTTAAACCGCGATTGGCGCGTAGCGGCTTGTCCAATGTGCATCCCGTGTTAATTGATAGTGAGCACGATCCGAAGTTAAAACGTATGTTTGGCAAAGTTGATCGCGTATTGGTTGATGCACCTTGCAGTGGACTGGGAACTTTGCGCCGAAATCCTGAACTAAAGTGGCGTCAGAGCTTGGATGCTGTTGCTGAGTTGAATATTAAGCAAGTTTCTATTTTGAATGCCGCAGCAAAATTACTTAAACCAGGTGGTCGTTTGGTTTATGCGACGTGCAGTTTGATGCGCGCGGAAAATAAAGAAGTGGTAGATCAATTTTTAGCAACGCATCCAGAGTTTGTTCGTCTGTCTGTGGGGGAGATTTTGCGTGCCGCGCATATTCCCTTAGTGATGGACGATGACCTGGTCCTTTGGCCACACACGCATCAGACCGATGGGTTTTATGCTGCGGTACTTCAGCGTAACTAGCTTATCGAGCGTGTTCACAGTAATTGCTAGGGGTAATGCATGAATGCAAAGTTTCTCGGTTATATGGTGGGCGGTGTTATTGATGATTTTAGCCAGCCCGAAAGTGCTTGGCAGTTGGTGGTGTTGGCGTTTTGTTTGGCGCTGGCTTGGGTGTTGTCCAAATTGCTTATTCGTGTGTTGTCAGGTCGACAACATGAGCGTTCGCTTGCCGGACGCTATGCCGCGAGTAGTTTAAGAAAATCGGCGTTTCCTTTATTTGGTTGGTTGCTGCTGCTGGGTGCTAGGTGGGCAGTGGCTGATTTGATGCCGACCAATGTATTGCGGCTTGCCTTGGTGCCCTTATTTGGCTTGGGTGCGTTGTATGTCACTTTCTTTATGGCACGGCGCGTTTTAGGGGTGAGTGGTAAAGCGATTGGTGTGATCAAACTGATTGAGCGTGTTTTGGTTGCATTAGTGTGGATTGGTATGCTGTTTTATGTCTTAGGCGTTGGGGACAGCGTTCTATCTTGGCTAGATAGCATTATTGTTTTTGTGATCAATGGCAAAAGCAAAATATCTCTGTTAACTGTTTTCGTCGGTTGCGCATGGGCATTATTAAGTTTAGTGATTGCCCTGTTACTTAGCTCTATGGTGAGTGATCGGATTGAGCGAGCACAAGATTTAGATGTGAATTTAAAAGAAGTGCTATCGCGCTTAGTGCGTATCTTGTTGATTGCCGCGGCGGTATTGGTTAGCTTAAGTTTGTTGGGAATTGATTTAACCGCGCTTTCGGTATTTGGTGGCGCATTAGGGGTGGCTTTAGGATTTGGCTTACAAAAAATAGCGAGCAACTATGTCTCAGGCTTTATTATTTTGTTAGATCATTCTCTGCGTTTGGGTGATCTCGTGGTCGTCGAAAAATATGCGGGAGTGGTGACCCAAATTCGTACGCGTTACACCGTGTTGCGTGCCGCTGACGATAGCGAAGTGTTGGTGCCTAATGAGCTGATGATTGCCAGTGTTGTGCAAAATCATTCCTATTCAGAGAAGCTTTTACGGCTATTTGTACAGGTGAGCGCAAGTTATCAATCAGAGCCAGAGTTTGTTTTGAAAGTGATCGCACAGGCAGTACAGGGCATCCCGCGGATTTTGAAAACCCCCGCACCGACTGCTTTTTTAGTTAATTTTGGCGAAAGTGGCGCGCTCTATGAGCTTGGTTTTTGGGTGGCCGACCCTGAACGCGGGCGTTTAAATGTACAGTCTGACGTTAATTTAGCTATTTGGCGAGCCTTTGCCGAGCATGGTATTGAGATACCTTATCCACGACGGATGTTGCGTATGCTCAATGACGAGAAAAATGCAGGAATATAGCTATAAAATAGACGAGGTTAAAAGAGGTTATATTTGCTAGAAATAGTTCGTTTTGCTTGGTGGCTGGGGTAAAATTAACGTACTTGTTGATTGGAGCTTATTTTGTTCGATACTACTATTTATCATTCAGTGTTAATTTGGTTAGCTCAAGGTACGTTAGCGTGGTCATGGTGGGAGATAGTGCTTTTTGCATTGGCTGTTACCCATATTACGATTGCGAGCGTGACTATATTTTTGCACCGCCATCAGGCACATCGGGCTCTTGATTTGCACCCCTTGCCAGCGCATTTTTTTCGTTTTTGGCTTTGGTTAACAACCGGTATGGTAACCAAAGAGTGGGCTGCAATTCATCGCAAACATCATGCTAAATGCGAGACACCAGATGATCCACATAGTCCTCAGATACGGGGAATAGAGACGGTTTTTTGGCGGGGGGCTGAGTTATATCGCATTGAAAGTCGTAATGCCGAGACACTTGAGAAGTATGGTCGTGGCACGCCTGATGATTGGATTGAACGTAATTTATATAGCCGTTTTCAATGGCAAGGCGTTGCCCTAATGTTGATCATCGATTTAGCATTATTTGGTGCCTTGGGTTTGACTGTGTGGGCGGTACAAATGTTGTGGATACCGATTACTGCGGCAGGCATTATTAACGGAATTGGTCACTATTGGGGCTATCGTAATTATGATTGCGCTGATGCAGCGACTAATATCGTGCCCTGGGGTATTTTGATTGGTGGCGAAGAGTTGCATAACAATCACCACACTTTTGCTACGTCGGCAAAATTATCGAGCAAATGGTATGAGTTTGATATTGGCTGGTTATACATCCGCTGCCTTGAAATGGTGGGATTAGCCAAAGTAAAAAAATTAGCACCAGCACTTAAAAAGACCGCTGCGGTACGGCCGGCTGATTTCGATACATTGCATGCGGTTATCACTAACCGTTATGAGGTGATGGCGCGCTATGCCAAAACGCTCCATGATGCTTATCTTAAGGAGTTGGATTCTTTAAGAGAATTTACCCATCATTTTTATGGGGCCAAGGATTGGTTGCTTAAAGATGAAGCTAAATTGCAAGAAGCTGAGCGTGCAAAATTGGCAACCTTAATGGCGCATAGTAAATCGCTGCGTGTTTATGTCGAAATGCGGCGTGAGCTGGCGGCGCTGTGGGAGCGTTCCAATATTTCACGTGAACAGCTTCTTCAGCAATTACAAGATTGGTGCGCGCGTGCTGAGCAAAGCGGCATTAAGGCCCTTGAAGAGTTTTCACTGCGTTTGCGTCGTTACGCTTGACGGTATGTTGAACACCACCACCCTCCTGCGTTCTTGTTTTAGCGCGTGGGGAGGTGGGGGTTGTGATGACGTGTCGATTACTTTATGCGTTGCATGCTACCCGTTGTTTGCGGGGAGAGCAGATCTGCTATTCACCCAAATATGCTGCGCGTACCTTAGGATCATGAAGTAGCGTTGAAGCCTCACCTGAGAGGGTGATCGTGCCTGAGTCCATTACGTAAGCGCGGTGTGCCGCTTGTAATGCTTGTCGGGCATTTTGCTCGACCAAAAGTATCGTTACGCCATCGCTTGAGATCTGACGAACCACTTCAAATATTTTTGCAACCATCAGGGGGGATAAACCCATGGATGGCTCGTCAAGCAATAGTAGTTTTGGTTGTGCCATAAGGGCTCGGCCCATCGCTAGCATTTGCTGCTCTCCGCCGGACATGGTGCCAGCAAGTTGATTAGCGCGCTCGGCAAGCCTAGGGAAAAGATCGAACATACGTTTGATATCGCGGGCGATGGCTTCTTTATCTTTGCGTAAATAAGCGCCCATTTTTAGGTTTTCAGTGATCGTCATGCGGGCAAAAATCCCGCGTCCTTCCGGTACCATGACCAAGCCACGTTTTACTAACTCATGACTGGCTACGCCACGAATTGATTGACCTAGATAACGCACTTCTCCACCACTTGCTGCTTGCAAGCTGGTAATTGCTTTCATGGTTGTTGTTTTACCAGCGCCGTTAGCACCAATAAGACTGATAAGTTCGCCCTGATTGATTTCTAGGTTAATTCCTTTAACTGCTTCGATGCAGCCATAGTTAACGCGTAAATCGTTGATTTCGAGAATGGGTTGGCTCATCAATGGCCTCCTGCACCAAGATAGGCTTCAATAACAGCTGGATTTTTTTGTACGTCTTGTGGGTTGCCTTGAGCAATTACTTTTCCGTAATCAAGTACGGTGATGTTGTCACATAGACCCATAACGAGTTTTACATCGT
Source organism: Ottowia sp. (assembly GCA_020853585.1). GTDB lineage: Bacteria > Pseudomonadota > Gammaproteobacteria > Burkholderiales > Burkholderiaceae > JADYYQ01. The sequence continues at coordinate 8,627 of JADYYQ010000130.1, forward strand.
GTTCAATAAGCAAAATGGTTTTGCCATCGATACGAATTTTTTCTAATAGAGCACGTAGCTCGATTTTTTCGGTTGCATTCATTCCAGCGGCTGGTTCATCTAAGGCAAGTAGTTTTGGATCTGTTGCAAGGGCGCGTGCAATTTCGAGTCGGCGTTGATCACCGTAGGACAAGTTGCGCGCAATCGTTTGTTCGTATTCTTCTATGCCCACATAAGCGAGTAAGTCGCGTGCACGTTCTAATATAGCTTGCTCCTCTAGCCGTGTCGCACGATTGCGTGTGATGGCTCCCCACACACCAGCGTGTGTACGTGCGTGCCGGCCAACCATGATATTTTCGACAGCAGTCATGTCGCCAAATAAACGAATATTTTGAAAGGTGCGTGCAATACCCGCGTGCACGACTTCGTGCACCGTGGTGGGTCTGTAAGGAATACCGTCTAAAACAAATTCGCCTTTATCGGGGGCATATAGCCCAGTAGCAACATTGAAGAAGGTTGTCTTCCCAGCGCCGTTTGGCCCAATTAGGCCATAAATTTCACCGGGTCGAATAGATAAGCCAACATCAGAGAGGGCTTGTAGCCCACCAAAACGTTTGCTTACGTGCTGAATTGATAGCAGCATGGCATCTTGAGTCATGCGAATTCCTTTTATAGCGAGGGCGTCAGAGTGGCGGCTGCTTTCCTCACTGGGCGATCTTCACGCCGGGGGGCTGGCCATAATCCAGATGGACGGTAGAGCATAATAATAATCATTGCCAGGCCGTATAAAAGTTGGCGAACGACTTCAGCTTCAAGCAAGATTTGGCCAAACATGGCCATTTGCAATGGTTCGATAGTGGCCCGCAAAAATTCAGGTAAAGCAGAGAGCAAAACCGCACCTAGGATAACGCCGGGGATATGCCCCATTCCACCTAGCACGACCATGGCGAGTACCACGACTGATTCCCATAAGGTAAATGATTCAGGGGAAACAAAGCCTTGGAAAGAGGCGAACATCGCACCTGAAATACCGCCGAAGGATGCACCCATGGCAAAGGCGAGTAATTTAATATTGCGTGTGTTGATGCCCATTGCGCGTGCGGCAATTTCATCTTCACGGATAGCGATCCAAGCGCGGCCAATGCGCGAGTGTTGTAGCCTCACAGTAATGAACACAATGCCAAGCGCAATGAAGACAAAGAGATAGTAAGAGAGGTAGACAGGTGCAACTGAAAACCCAAATATCTCTAACTTGGTTGATAAATCGATGCCAAATATGGAAACAGGATCGATCGCTTTGATGCCTTTTGGCCCATTTGTAATATTGATCGGACGGTCAAGGTTATTCATAAAAATACGAATAATTTCACCAAATCCAAGCGTCACAATTGCTAAATAATCACCCCTTAATTTAAGGGTAGGTGCACCCAACAATATGCCAAATGCTGCGGCAAGCGTTGCCCCTAGTGGAATGATTAACCAAACGGATAAATGGAGACCATTAGGAAAAAGAGCGGCGATAGCAGGAAATTGTTGTGTTAAATGGGGCGAGGAAAGTAGCGCGAACATGTAGGCACCTACCGCATAAAATGCGATATATCCCAAATCGAGCAAACCGGCAAAACCCACTACAATATTGAGCCCTAGGGCGAGCATAACGTAGAGTAGCGCGAAATCAAGTACACGCACCCAATAGTTACCACCAAGGTGACCAGCTACAAATGGTGCGCATAGAATGGCGCATGTAAATAACAATATTCCCAAATAAGGCCTATTTGTTTTAGGCATCATCGTATTCATTTTTTTTCCTTAAGCACGATCGGCGACACGTTCACCCATGATGCCCGATGGTCGTAGTATCAGGACAGCAATGAGGACAATAAAAGCAAATACATCTTGGTAATTTGAACCAAAGACACCATCGGTCAAATCACTAATGTAGCCTGCTCCTAATGCCTCAATAAGACCCAGTAGAAGTCCTCCTACCATGGCGCCAGAAAGATTGCCGATGCCACCTAAAACCGCAGATGTAAAAGCTTTAAGGCCAGGAATAAAGCCCATGTGAAAGCTGGCATTGCCGTAGTTGGTTGCAATCATCACGCCGGCAAGTGCAGCTAATGCTGCGCCAAGTGCGAAGGTCATGGCGATGACAAAATTTGGATTAACGCCCATAAGTCCTGCGACACGAATATTTTCTGCGGTGGCGCGCATGGCTCGGCCAAGCCGTGTTTTTTCGACGAGCAAGATTAGACCAACCATCATCACAAGGGAAGTAATGATGATGGCAATTTCTTTGCCGGTAATGGTGGCACCCGTTGAAAAAATATCAATGGGTAAGCTGGGGAGTAACTCCGGAAAAGTCATGGGGTTACGGGACCAAATAATCATTGCCAAAGTTTGCAGCAGAATGGATACGCCAATCGCCGTGATAAGAGGGGCAAGTCGTGGGGCATTGCGTAAGGGGCGGTAGGCAACGCGTTCGATGGTGAGACTAACAAGGGCGCATACGGGTACCGCAAATAAAATTGCGCAGAGAAGCGTTAACCAGTTTGGCCAATCAGGAAAATGTTTTTGAAGATAAATGATGGCTGAAAGTGCGCTGAGTGCGCCAACCATCAGTACATCGCCATGGGCGAAATTGATAATACCTAAAATGCCATAAACCATTGTGTATCCAAGGGCGATTAAAGCATAGATGCTGCCCAGGATTAATCCATTTACTACTTGTTGGAGGAATGTCTCC
>JADYYQ010000131.1 GCA_020853585.1 Ottowia sp.
ATTGGACAAAGGCAGAAACTTTTTCTGGATTCAAAGTCAGTGATCTACTGATGAAAGTTGGTTCGAGTGGCACCAAAATGGTAATTCACTGTTTAGACGGTTACCAGTACACCATTCCTATTTCGGATGTTGTCCGTTATGGGCTCATTCTTGCCTATGAGCGTGAAGGGCGTCGTATGGAGATTGAAGATTTAGGGCCGATAGGGTTAATTTACCCACGGGATCAGTATCGGCATGAATTAGGAGGATCAGAAACGGATGCAAAATTCACATGGCACATATCAAAAATAGTCATAATGTGAAGCATATGTTTATCTTCGCTAATAAAATATGGATTCTTGCTTTATTCGGCCTCATTTTCATCATCGCAATTACGACATTCTATGTCCTGACTAAATTACTAGCCTCTCCACCTATTCCTAATTTTAGCAATTATACGGCTACCGAGCGTATGCAGCTTGCATGCGAACGGTTCTTTTCTGAAGCAAACCACCCTTATTTAATCGACGAAACGCGACAGAAAGAAGCGAGAAAAAAGTTTAATATTTTTTATTCAAAACTCGATTTGCTGGTAAACGACAGTCCTCGAAGTCATGCATTTATGCAGACCCCGGAATATGTTGTGATTGCAAATAAACTAAAAATTGGCGTTAACTCTCTTAAGGCTGAGAAAACATGGGATCCGTCCGATAAAGGGTTTGTCCAGCAATTGCTAGTAGTCAGAGAGCTGGCGGCAGAACTGAACAACAAAGCGTATTCCATTCGAATTGAACAGTATGATGAAACGCTGCGTAGATTACGTATGTACAAGTCAATTGCGTTGCTTATATATGGTGCCACAGTGGTTTTTTTAGGAATCACACTTTACATTGGGCTCAAGTATCGTCAAGGTGTAGAAGAGTATGCGGAAGCCATTCGCTTAAAAAATTTATTCATCTCTGAAATCAATCATGAAATACGGACGCCAATTCAGTCACTTCTGAATGCAGCTACCCTCTTGTCAGGAAAAATTACCGCAAAGCAAGATAAGGTTCTTGTTGATACCATCAGTAAATCAACTGAAAAAATTATGTCCAAGATGCAAGAGTTCGGAGACTATTCAAAGTTAGAAATTGGGACTCTGGGGACATCATCAGACAAATTTGTCATCAATGATATTTTGCAAGATATCGCTCATGATTTCACCCCGTTAGCGGAAAGAAAAAGCCTATATTTCCATGTGGAAAGCAATTTCCCTGCAGACTGTGAGTTTGTTGGGGATAACCATAAAATAAAGCAAGTTTTATCAATATTAATAGGTAATGCGATTAAATTTACTCACGACGGCGGAATCTCGCTTCATGTCTCTATTGAGAAAAACGGGATAATAAGAGCGCTACATTTTTCTGTGACTGACACTGGCATTGGTATTAAAAAAGATGATGTACCAAAAATATTTGATCCATTCGTTCAACTAAATAATGATATAAGCCACACCGGAAGCGGGCTGGGGCTAACAATTGCTAAGCAGATCACCAAGCTGCTAAATGGAAAAATATACGTAAGAAGTGTTTTCAGCAAAGGAACACGGTTTGATGTGCGTATTCCAGTTAAATAGGCGTCTCCAAGAACAATGGCTGCTCAAGTTTTAGGGGCTTGGGGGGAATATTGGCATTTACCTAACTTATAGTGTTGCGTGTAAGTATGGGCGGGTATTTATCCATGTAAAACTTGAATAAAGCTGCGGACGGTTGCGAGATAGATGCAGTTTCAAATAGCCCTTTGTCAGATTTTGTAATTTGCGTAAAAGGAGGTGTTTTTTGTTTTACCATCAATGATGGATGAGCCTTGCCAGTGAATCAAACAAGTTCATTGGGAATTCTCGAGCAGTAGCCTTTAAAAAAATAGTTAGCAAGCGTGTTATTTAAAATTATTGAAGAGCGTCGAGATAACATGACAGTAAAAATTAAACATTCAATTGAACAGCCCCTAGTTGAGTTGGCATTGGTCGATCTTTTGTGCAGGGGAATCCATCCTGAAACAGGTGAAGTTCTTAATACACAGCGTGATCCTAAACTTGACCAGGCTCGTCTCAATTATTTAAAGGCATTGCAGCTGATAGATAAGCGCCTACTTAGAGAAACCCAAGAACCCGATCAAACCACTCCAAATACTGTTCTAAATCAAGGAGCACGATGGAGTGATGAATTAGATGGTGAGTTAATTAAACTCTGGAGGGCGGATGATTTACCTACTCTTGATAAACTTGCAGTCTATTTTGGACGTACTGAAGGAGCGATAGTGGCGCGCTTGGTTAGGTTGCAGATTGCTTCTGATAGGGAGGAAATACGTGAGCAGAATCAACTAAGAAAGAGAACGGCACAGCGGCTCACATCTGCAGAGTAAATTGCCTGACAAACAATAATGTGATTTTTAAAAAGTCACTCACAACTTTCTAACTTTGATTGCTACTTCTGGCGCTGTAAGCAGATAATTTATCCGAAATGGATATCCAATTAAAGGTAATTAATCTGTAGGCGTTCAGTATGGAGTAAAAGCGAGCTTATAAACACGTCAAATCAATAACTTAAAAAATTTTCGATGACCTCAGAATATATAAAAACACTACGCTATTGGTTTGACGTTGAAGCACTGATGTACCCAGACATTCCCAAAGAAAACCTCAAACAGCGACGACGAGGGTTTAAGAAAAAATATACCGAATTGCTGCCCTGGCAAACGCCGCCGTATATTGCGAAATCAGACGAATACAAATACTTCGTCTACTTTGGCTTGGTGGACAAAGCCGTTCTAGAAAAAGAGCTACTGGAGCTGTACGGCGCAGCTGAGGACCAGGAAAATTATTCGGGAAATCATCAACGGGTTGCCAAAGGCAGAACATTCTTATGCGCAATGGAAGTAACGGGAACGGGTGTTCCTGTTATCGATAGTCTTCAGCTAGCCGCTTATGCCATTGCGTTTGCCGAGCGGAAGAATAATCAACGATACGCCTATGCAGGTGCTTCCTTTGCGCTCAAGATAAAGCTGGAAAACCTCCTGGCTGAAACAGAGCGTCCTATCGTCGATGGTGATTTTTTCGAGAAGCTGATCGAGTTTCTTATTGCGTTTTTGGATTGGAGGCCGCGTGAGCTAATGGCTTCTCCACAGATTGTTGTTCATACCATTCCGCTTCTTAGCGACAAGGGCAAGCCGATTAATCCACCGACCGAACTCGACCCAATTAATTCGTTTTACTTAGAGGATATTGGGCGCATATTGGGCTTAGCGGAAGCGGGCATAGAGTCTTGCCAGGTTAAAAAATACTTTGAACAAGAACAATGTGATGCACAGAAAATCGATGTGACCCAGCCTGACGCATTCGATTCCCTATTAGCAGCAAAACGCTTTCCGCTAGGCCGTTGGCCCTCGAAATTTCCACTCTTTCTAATGCAGCAAGTGGCCGTCAATACAGCGTTGCATGAGATGAAAGACGACGGTGTTTTTTCGGTAAACGGACCGCCAGGGACAGGTAAGACAACATTACTTATGGATGTGATCACGGCACGCATCGTAGAGCGCGCACATGTCTTGGCCTCATTCGAAGATCCACAGCAAGCGTTTAGTCGTAGCGATTTAAAGGTTAACTACCCCGAATCTGAGAATGGTCGTTCCTGGTCCCCCGGAAGCTGCTACCTACTTGATGAGAGATTGCTCGACTTTGGCATCGTGGTTGCCAGCGCAAACAATAGTGCCGTTGAGAACATTACCCGTGACCTGCCCAACATTGAAAAAATTTCCCCTGATCTGTTGGTATGGAACGATGCGCCATTTGACTATTTTGGCACCTTAGCCGAATCCATTATCAACGACGAGGTCAATAAACGGCAGAAGACTAAAAATGCAGCAGCCGTAGATAGCGATGAAGTCGTCGAAGCGGATGATATTGAAGTAGAGGAGGAACCAGCCATCAACCAAAACCTGGTCAAATGCTGGGGCTTGGCATCAGTGCCTCTTGGCAAAAAGAAAAACCGTAATCTCGTTGCTCAAAAATTATCGTATTTTCCAAAAAATGAACAACCAGGACTATGGGGTACGCTCGTCGCTGAATCATCCAGCGATCTTGATTGGGAGCAGGCATGCGCAAAATTTCGCGCTGCAGTAGATGAAGTCAAGGCCATTCAATGCGCAATCACCGAGTACGAACACAACCTATCGGAGCGCAGCGTTGCAATGGAATCGCTCGCATTGGCGCAAGAACGTGAGAATAATGCCCTGAAAAAATTGCAGTTATCTATCACTGAACACGAGTCGCTGAAACATCAACTCTCCAGCGCGGAAGTGCAATCGACGGCTCTTCTTGAAGAACGAAAATTACTAAATCAAGAATGGCCGACTTGGCGACAGATGTTCAAGTGGATATTTGATCGCACCGGCTATACGGAATTTCGCACCCTACAAAAGAGGCTTGCCAATGAGTCTGACGGATTGCGAACGCTTTGTGCTGACCTAAGACGCCATACGCTTATCGTCGAAACACAAGTGCAAGCACATCAATGCGCACGCGATGCCACTCAGCGTACAGCCGCCATGACTCGCGTAGAACTGTTCCGGATTGAGAAAATTGTCACTGACCTGTCTGCGACTTTAGGCCCAGCAGCTTTTGATTTAGAAAAATTTTGTGCACTGTCGATAGATGAGCAGCAAAAAAACTTACCGCGCAGTAATGCTCGTTATCACAAAGCACGTTCCGATGTATTTTTGGCCGCAATGCATATGCATAAATCATTTATGAAAAATGCTGGAAAACCATTTGAGACCAATTTTAGGCTTGCGTTAGGGATGCTTGAAAGTCAAACCCATGTTAGAGAGCTATTGCCCGTTATGGCTCCTCATTTCTGGGCCACATTTTTTCTAGCGGTGCCGGTGGTTTCAAGCACCTTCGCATCGTTTCCCCGTTGTTTTGGTGATTTACAAGAAAAACAAATAGGCCTTCTGCTTATTGACGAGGCAGGGCAAGCGGTACCATCACATGCTCTTGGCGCGATATGGCGCTCAAAACGGGCACTGCTGGTGGGAGACCCACTGCAGGTTGAACCCGTTATTACAATGAATAAAAAGCTGGATGTGGAAATCTTGAAATATCACGATGCGCCATTGCGGCATCGTTTGACGGCCTTCTCTGCACAGCACCTGGCTGATCGCGGTAATGTTCATGGTTCTAGCGTGATGCAATTTGATGGTCGGTCCCTTTGGGTAGGCTCTCCATTGCGGGTGCATCGCCGTTGTGTTGATCCGATGTTCGCACTATCGAATCGCATTGCTTATAACAAAAAAATGGTATTCGGCCCAGACAAGAAAGAGGAAATTTCAGCAACCGATGTGCGTCCGCTATTTGGCCCATCGCGATGGATCAATCAAGAGACAGATGGATTCGATGAACACTACAATTTTTCTGAGGGTTTGGTAGCCGCAGAGATCGTTATTCGTTATGCTCAGGCGAAGTGGGTACATAGCGTAGATAAGCTGCCCGATATTTTTGTTATTTCTCCATTTAAGTCAGTGGCGAATAATCTTTCTTCATTGTTGATGGATCGTGCTAGCGAATGGGCTTCGCATGCTGACGAGGCAACTATTAAACGTTGGGTTAAAGGGCGTGTCGGCACGGTCCACACATTCCAAGGAAAAGAGTGTGAATCTGTCATATTTGTGTTGGGAGGAAAAACCGGTGGTGCTATCAATTGGGCCGCCAGCAGTCCAAACATCATTAATGTTGCAGCAACACGTGCGAAACGACGTTTTTACGTCATCGGCAATCGAACAAAATGGAGGCGCTCGACCTTTGGAGAAAAATTGACCGAAGCGTTTGTTACAGATTCCTCGGATGATCATTTTGTTGCCGACACATTGCGAAAAGCCACCGTATTGGACGATGCAATGTCATCTGACTTTACTATTGCGGGGTAAATTTGACCCAGGTATTCAGAGAGTCGGTTGCAATTCGGTTCCCTATTCCACCACCAAAACTCAAAGACCGGACTTACCTCCGGTCTTTTTTTGTCTGCTCGCAGCGCCAATGGGCGCGGGGCTTGGCGGTTTAGCCTCGTGAGCGTGTTTCTCTTTTTAAGCCTGTTTTCTAGGCATTTTTCTCCATTTTTTCTCTCCATTCTCCGTTTACCTCGCGCGCGCTCGCGAGGTCGTGTCTAGTATTTATAAGGGTTTTCGGGGTGGTAGTTGGAGTTGGCAATTGGTCGACGTTAGCCACGAGAAAAATATGTACAAAGGATTTTTTTGATAAGATTTGTCGTACATCAAAGCTGTCTTTAGTTTAACTAAACTACTTCTTTGTTAAAAATGAAAGATAACTTTTTATTTTTTTCTCTATTACTGGTTAGCATGCCAGCTATGGCAAGAAATTCTGATGCTTCTTCTGGACTCTTCCTTATTTTGCTCGTTTTAGGGGGAGTGTATTGGATGCTTTCCTCGTTCATTAACAAGAAAGTACAGGAGAGAGTAGAGGAAATTTTACTCAAGAAAAAAGACGAGATTGAAGCTAAGGAAAGACAGGAACGTTCGCTTACTACACAACATGCTGAGAGCGAGCGAGCAAAAACTGCGGCGAAAGCAGCTGCTTTATTAGATCAAATTAAACAGCAGCTAGACGATCTGCAACAAGTTAAGGATATCTTTGCATTAAGCTATATTAAAGGCAGACGCTGGCTTGCTGATTATATAGCTGAAGCATTTATTGCACCTGACAAAATTCTTGCGAGTAATTTAAAAGCTAAAAAAAATCCAGCACATAAAGCTGCCGATGAGGTAAGGCGTATAACAAAAGAAAAAAAAGAATTGATGGCTAAACTTAAATATTTGGAGTATTCGCTAAAAACATATCACGAATATTATCCAGTACTTGAGCAGTATTCAGAAGAGATACTGAATGAAGAAGCTACCTTAATATTAGATGAAAATGAAGATTCAGATAAGGATCGTGTTTCTTTATATATTAGCAAAGAAGAGTACCAACGCTTAGGAATTACTGAACGAAATCAACTTGCATTGGATAACTGGAAAGCTAGGAAAAAAACAAGTGTTGAAATTGGCAGGATGTATGAACGTTTTCTAGGATATTTATATGAAAAAGATGGCTGGGAGGTTACCTATTTTGGTGCTATAGCTGGTTTGGAAGATATGGGAAGAGATTTACTTTGCGTAAAAAATTCATTAGCACATGTTGTCCAAGCAAAGTACTGGGCTAAGCATAAAACTATCCATGAAAAGCATATATTTCAACTGTATGGGACAAGTATATTGTTACCATTGACAACACAAAGTTTCAAAGAGATGCAAATTGTTCCAGTTTTTGCAGCAACAGTTAATTTTTCAGAGATGGCTCTTTTGGTAGCTGAGGTACTTGCTGTTCAGGTAAAGAATATCAATATGGATAGAAATTATCCTTGCATCAAATGCAACATAAATGGGAAGGATAAAATCTACCATTTTCCATTTGATCAGCAATATGACAGAATTAGAATTGAATTACAAAAGGGAGAGCATTACGCTCATACAGTAGCAGAAGCGGAGAGATTAGGTTTTAGACGTGCTATGAGGCATACGAATTTTTCTGTATAAGCAATTATGATTAGGGTAAATGAATTTACGCTTAGCATATATTTTCAAGTTATTATTTTCTGTAATTCACTTTAACAACATTGACTCTTGTTCTTGCCACTTCGCTGGCATAATTTTGCGCATAAAAAACTCTAAATTTAGAGTATGGCGTTGATTGTTACTCATTAGCATTTCGATTACAGTGGGGGCCAGTAATATAAGACGCATTAATCGTCGTACCTGTGTAACATGAGTACCTTCAGTAATAGCAATTTCGGTTAGTGTTTTAAATTTTCCACTGTCCAGCAAACTCTGCCAGTAATGGGCTAAACCTAGAGCTTTTACCAGCGCCGTGTCTTTACTCTCTTTACGTTTTTCTCTAGCGGCAACCGCCTCCTGCTGAAACTGCTCCGGCGCATCGAAGGGCGTAATGATTTCTCGTTTTACACCGCGCTTGATTAACGTGTACGGCACAAAGGTTTCTAGTTTGACCTCACCAGCGGGGCTTGGAATTTTGTACGTTACGGCTGGTCCGGTGACTACAATTTCATTTTTCTTCGGCATCTTATTTCTTTCTATTCAAATTGGGCGATGATGTCGCGTTGGGCTTGCCAGTCGACGGGTAGCCGATGTCGCTGAAACCACATCAGCGTTAACGTTCGCGGTTGTTTGCCTGCCATTAGCACTTCAATAATGTCAGGAGCTAGCAAAGTTAGGCGCAGTAATTCGTTGACTGTGGAAGGGTGCAGGCCCTCGCGTCTAGCGATAGCGGAACCGCTTTTGGCTAGACCTCTGTCAATTAACTGCTGCCAGTAGAAAGCCCGTCCCAGTCCCTCTAAAAAGGTGGTGTCATAAAGAGGTGCGTCTGTACTAGCTAAGCGTTGCACGCCGCGGCGTTTGAATTGCAGCGGCACAAAAGTTTCTAATGCACTATTCATGAAGCCGGCTCACTATCCAGTAGCTCACGACCAATCGTGCCCTCAGAGAATTCCCCAATCAGTGCTTGCCAGCCTAATTCGTGCCATTTAAATTTCAAACCACCGGGGATTAAGTCGACGCGCTCTACCATTAGATTAATGAGGCGATGTTTTTCAGCGGGGAACAATTGCTCCCATACTTCGCCTAAACGATGCATCGCTAACACGGTAGTGGCTTCATCGATCTGACCATTATTCTGTTTGATGCAAGCACAGACGCTAGCGATGGCTTCGGCGCTGGTTAGTACCGTTTTAATTTGGCTAATCGCTGCTGCCTCTATGCCATCGGCAGGAATACGTTCATGAGTTTTAGCTTTCGCACCAAAGCGAGATTCGGAGCGGGAGATGTAATAGCGATATTGCTTACCATTTTTACGTGAGTAAGTTGGGTACATACGTTCGCCTGTTGGCGAATACAGCAAGCCGCGCAGCAGTGCATCGGTAGGTGAACGTTTTTTTGTTGTCACTGAGCGCTGATGCGGGTCTTGGGACAAGATTTCATGTACTTGCCCCCATAGACCGTGATCCAGGATGGCGGGATGCACGCCTGGGTACCAATTGCCTGTGTGTGATAGCTCACCGAGGTAGATGCGATTGCGTAGCACTTTATGGATGTATTTTTTATCAATGCGGGCACCGTGTCTTACTTCTCCTTCCTTAGTAGTCCAGGCTTTCGTGGTAGCCCCTTCGTCAGATAAAGTGCGTGCGATTTGTGTGGGCGAGCCGACCGTCAACATGTCTTTAAAAATACGATGCACAATCGCTGCTTCGCAGTCATTGATAACCAGCATGCGGTTTTGTACATCGTAGCCCAAGGGCGGTATGCCGCCCATCCACAGGCCTTTGCGTTTGCTAGCGGCAATCTTGTCGCGGATGCGTTCGCCGGTGACTTCGCGTTCAAATTGTGCAAAGGACAATAAGACATTGAGCATCAAGCGACCCATCGATGTTGTCGTATTAAATTGCTGCGTCACTGATACGAACGACACATTATGGCGCTCAAATACCTCGACCATTTTGGAGAAATCGGCCAGGCTGCGCGTTAGCCTATCAATCTTGTAGACCACGACAATGTCGATTAGACCGCGCTCGATATCCGTTAATAAACGTTTCAGTGCAGGTCGTTCAATATTGCCGCCAGAAAATCCTGGATCGTTGTAATCATCGGTAAGCGAAGTCCAGCCTTCTGCGCGTTGACTAGCAATATAAGCCTGCCCCGCTTCTTTTTGCGCATCAATGGAGTTGAATTCTTGGTCTAGCCGCTCATCAGAAGAAACACGGCAATAAACAGCACAGCGTTTGCGCGGTTTGGTGTTAGTGATATTTGATAGTTGCGTATTCATTAGAATTTATCTCCAGCTTTTCGCAATCCAAAAAATACTGGACCGGACCAGCGTGTGCCCGAGATATGACGCGCAACGGCGGATAAGCTTTTAAAGAAAGTACCCGCATATTCAAAGGTACCTTCTGCAGTGACGGTGACTTGATGAGGACGACTATCCCATTCGCGCATCAACACCGTGCCGGGAGCTAAATAAATATCTTGTGATTGACTGCGTTGCTTAATTTTGGAATATCGGCTGCCGATACTGGCTAGTCGCTGGCGTGTTTCCGCTGATAGACCACCATAAGCTTCTTCTTGAATTTTGTAGGCAATCCGTGACTCTAAGTATTCGCGGTTGGGGTTATCGGGGCGACGATGAAAATACTGATCCCACAATAGCCACAAAGCCATAAGAGGCAATGTCGGAAGTGCTGATACTTGCGCTGCGATGGATTTTTCTTTTGCGTTCATGACAATCTCTCTTGTTGATACGGAGTTGTATGAACGCTCTTTCCTGGCAGAAAGCCAAGTAGAAAATGACTCTCTGTTGCTTTCTCAGCTTGCTGGCTACGCACAATTGCGGTAGCCAGTATCACAGTGATTTCGTAAGCGCGTTGTGCTGCGCTAAATTGATCTGGCGATCTCAGTTGGAGGTGATTCATGGCGGTTTTAGAGAATTAAAACAGTCGCCAATCTTCTTATTTTTTGTCCGAACTATGGGGTCAAGGAGGGTAATCGCATGACTACTTAGCTATTAAACTCATGCTTCATATTGTTATGTAATCCACGCATTATCTTACCGTGCTATTTTCAGCGCTAGAAACAATGCGATGATTTTTATTGAACAACGTGAACAACTAGGTCAAGAATTTTTTTTACTGCCCTCTTGAGTAAAGGATACTGATTTAAGTATGGAACTAGCTTCGGCGAAATTCTGTAGTAAATGGCCACAAATACTCGTCCAAAAGTAGAAGAAAGCAATCTTCTGTCGCGCCATTTCCTAAGAGCGTTTGTTTCAGGAGCATCAAAGCTGTAAATCGCTGTGGCAATAAAACAATGACGACTTCTAGCAGGTCGCAACTGAGTACTTTGCCTCGGTGCAGAATAGGGTGTATTAATCTTAGATGCGGTTTGATTTTGTGAGTGATTACCTTTCATTTTTTGTAATACAGCTTGGTTTGAAGTTGTCGGAATTGATTGCGTAGATGTGGCGCTACTATGGGAACTGTTTTCCCCTCTAGCTAGAAGACTTTCCAGAATCTCCTTATTGTTCAATCTCGAGTTGATACCGCTAGATCTAATAGACGATCCTGCAAGGCGGAACTTGGCTTCTTGATCAGAGATAATGTGCAGTTGGTTTCCCTGTGTGATGCTAATCGACAGATGTGTATACCCCCGCTGTGTATACCCCCGCTCTTCTTTGACGTAAGGAGGTTCCATCAGGCCAACAACACTAATCCACTTGCCAACCCAGCTTTGGGTAGGTTTGTTTGAGATTGCCTGCAGAGCTTTGGGCCAGATACTAATCTTGACGATTTTTCCTTGCCATGGTCCAAAGTTAATGAAAACGTATTTCTTGCCACCAGGTTTTATTTTACCTTGGTAGACCTCAACGATCTGACCAATTAATTCCACTTTGTCACCAACATACTTAAAGCATGCTGAATAGTCCATTGCATCAAGTACAGAAAATGCTGACATGTACTGAGTGAATGTCGCTGATTTTGTGGCTGCATTTGCGATAATGGCTTGAGGAATATTTCTTTTCGCCAGAAAATCTTCTAGAGTAGGAATTTTGTCGTATGTTGAATTGCAGATTGCAGCAAAATTTTTTGCCTCTTCAGCGAACTTTGGTCTATTAAAAAGATCCAGAAAAATTGCAGATGTAGATGGATTTGCAAAATCATTTGCTTTGAAAAGAATCGAATCTCCGTCAGATTGAGTTTTGATCCAAAGCTCGGGATGCGCTTGTAGCACGCGTAAAGCTAGATCAAGGCTAATGAAAGAGAATCGGTCAATAGATGGATTCCACGATGTGCTGGAACGGCCAGGATGTTGGAAATTACGATGGCCAAGTTCAGTACTACCTAGCAACTTTAGATCTTCGACGAACATTCCGTCATAATCAATTAGCTGAATTTCTTTCCCGGATTCGGCAACCATGAGGTTGCCAGGCTGAATGTCTCCATGAGCCATGCTTTGGCTCTCAAGATACTTGGTTAACCCTCTTAGCGATGTTCCTAATTGCTGCAGATCGTTTGTACTCCGGTAATGCTGCTCTAGGAATTCTCCAAGAGTTATGCCTGTCGCCCATGCCATCTTAACTACTGGATAGGTCTTACCGGAAAATTTGATTCCCTGTGGTTGAAATTCAAAATCAACGAAATATTGTGAGCGGAGGGTTTTTAGCCGATTTGAAATTGAGCTATATCGTTTTTCAAGAGCATTCGACTGCTTGTGAAAACATCGCACAGCATATTTTTTTGATCCACTTCTTACCGTATAGGTAAGCGCGAAACCGCCACAAAGCGCTAAAGGTAGACCAAGACCAGTAGTAGCGATGGAACCCTGCTGAAGTTCAGGATCACTTAGTGCCAACTGTGGGCATTGAAATGCTTCGTTATATTGCTCAAGTGTGGGATAGTTCATCGTCACTGGTCCCAAATGGATCAATCGCAATTAAAGTTACATCATCTGTTCGCATGCTCTTTGCTTCTCGCTCAGATAGAACAAGAGATTCAAGTTGTGATAATTTAGATATTGAGCTAAGTGTCTCCCACTTGGGTGTTCCATCATGAGCATTTCTTAACGCCCATTCACCTAACGCATCCGTCATACATAAGAGCAATGGAGCTCTCGTTGATTTCAATCTCCATGTTTTATGGTGTTTGGAGAAAAAATCTTTAGCCTGGAAAAAGGTGTTATGTGCTGAAGCGGTACAAAACAGCTCGGGACGTTTTTGAAAATCTTCAAAATGGGAATAAGGGTAAGCTGCAGTGCAGCTACCATCTTCCATCAGAACAACTAAGCTATCGCCAATACTCAAAACGTCAACGGTAGATAGTCCAGGGAAACTTTCTACCCCCAGGAGGGTTGCGAAGCTTCCACGCTCGAAGGCAGCTTGCTTAGACCAACTTAGATTTGCCGTCTCATATTGTGCTAGATAGTCAGTAATAATTTGATCTAGCCACTCTTGATTCAGCCCAGGTTCTCGGACAAATTTATTGACTAAAAGTGCAGCCCAAGTTTGTGAGTCGAACGATTCAGATGCGCCGTCACTTATCGCAAGCCTATCCTGCTTGACGGCGATTTCCAAAGCATCTTCATTTGCCTCCGGATATATAGGGTCTTTGGGAACTTGACCGGCAAACAGAACCTTCATATACGTCGCTTATCGCAGTTGGGATGCTCGAGTACCTATGTCGAAGAAATCAACAATTTGAACAGCATCTGCGTTAAACATGAAGCCCCGGGATTCCATACCAACATTAAAGCCCTTCTCTCTAGCAAAATGAATGAGATGGTCGGGAAGTGGACTGGACATTTTGAATAAGAGTTTTGCATATTCGTCAGGCAAACCCAATTCAGATGCCGGAAATTCCACCGTATTTGCACCCAACGTACTTACATGTAAGTTGAACATGAGGACAGAGCCATCACTGGTTTGAATTTGTCTCAATTGAGAAGCTTTTTGGTCGGGATCGCCATCCGATGACTCACCATCGGTGATGTGTAGAACTGTCGGGGGATAGCAGTCAGGGTGAGAGTCACACCAGGCGACTAACTCTTCTGCTGTTTTGGTAATTGCTTGGCACATAGGCGTACCACCGCTGGAGTGGGGTTCAAACCAAACTGGAAATTTAATGGACTGCTCAATAACTCCACCAGCACCATCATCGATCTTCTTCTGACGTTCCTCAATTCGCAAAGGAGAAGACTCAATCGTGGAAATGGGATGGATAATTGATGAGCTCAGCGCTCCTTGAAAACCGTTATATGCTCCATTACCTCCATATCCAATTACCCCAATATCGAAATAACTTCTAGTTCCTTCCGATTTTGTGCATCGGGTAATCAAAGTCGCGAGAGTACGATTTAAGACGTCAGCCACTTGTTGTGCTTTGGAGCGCCCCGATGACATCACGTCACCCATTGAGCCTGATTGATCAACGAGAAAAATAAATGCGGTCGGATTACTTCGACTGATCTCAGCGGTATATGACATTTTTGTCCCTTGATGTTGACTGTTCTATTTAATATTGTACAACTGCAAAATTCTCTGTTTTTGTGAAATATGGGCAATTGTAAAGCAGACCTACCTCTGCTTCTCTTCGTGCAACTAATCCTGGCAGCATTTTTCCACCACCGTAGACCCACCGGCGCAGCTCTATCGCCACATTTCCCCAATCCCGCTGATTAAGACGCTGCCGTAATGTTGAGGTTTGTAGTCGCCCAACTCCGAGGTTAAAAGTGAAATCGACAATAGCGGCGAGCCGTCCCTCTGGCTCAGTCGCTAACACGGGGCAATAGCGCAGCGTGGCATTGAGTGCAACGATAAGATCGCGTTCTAGATAGACTTCCGCTTCGTCTTGTGTGATCGGAGGATGCGCGGCATTGCAGAGATGTCCATAGCCTATCGTGTGATATCCCGCTGGGCAGATGTAGGAATGAGCACGGCATGTTGGATCATTTTTCGGCACACGATGAAAGCCCTCAAACTGCTTGACGAGTCCAA
>JADYYQ010000132.1 GCA_020853585.1 Ottowia sp.
ACAGACCTGTATCCAGCACAGTGGCTTTACTTTCCACGCCAATCAACGGAGAAATAAATTGCAGTAAGGTACCCGCTGCGCTATTGCCTCCGCTTCCAGACTCAATTGCAGTAATCGTAATAAAGGCTTTGTTTTTTGTAATCGTACTTCCCTGCGTAACCGAAAAAAGTACGCCATCAATACGCCTCAATACAGCGTGCTCGGGAATAACAGCACCCTCGATACCCGTCACTTTGATTTGGCCCCGGGCATGCGTGGCTGATTTACGCTCTTGCCCTAAGCGGTAATGGGCATGATGTTCTAAAAATTCCGCTTCAGCACTATGGGCAAATAATTGCTTCGCCCACCATTCGATAAATCCATACAGGCCATACGCGGTCGCCGCCAACACACTGCCGTACACACTGGCATCGTTACGTCTTAATAGAGTATCTTCGTCCAGGCGAGATAAGATATCTTGCTTAACACGCGTGATTAACGCATCAAGGTCAGGTCGGTGAAAAGCCATAGTGGAGTGCATCCAAAATATTGTCAAAGCGCCCTCGCCAATGCGCTTTTTCTTGTCGAAGAAGGGTAATGTGAAGCGTGAGCTGATCCACACCAATACGTAATGCCTGAATATCAATCTGCTCTACGATGCCATCCTCGATTAACCAGTGCAACGCTTCACGCGCATACGTTTGCGCTTGGGTACACGTTTGTAAGGTTAGTTTTTGGCGAGAAAGGAGCCATAATCGAGAACCAATCTTGTCACCCTGAGTACCTAAGTAGGTGTCGCCCCACCAACCCATCCGTTCATTCGCCGGTAATGGATCATCTAAAGTTGCGCGACGCCAAGTAAACAGACTAATGACTACGGCACGAAACAAGTGCCGACAAAATTCGTCTTCTTCTCCCACCCCTTGCCAGGACGGTACTAGCCGATTTGCGTTGATTGCAGTTTCATTCGCGTATGTGCTTAACATGAGCCCTCCAATTGTAGGGAGGGCGCAGCGGTAATATTGCTCTGAGCATTTTGCGCATGGGTATGCTGGTTATAGATGGCACGCATTGCCGACATGCTTGCCCCTCCTGACTGACATTGATCAACAATCTCACCGGTACATTCCAATCTCGGCGTCTCTATGCGCACTTTGCTCGGGCTATAAAGAACAATGCCCTCTTCCCCTAAGACTATCTTTTGTCCCGTGCGGTCATACAATGCCACCTCTCCATCTTTAAGACCTGTTAGACGGTATTGACGATTGGCAACGCAAATCGCAACACCGTGACTGCGATCCCCATCAAAAAATAAGGCAAGCGCTTCACGTGCCCCTGCTGGCGCAAGCGAGGTAAACCCATAAGGCTCAATATATTCAACGCCATCTTTCAATTCACCATCCAACAGCTTCAATTGCAGGATTTGATGTCGACCTTGATCACTCACCATAGACACCACAGCACGGGCCAACATCATTTGTAAGCGCCGCCACATAGGGGCGAGCGCGTGCCTCAACGATCTGTCTTCCATTTTTTAAATTAGGTAAGGGGGTAAATAAAGCGACGGAACAACGCTGCACCTGTGTGCAGAGAATAGCTACCTTAGATGCAGAAAATAGTTACCTGAGAAAAGGGGCAATGATCGGCGCATCGCGCCAAGACGCTTTCGATATGTTGGTAGGTGCTGTTTTTTTGGCTACCGCCTTCACAGCGTAGCCTCCCACTGGCCCAACTTTGAGTAGCGCTACCGTCCCTTGTTCATCTAATCGATACTCAACCGCCACAATCAACATCGTCGTATCAAAACCAATCACCGGGTCACGCACATGCACACGCATATTGGGCTGCCAAAGCGCACCGTTAGACTGACGCCACCCTTGTACGGTGTAATGTGTTTCAAGCGTGCGGGCAGCGCGACTGGCGCGTTCATATTCAACACGGTCTTGGCAACTCGCTTCATCCACCTGCCCACTTTGCTTAATAATGAGTGTGCGCCGACGTGCCACATTGTGATCAAGCAAACGCGCCATGCACGCTGAACTGTCTCCCAATGCATCATCCAAACTGCCATTTTGGCCTTTACATAGGTATTCGCTAAACCGATCTTTATAGTCGAGGCTTGTATCGGCTTGCTTAATATTCTCTCCCAGCACAAGGGCGGTATGCGCCACCTCCGTGCCTACATTGATCAATACCAATTCGCCCAAAGCATTGTCAGTCGCTAAAATATATTTATTACGCAACAGTCGTTCTATGCTTTCAAATACTGTTTCGCCTTGTTGTATCTGATGTTCCCGAATGGCTGCCCCGGTATCAACTTGCGCCACCACTTGAATGCCATAGACCGATGCCATGTCTTGTGCAATGGCTTCTAACTTGGCATGACGCCACTGCCCCGGCTGATTACTCACACTACAATCAATTAAGTCAGCCGTTTTACTGCGCCCATTAACAGAAATACTGATCTGCGTGGCATCGTAATTTATTGGTGTGGCATCCACATAGCCTGTTAAAACCAAATCGTTACCAATCCGTACTGTGCAGGTATCCCCTGGGTGAATCATTTTGCTGAGCTTCATAAGCTCTGATGTAGAGTATCCTTTTGTCCAACTGCGCGTGATCGCTAATGTAAAGTCACGGGCTTGGCGTTCAATGCCCGCGCTAATTCTGATCGATTTCCAGCCCTCATAATCAGTACCATTCACAGTCAACGTAACCGTATGAGTATCGTCATCATTACGCATAAACAATACCTATTTTGTGGATTAAAAAGCCATGCACTCTCAAACAGCGTGCAATAGTTACCACCTAACCACGTCGCATAATGCTTACGCACTCAGCACTTTAAGCTGCGTGACAGGTACAAAACCAGGATGCCGCAGGTTATTGTGCATAACGATTTCATTTGCGCGGCGCGCATCTTCATAGCGATCATAAGCAACCACCACCGCAGGAGTAATTTCTTTGGGCGTCACCGTCTCAACACGCGCCAAATAACGCGAACGCGCCTTCAAATCATGATGCACGGATGTTCGTAGCTTATTTAAGGCAAGAAAGGTGCGGTCCGTCGCTCTCGGCATTTCTTGATCCAGTGCTTGTAATAATTCTTTCCTCACCATCGTCATATCAGGGTGTAACTGTGCAGGCATCGCAGCAGCGGCAACAGCCGACTCCGCAATCAAAGTGCGACGCATAAAATCATCGATGGTTCGCGCATTCTTTTCGACATGTACTTGCCCTACTGAGCGATAAGTAGAAGGCTTTGCAGCAGATACAGTCGATATCCCATCAGAAAACGATTGCCCAATTTTGAGAAAGGCCAATGGCGACTGTGCAGCAAAAGCCATTTTTGCAAAAGAGGGCGTAGCCGTACTTTGTCTCTGCGCAAGCGCTTTCGATCCCACCCTAAAGCTTAAAAACACATCGTTTAATGCCTCAGTGAATGAGCTTGGTATGCCCAACAAACTAGGCAACTCCTTACTGATACGATCAAACAGCGCTGCGCTGTCAGGATCAAACTGGTTCATACCGGCCTTCACCAACTTTATATTTTTTGTGATTCTATGGACGGCCTCATCACGTACAAAGTCAGGCTGTTTTTTGACATCAAAACGATCAATAAAATCTTGCGCATTTAATTTAGTGAGTTGATCCGCATGATGCAGTAATTGCTGTTTAGTATTGACACTGGCAGTCGGCGACGCACTATGTCCTACCTCGCGGAACTGCAACTGAAAGCGTGCGACCGGCCCCTCATCCCATTGGTGAGTAACGCGACACATACTAACCATCATGGTCAACTGCCCATACCAGGGATGAATCAAAGTACCTGCACCCTTTTCTTCTAAAGCAAGCAGCAAGCGATCACGCTGCGCCATAAAATCTGCGCCACTGAGCCAGGCAACTAAATTAATTTCTCGCGCAGCCTTGCCCATATCCTCCGCAAATGACTGATCCCGCTTGGGATACTCATGCACTTGTAGCCTACGCCCCACCTGCATATCATCACTGTCAACCAAAAATGGCACGCCTCGAAATGTTGCAGGATGAAGTTTTTCGCGCCAATTTGTATCGACCATTTTTGTCTCTACTTGAATTATTGTGTATCGGTAATGGGGAGAGCCTCACTCATCAGCTTTACCCCACACTCGCAAAGCGATAACCCACATCGGGGTTAAACGACATACCTGACTGATTCGTGCGCCCTGGTTCAACTCGCATGCCCTGTGGTGCACCTTCAAAGCGTACAGTCATCTCACCTTTTAAATCTTGTCGTGCACTGATGCTTTGTGCGACAGCGGGATGAGAAAGCAAAGAGGACTTGGAGGGCACTCCATTTACACCGACTTGATAGCCATTCATCACTTCACTCACCGCATCTCCGCCCAGTTTTTTAAAAACCTGACTAATACCCGAGATAATGTCTTTTACCGCATTGACTATCCCCATCATTTTGGCTTTAATCGCCTCGACAAAACGGTCAATGGCCGCGTAGGGTTCATCCCAAATTTTCGCCAATAACGAGCCCAGCGATTTAATCGATGCCCACACACGCTGTGGCAAAGTTTTAAAGTAAGCCGTCATACCATCCACCGCTGTGCAAACGAGTTCGCCCATCTTTGCTCCCCAAGCTGAACATGCTTGCCATGAACGAGCAAAAACATCGCCTATCATCTGTCCTAATTGTTTAAATCCATTGATCACACTGCCCACCGCAAAGCCCGCCCAGTACGGTAATTTGGCAAAGAAATTGCCCACAGCCAGACTTACAGCGTCCCAGTTTTTCCAAATCAAATACGCTGCGCTCGCAAGCGTGAGCACAATCCCAAGCGGGGACAACATCAAGGCCCGCCCCAGCAACAATACTGCCCTCGCCGCACTACCGATATAGCCACCTAACTTTGCCAAGACACCACTCGCGCCACCGCCCACCGCACTGGCTAAACCCCGCAGACCACCGATTGCATAAGAGA
>JADYYQ010000133.1 GCA_020853585.1 Ottowia sp.
TGACGACCATGGCATCACGCTTGGGAAAGCCAGCGGCGAGCATCGCCGTACTTTCATCTTTACCATCGCGTATACCTTGCAGCATCATGAGCGCGGCTTGTTTTAATCTATCGTCACGGATAAATTCGCCGCAGGCGTGTAGACAATCGGTCAACGTCCCAGCACTACGTCCTGACAATCGACGGCCTAGGGTGCGATAAAAACGAATAAGATTTTTTTCATCAAAACCTGATGCGCGCAGATTGTTAAGCGTTTTCCATAAGGCTGTTTTAAGCGATACAGGGCGCAAGCCACATCGCTGCAAACTCGCAAACGCCTGGTCTTGATTGCACCCAAATACCGTGCCTGACACCACGGTTTGACGGCTTGGGCGTGCTTTGTATTGGTAGGCGAGTTCAAATTTCATGGCTACCCCTAGCGTTTACGCACTACACGGCGTAACTCTTCCATTGAGGTGATACCCGCAGCGACCAAGCGCAAGCCACTATCCCAAATAGACTGTCCGTCTTTAATGGTGATGGCTGTAATCTCTGAAATCGGTGCGCCTTGTTCTATTAAAGCGCGCACGGGACGGGTGACTTCCATCACTTCATAGACCATCGCGCGTCCACGATAGCCCATCCACTTACAGTGTGCACAACCCGTTGCTTTCATTGGGCGCGTATAGACTTTATTCAACCAGCTTTTTTGTAAGGCGGTTTGCGTATCAACGGTGTCATCGCTGACTTTGCAGTGACGGCACAGCATTCGTACCAATCTTTGTGCCAAGATGACATCTAATACGTCCGCTAAGGTGGGGATATCGACGCCCATATTGCGGATGCGATTTAATGCGGAAGCGGCATCATTCGCATGCATGGTGGCAAAGCCACGCGCCCCCACGTTAGCCCCATCCAACAAGAGCGAGGCTAATTTAGTATCGTTACGCAACTCGCCAAAAAACAGCACATCAATCGCGCAGCGTAATGCAGAATTAAGTAAAATTTCTGCGCCCGTGCCTTCTGATATTTCGCCTTCTTTATTGATTTCATGCTGTGACCACAGGGACTGTGGCATTTCAATCGGATGCTCTATGGTGTAGATATGGTTTTCAATTGCATCGATTAATTTCAACAACGAATACAGCGTGGTGGTTTTGCCTGACCCTACCTGCCCGGTGATTAAACATAGTCCACCACTACTTGCGGTAAACCTTTTTAATATGGTCGCAGTACGATCATCGAACTGTAGACTATCAAAATCCGCCTCATTGCTTTGTCTGTCTAATATCCTAATCGTTGCTTCGCGCTTGCCTGGGCGAGGCTCAGCTAATTCCAAACGAAAGCCATATCGAGAAACAATATCTTCAAATCGATTTTTATCCGCATCCGTTTTAAACTCAATCAATCCTGACTGAGGTCTAATCAGTAATGCATTTTGATCTCGGCAGTTATCCATCACCATCTTCTGCATTAGCTTGTCATAGATTTCTGGCTTAATCGATCTAAAGATAGCCCCTACCCCACCATTCTTTATTTTGATAATCCCAACGCGCTGGGTCTTCATAAAAAAGACATCTGAGGCACCGGCATAACAAGCGTGACGCAAAATACAACCGAGTATGTTTTGTACTAATCCTGGATTTTTATCATCGGTGTTTTCAGCAACAGCCTGTTCATACATCGCCAGTGCTGTATCAAAATCATTTTCTGTGCGCGCAAAATATTGACGATAGATAGTCTGTATGGTTTGCGTCGAAGCAATCACCATCTTGGGGATAAGGTGGTGGAATTCATTTTTTGCTGAAGCCGCATGCTGCATATCAGGGATCGCAATCGTGACATGCTTACCCTGCAAAGCGACCGGGATGTAATGCCTAAAATGATCGGCGGGGATGATGGGCTGTAAAGCTAGGCTGTCAATGTCATGGATTTCACTGGGTGCAAAATACCCAAGCTGCTGCTCCATAGCGATGGCTTGCGCCACAATTTCAGGGGACACTAGACCAAAGTCGCCCATAATGACAGGCAAGCTTTCGTTAGTATGTTGAGCACGCTCAAGCGCATATTGAATGTGCTGTGGCTTTGCGCCTAGCGCTAATAAAATACGACGAATCGCCGAGTAAGCATCAAGCTCACTAGACTCAGTCTGAGCGTGAATCGTGGCATCTTGTAATGCCGTAAAGTCAGCGTCAACATGACTTGCGCAAGCAGGATTTAACACATGGACAGTCGCCAAAGCTGGCGAGGTCTGATTGCTTACACACATTGTGCGCACTTCGGTCGTTTGCCCACCCCTTGTGTCCAGCACATCCAGTACGTCTGCTGGCTCATTGATCGTAGTAACATGTGCCTTGCTTAGCGTGAGTACCATGCTTATTTTCCTAATACGAGAATATCCATCTCAAAAGCATCTTCATGAAGATGCAAGCGAGTCGTCACCACAGGCAATTGATGTAAGAAATGAAAGAACTGCTTTGCTAGGCCATAGTCGCGATAGCGCCCCTTGATTTGCAAAGCAATGGTTTTTAATCCATCCGCTCCACTCCCCTTTAAGGGTGAACTCAACTGCTTCATATTGAGATGTTCCCCACCCGCACTTCTTGCCGCTAAAGATTGCGTCGCAATACTGGAGTAGAAAACACCAAAGGGCACACGTGCGCGCATGATTTCCATCATCGTGCTGGCCAAATTAGATTCAACCGAGCGTGCCGCATAGTCATCGCGCCCCGTCGTCTCTGATGCGTCGAAAGTAGAGAGAGAAAGCGCCAACTGTTCGCCCTCAGCACGCAGCTGTGACAAAGCGTGCACAGTTTCTTGTGCATGCTCACGATAAGCTTTGCCATAGTGTGTGGCACTAATCGAGATAAGCACGCACAGCGGGATCAGATATTTGGCAACTGATATGGACGCGAAGTTCACTTAATTCTCCATTCGTTTTATATTCATTGGCAATGCAACCTTTGCCGGGCTTCACATTCAGCAGCGCTTGCACCGTGTCTTCATCCGTCACCGAAAAAACACTCGCTCGCCCCATATCGAGTACCGTCGGCTGCGAGAGTTTTAAAGAGAGGACATATTGCGCACGCGTCGGGGTAGCCTCAATGCGCATTTTTGTGCCAGGCCGCCATAAGGACTCGGCTAGCGCAAATATTTTTGTTTCATTGATCGATAACGTTTTAGCTACCTGGGTAGGATGCTTGCTCATCCAAGTTGAAATCGCTTCTTGTGTGGTGGCGTTCTGTGTTTCATATTGAGTTAACGCAGCAGCTTGTCGCTCGCTATCCCATACTTGATAGCCTGCCCAAGCACTACAACTGAGGGCGACGGTTGCTGATAACACCGTGGCCATTTTTAGTGCGAGTGAAGCGCGTACACCATAAATCTCTTTTTCTGCTGGATAAGGTTTCAGTGCGGCAATGACTGGAAAAAGATCAGCCGCTTCAAAAATCACCGGCGCATTACCTGCTGGCAAAGTAAATTTAGATGCCACACAAAAGTTAGGTATGCCTTTTGTAGATAATGTTTGCGCACTACCCGGATTCACAAGACACTCGATGACATGCGTGTTCTCACACACCTCTTCATCCTGAATATCTTTGGGTGTGCGTAGCCCTACTAAGATCGCTAGCGTGTGCTCCTCACCCACAAAATAAAACCCGGAGAGGGCAGGTGCTTTTTTACCACGTTTGGCCAACAAAAAATCAATCGCTTGCATGCCAGAAATCAAACTCACCCCATGGGTGCTATCGTCCATCTCATCATTGATCAATGAGGCTCTTGCCCCATACACCACCCCCAGCTCTTTTGAGGTATTGATAATGCGTAGCGCTTCTACTGCGCTATCAA
>JADYYQ010000134.1 GCA_020853585.1 Ottowia sp.
AATAACGGTAAGTCATGTAAATGGTTATTGGTGAGATAAAGCGATGTGACCGTATCAGGTAAAGGCGGAAAGTCTTTTAAATTAAGATTACTAAGTATGAGCGATACGGTTGTTTTGCCTTCCATTAACCAGGTCTTGATTTCTGTCACGGTTTGCTTGCGATATTCATTGCGTTCACCCTTCCATTCACATTTATCGAGTTCCATAAAATAGTGATTCATCGATTTTATGGTGCCGGCGATGGCCACCATGTTGTGGGTAAGCTGTGGGCCTTCTATATAACAATGAGGGTTGGCATCGGGTTTGATACGCGGGAGTGGCGCCTGCATATATGGCGTAAACGTTGTTTCGTGATCATATTCAAAGGTATTACTCGAGTTCGCACTTAGGGGCGATGCTGGAGAAGGGTGCGGCGTTGGAGTGGTACTGCGGGGGGAGCGTGTGAGGCTGCGCGGTAGGGGTGATTGCGCAGTGGATGAAGGACAGAGTGTGGGTAGGCTAGCGGTTCGACGAAAGCTTGAAATAAGCATTGATCACTCCTAGTGATTATTTAAGTATGTATATATTTTTGTGCTGCTTTCGTGTCATGAGCGTGGGGTATGAGTGTGGCGATGTGTTAAAAAAACGTATTTCGCATTTTATTTTTTAGCGGCATTATTTTTGCGTATTTATTTTCTTAGATCGCTTGTTCACCCACTGTGGATGGACGCAGTTTGATTATGTGATGCGATCGATACTTTTCTTTGCGTTCTAAAAACATAGAAAAATACTCGGGTTACCGCGGATAAGATTTCCCCCTTCGTTCTGGTTGTGCCTAATTTTTGGCTATAGACGGAGTTCGTAGCATTCCCGCGTGCGGTAACTAGGCTTTGAATACAAGGTATATGTTGGGTTGCCGCAAAGGGGTTGTGACACGACGTGATAAGCGCGTTTTGTCGCGGTATATCGAACACATTTTTGCGTGCTAAAAAATAAATATGAATTTTGATTGTATTCCCAATAAACAAAGTGGTGGTTCTGTGAGTAGGAATGGCAGTAGTTTTTGGGGGGCGCCACCTGATCGGCAGTTACTAGAAGGGAATGATGAAAATAGTGCGGTCCTTATTAAATATGCAATCTCAAATAATCAGAAAAAATTTTCCTATTTAGGCGGTGTGTTTGAGTTGACTTCTAAGGAAACCGACCCTTTTAATAGGGCTGCGGGTATTGCTCCTGCACAACCAGGTGATGCTAAGACCACTTTTGTGGGGTTGGCGAAAGTAGCGCAGGTGTTACGTTGGGTTAGCTCGGCGACCTTGGTTGCGAATAGGGATCAGGGAGAATATTTAGGAGGTAATACTGGCAATGGATATGGTTCTCCGCAAGCAGGCGTACAAAAAAATCCCCGTTACACACCTGAGATACAAGCAACCATTCTCGGAGGGCGTTTGCTACTAGGGAGCAATGCGCGAGATGATAAACATATGCCTGCCGCTTTGCATGCATTACTCAATGACAGTGCAACTTATCTGGAGGCCGTGCGCTCAATGCAGAACAAAATGCAACGTACTCGTTCTGATGAGGAAGTAGGCTTACTTAACCAGCAGTTAAGACATTTGAATAGCTTAAGAGATTTTTTGCATGAGGGGAAAAAGTTTCGTACACCTTTTATCAAGCTTGCTGTGCAGGAATGTTCGAAGAAAGAGGAAAAGTTACTGGCGAGTTCAATGTTGCAGGATATGGCAGATGCTTTGGGTGATGTGGGTAAATTGGAGATGGCAGGAAAGCCGCAAGTCAATGGCAAACCGGTGCGAGGAATGGTACATGCTGAGCAACGCATCATTGAGTATGTGCAGGTGCATCAAGAGCTTGAGTTCACAAAGACGCGCGGTGCTGCTAAACGTTGGGGAACTTCGCTTCCTGGAGGGGCTTTGCCGTTTATTGTCGCGGGTACTAAACCACCTTGTTATAGTTGCAATATCACAGAACAGACCCGTAATAGGATGGTTATTAGCTCGGGTATAGATTCTACGCGTCTCATTATGTATCGTTATGAAGACCGAATGCGTAAGACTTTGCGTGAGACTTATGCAGTGGGTAAACTTTATGCGGCTAATCTTGCAGAATTTCATCCTGAGGTGACGAAGGAAATTAAAAGTAAGGTACAGACAGGGCCTGGTCCTGATGGCCCTAATACAAGTGAAAGAATGCGTCGAAATTCAAAAGAATTGCCGCTATTTTTGGCATCTGGAATAACGTCTCTCGAAGATCAAGGCTCGCTTCCACCCAATAAAGTAGTAGATGCATCTATGCAAGTCGCGAGTGTCTCGGATTCAGTAGCAAGTGTGTCCGGGCCGACATCACGTAGGGCGAAATTTGCTGCTTTAAAAAATCAGAATGCACTTACTGTTTCCGATAATTCACTTGTTGCGTCTAATGATGCCTCTCAGCTTGGTAGATTGGTTGTAACGAGTGAAGTATTTCTAGCCGCGATTGCTCAGAAGGCTCAGCAAGAGGCTCAAGCTATTGGGCCTAATCAAAAACCCCCTGAAGAGAATTGGCCATCCCTCACATCATCAAACACAGGTAACTTAGGACGTGTCACTCACAACGCAAGTTCACACACAAGTTCACACGCAAGATCTAGCGCAGGATCAAACATAGGACAGGGTGCGCCCATTTCTGCGGCTTCCTCGTCTTCTCACTCCGTTCCTTATGCGTCGAACCGTTCTGCTACTGCCTCAATAGAACGCGGGTCATGTCTTGCTATCGAGGGGGGAAAATAATAGGGTCATACCGTGCATGAGGGTTAACACCATTTGAATATATATAAATTGATTTTTTTATAATTTTTGATAAGGACGCGAAAAGTGGGTGAGGGGGGTGGCAGGATGGATAATAGGGTTGCAGTTAATATCTATGCGTTTTGGCGAACCTTTGAGCGAACGATGCCTAAGTCAGATGAGACAAATATTGTGTAGAGAATGTTTAGTTCACTCACTATACGTTTCCTGATTTTTGGTGTTGTTTGCTAAAACGTTTGCGTGAGGTGGATTGGCCTAATACGTAATTTGAGTTGCATAGCGATACGGCCTTACTTAAAAAATTTCATTTAAGCTCGACCTTGTTTGGTCTGTGGTTGAGAAACTAGCGGCACTATTTTGAATGGATGCAGGGCACATTTGCTATTACAATGCGCGGATTTTGGCTGCGCAGGTATTTTGCGTAGGCGTTTCTTTTTTATCTGTCGTTTCTTATTGAGATACATGAAAATAGGGTGAGCATCGTTCAACCAAATTATTTTGAGCTTATTCCTTGTGCGGGCCGTGGCGATAGTGCTGGGGGGGGGGTGCCTAAGCAGTACCAATTGCTTCAAGGTATACCGATGGTTTTTCATGCGTTATCAACCTTAAGTGGTCATCCTCTTATCACCTCAACAGTCTTGGTTCTGGCGCCAGACGATACGATGTTTGATGTGCATACACACACATTGAGTGCCCAGTTTGACGCCTCACGTTGGTATGCTTGTTATTGTGGTGGCGAAACTCGGCATATCTCGGTACTACAGGGACTTGATCAATTAGCGCAGATGGGCGCGTCTGAGCAGGATTGGGTGTTGGTACATGATGCAGCGCGGCCAGGGTTAACACGCAATTTGTTGGATAGGTTAATTACGACTGTAGGTATGCATCCGGTGGGTGGCATTCTTGCGATGCCGGTCTCAGATACACTTAAACGAGCTCATCGCAATAAGACGGAAGTCAGCGTACAAACATTGATGCGCGACAATGTATGGCAAGCGCAAACGCCACAAATGTTTCGCTTTGGTTTGTTACGGCATGCGTTGCGTTTTGCGTTACAAGACAATCAGCAGGTGACAGATGAATCTCATGCGATGGAGTTATGCGGCCATCATCCCTTACTGGTGCAGGGAGGTGTGCGTAATTTTAAAGTGACTTATGCGCATGATTTTGCATTGGCGCAGATTTTGTTGAATGCGCAGGACTTATAATTTTCCCCCTCGCTAAAAACGATCAATCTTATATTTAGGTATCTCCATTGTCCTTTCATTATTGAGGGGACGATAGGTTTTTATCGTAGTCTGCCAGGTTGCACTATGGCGCTCCTTGTGCAGGCTAGCGGTGATGATAGTGATATGCAGCTGCGTGCTATCTCGGTACGTGAGTGGAGTGAGTTTTTTGGCCGACTGGTGAATGATAAAAAGCAGCGTTAAGCTGTTTGGGTTGCGGGTAAGGTGGTCCTGCGGTGTTGATTAATAAAGGAATTTGATGTTTTGGTCTTATGGTTTTTTGTTGAGTACAGTTGTTGTGTTAGCAGTCGTACCCTCTGTACACGCTACGACTTCAACTATTGTGCGTGATATTTTTGCTGATGGTTTACACCGTGTGGAACCGGGTACGCCTTTGACTTATTTGCCGCTTAAAGAGCGTGTTGTTAGTGATGAGCAGGCTGGGGATGTGATTCGCACGTCTTTTACTATGGGTGCTTTGAAGGGCTCTTATTTAAAAAAAGAGCTAGCTAGGGTGGGCGATCATACAGTTGCTGTGCCTGTTGTCTCGACTCGTGATGATGATCGTGCAAGTGGTGAATTGAGTGGAATGCGATCTTTTGATGTGAAGCTGAGGGCATATTTTGTACCTAATGATCGACATTATCCAAAAATTGATGACCGATTTTTTATGCGGAATGAGCCATCTAGTGTTCCTGCTTATCAACAGGTCGGCGCAAAAGATGCGTTCGCGCGGTACACGCAACCTATGTTTTTTGTGCCCAGTCACCCCCATTATCAAAAGGTTCAATCAGAAGGTATGTTGAGTGGTGAGCGTTATGTCATCGACAATACCTTTGCTCGATTACGACACGAAAAAACTAATCGAGATAGATCAAAATAAGGTGCAGGGACTGTTACTTTATCAATCAGCTCGGGAGCGTGGTTTACGCAATTATTAAGTGACTTACGCATAATTTTTAATGGTACACATTTTGTTGAGTGAGGAAGGCCCATGGATCATTTTCCCTTGGTAAGGGTAGGGCAGGGCTACGATGTTCATGCGCTTGTGATCGGTCGTCCTCTGATTATCGGGGGGGTGACGCTGCCCTATAGTCATGGTTTGCAGGGACACTCTGATGCAGACCCGCTTTTGCATGCGATCACGGACGCGGTACTGGGTGCGGCGGGTTTAGGGGATATTGGACAGCATTTCCCGGATACAGATGCGCAGTT
Organism: Ottowia sp.; assembly: GCA_020853585.1. GTDB lineage: Bacteria > Pseudomonadota > Gammaproteobacteria > Burkholderiales > Burkholderiaceae > JADYYQ01. The sequence continues at coordinate 5,225 of JADYYQ010000134.1, forward strand.
TCTAGGCGCTAATAGTCGCGATTTGCTAGCGATTGCATGCCAACGTGCGCGGGCGGTGGGGTATGACATAGGCAATGTCGATGCGACGGTGATTGCTCAGGCACCCAAGCTGGCGGGGGCTATACCCGAAATGGTTGAGATTATCGCGGCATGTTTGGGCATTAGCAAAATGCAGGTGAATGTCAAAGCCAAGACGAACGAGCATTTGGGTCATCTTGGTCGTGGTGAGGGGATTGCCGCGCAGGCTGTCGTACTCCTTTTTACGCGCGAGGAGATATTGCGCTAAGCCGATCCTTCACTTGCCCTCGGTGATTGATCGATAAGAAAGGACGCGCTATTTATCTGTCGATTCATTCATCGTGATTGCTGTATTATTGCGGATTATTTTTGTTCCATAAATGCGTCAATCGAATAGTGAGCGTGCCTACGTGGTTCCCCCCGCTTTTGACTCTGCAAAGAGCGTGTTGTTTGATGATTTCAGTTAATGGTTTCGCTTTTGCTCAGTATCGCAATCAGATGCTGCAGCGCGTCGATATCTTGACCAATAAGGGAGTGTGATTTGAGGTTTTTTTCTCAGGGCTTTTCGCTGGGTGTCGTCGCTGCTGTGGCGCTTGCAGTGGTGCCACCGGCGTTCGCCGCTGCGTCGTTTGTTGTACGTGATATTCGCGTCGAGGGTTTGCAGCGTGTTGAACCGGGTACGGTGTTTACTTATTTGCCGCTTAAGGTGGGTGACACCTTTGATGATGAAAAAGGCGGAGATGCAGTACGCGCTCTTTTTGCGACCGGCTTTTTTAAAGACGTACGTTTGCAAAATGATCAGGGTGTGTTGGTGGTCGTGGTAGAGGAGCAACCTGCTATTGCGCAAATTACATTTTCTGGTGCCAAAGAATTTAAAGAAGATGACTTTAAGAAAATGTTGCGCACGATTGGCGTTGCTGAGGCACGGTACTACAACAAGTCAGTGCTTGAAAAAGCGGAGCAAGTTTTAAAGCGTGAGTACGTTGCGCGAGGCTATTACGCGGCCGAAGTACTTACAACGGTGACGCCCATGGAGCGCAATCGTGTATCGATTGTTTTTACCGTGGAGGAAGGCTCGATTGCAAAAATTCGCCGGGTCAATATTATTGGCAATAAGGCTTTTTCAGAAAGCGACTTATTAAATGAGATGCAGTTATCTACACCCAATTGGCTATCTTGGTATACCCGTACCGACCAGTATTCTAAACAGAAATTAACCGCTGATCTTGAAGCTTTGCGTTCTTATTATCTTGATCGGGGTTATCTTGAGTTTGTGATTGAGTCATCCCAGGTGTCGATTACACCGGATAAGCGCGATATCTTTTTGACGGTGAGTATTAAAGAAGGCGAGCGCTTCACTGTTTCGGGTGTTACCTTGGCTGGAGAGCTTTTAGATAAGCAAACGGAGCTTGAGTCAAAGATTAAATTAAAAACGAATGATGTATTTTCTGCGGTCAAGTTGACCGAGTCAACGAAAGCGATTACCGATTTGTTGGGTGGATACGGTTATGCATTTGCTGCGGTGAATCCGCAGTCAAAAATTGATCGAGATAAACGTCAGGTTGCATTAACTTTGATGGTTGATCCGGGCAAACGCGCTTATGTTCGACGTATCAGTGTTGCAGGTAATAACAGTACACGTGATGAAGTGGTTCGACGTGAATTGCGTCAGCTTGAGAGCGCGTGGTTTGATGCCGAAAAATTACAGCTTTCACGAGATCGTTTAAATCGCACAGGCTATTTTAGTGATGTCAATATGGTGACCGACGAGGTGCCCAATACCTCTGATCAGCTTGATGTTACTGTTAATGTGGTTGAGAAACGAACTGGCTCACTTAGTTTGGGGATGGGTTACTCATCTAATGAAAAACTTGGATTGACCGCCGGTATTCAACAAGAAAACGTGTTTGGTACAGGGACGAGTTTGGGTTTAAATATTAATACCAGTCGCGTGAATCGTACGCTATCGATTACGCAGTTTGATCCTTATTTTACGGTGGATGGGATTAGTCGTTCGACAAGTGTTTACTATCGTACTGAGCAACCTAGCTATTACCTTGGCGATTCGTCTTTTAAATTGGTGACGCAAGGAGGGTCTTTCAAACTCGGTATACCTTTCTCTGAAATAGATCGTGTTTATTTTGGTTTGGGTGTTGAGCGTGCGCATGTCACCGTGTCAAACAATAGTTCGCCTAATTTGCTGGCATTTGTGAAAACCTATGGCAATGCAACTTCAGCTACCACCGTGAATTTTCCATTCACAATAGGCTGGGCGCGCGATGGTCGTGATAGCGCCTTAGTGCCTAATAATGGTCGTTACCAGCAAGCGAATGCAGAAGTGGGTTTGTTGGGGGGCGATCTGCAATATTATCAATTACGTTATCAAGATCAATACTACTACCCCATTGCAAAGGGCTACACTCTTGCATTTAATGGTGAGGTGGGTTACGGCCATGGCTATGGCAACAAAGCCTACCCTGTTACTAAAAATTATTATGTCGGCGGTATCGGTTCGGTGCGTGGCTATGCGGCCGGCAGTATTGGTCCCTTTGAGCTAAATAGCGCAAAAACAGAAAAACTGCCAACCGGCGGCGCATCTAAGTTGTTAGGTAGTGTGGAGTTTACGGTGCCCTTACCTGGCTCAGGTATTGATCGCACAGTGAGATTGTTTGGCTTTTTTGATGCGGGTACGGTCTATCAAGAGGGACAACTGTTTAATACAACGGACCTGCGTTATTCTTATGGTTTAGGTTTTTCGTGGTTATCACCGATTGGCCCGCTGAAATTTAGTTATGGTATTCCTTTAAAGATGCGTGCAGGAGATCGTCGTGACTCCTTCCAATTTCAAGTGGGTACGGCGTTTTGATCAAAGTGAGAGGGGAGAGGGTGATATGACAAAAAAACGGTTGCCGCATCCATATGTTGTTATTTTCGCGCTGTGGGTTGGTTTGTTGCCTGCATTCTCTGTGATGGCAGAAGAAGTTCGTGTTGCTGCGGTGAATTCGGAGCGGATTATGCGCGAATCGGGTCCTGCCAAAGCAGCGCAGGCTAAGCTAGAAGAAGAATTTTCTAAGCGTGATAAAGAGCTGAAAGAGCTCGCTGATCGTATTAAGGTGATGGTAGAAAAGCAAGATAAAGATATGGCGAATCTTTCTGAGGCTGAGCGTATCCGTAAGGGACGTGAATTGGCTGAGCTAGATCGTGAGTTGCAACGGCGCCAGCGTGAATTCCGCGAAGATATTAGTCAGCGTCGCAGTGAAGAATTATCTGCTGTATTGGATCGCGCTAATCGTGTTATTCGTCAGATCGCAGAGCAAAAGCATTACGATTTAATTGTTCAAGAAGGCGCTTATGTGAGTCCGCGCATCGATATCACGGATGAAGTGTTGCGTGTACTCGATGGGAGTAAATAAGCTTGATAGGTAGCGAGTCTAAACAAGATATCCCCACGTCATTGCCTATTGGGAATGACGTTGAGTTGAGTGAGTTAGCTGTACGTTTCGGTGGTGAGATGATTGGACCCAATGTGTTATTGCATGGTGTGGCGCCACTTCATCGCGCGGGTTCGGGCGAGCTAGCTTTTTTATCTAATCCACGTTATGTCGAACAAGTGGCGCAATCGCGTGCTGGCGCTGTTCTAGTTCATCGCTCAGATCTAGCGAAATTACAGCACCGTAGCACGTGTAGTTGGTTAGTGGTGGCTAATCCTTATGCTTGTTTTGCCCGCGCGGCACAATTATTTTCTGCGCAGCCAGCCTATCAGCCGGGCCGTTGTGCAAGTGCGGATATTGATGCGAGTGCACAGGTGCCGCAATCGTGCCAGATTGGTCCTTTTGTATCGATTGGTCCGGGTGTGGTACTGGGTGAGCGTGTCAAACTATTGGGCCATACTCATATTGGTGCAGGCGTGCGGATTGGCGATGATACCTTGATATATTCACGCGTATCCGTGTATGACGCGTGCGTCATTGGTGCGCGATGTATTGTGCATAGCGGTGCCGTGATTGGCTCAGATGGATTTGGGTTTGCGCCTGACTTTAGTTCCACGGGTGGGCAGTGGGTAAAAATTCCCCAGACGGGTCGAGCGGTATTGGGTGATGATGTTGAGCTCGGTGCAAATAGCACGATTGACCGTGGTGCGATGGATGACACGGTGATCGAGATGGGATGCAAGATCGACAATCAAGTACAAATTGCGCACAACGTACGAGTGGGTGCGTTTACTGTGATTGCTGGGACTGCAGCGATTGCTGGGAGCACTACGATTGGTAAATACTGCATGGTGGGGGGTGCAGCGAATATCGCCGGACATTTGACGATTGCGGATAAGGTCATTATTTCCGGTGGGACGGCTATCACTAAATCGATTCCTGCGGCGGGCCATTTCACCGCGGTTTTCCCTTTTATGCCTCATAGCGAGTGGGAAAAAAATGCCGCTGTTTTAAAGCAGTTAAGTAAACTACGCGCACGTTTACGTCAAATCGAATTCGCTTTTTTCAATAAAAAATAACATGCAGATTTCTACGCTGGATATTCATCAAATTCTTAAATTGTTGCCACATCGCTATCCTATGTTGTTGGTTGATCGCGTACTGGAGCTCGAGGTAGGTAAACGGATCAAGGCTTTAAAAAACGTATCCATTAACGAGCCTTTTTTTAGTGGTCATTTTCCCCATCATCCGATTATGCCGGGTGTACTTATTCTCGAAGCATTAGCGCAAACCGCAGCATTGCTGACATTTTCTCAGCCGTCCGAAGCACGTGCAGATTCACTTTATTATTTTGTAGGAATTGATGGTGCTCGTTTTAAGCGCCCGGTTGGTCCTGGAGACCAGCTCCATCTACACGCTGAAGTAACACGTTATATGCGCGGTATCTGGAAATTTAAGACTTATGCCAGTGTTGATGATGTGGTGGTAACGGAGGCTGAGTTGATGTGTACTGTTAAAACAATCGAGTCATAACGGATGGCTACGACAATCCATCCTAGCGCCATCATTACGGCTGGTGCACAGCTTGGCAACAATGTCACAGTAGGTCCATTTTCTATTATTGGCGCTTATGTCACGATTGCTGAAGGAACAACGATTGGTGCGAACTGCGTTATTGAAGGGCACACCACGATTGGTCGTGATAATCGCATTGCGCATTTTGTTGCGCTAGGCGGGGTGCCGCAAGATATGAAATATCGCGGTGAACCTACTCGGTTAGAGATTGGGGACCGTAACACGATTCGCGAATTTACGACCATTCATACCGGCACCGTCGATGATGCCGGCTTGACAAAAATAGGTGATGACAATTGGATCATGGCGTATGTGCATATCGCTCACGATTGTTGTATTGGCAATCACACTATTTTTTCGAGTAATGCACAAATAGCGGGACATGTGCATGTTCATGATTGGGCGATTTTGGGTGGCATGTCAGGTGTTCATCAGTTTGTACGTATTGGGGAACATGCCATGTTAGGTGGTGCTTCCGCTTTGGTACAAGATATTCCCCCTTATGTGATTGCGGCCGGTAATAAAGCGGTGCCTTATGGTGTCAATATTGAAGGTTTA
>JADYYQ010000135.1 GCA_020853585.1 Ottowia sp.
CTCACATTTGCACCCCGCGCCCCACGATATTGCCTTGGACTATCTCATCACCCAGGCAGGATGGCACCGCTCATCGGTACGCTGATCATCGGTCATACGATCAATCTGCGGGGTCAAAAACAAGAAATTAAAGAGCCCTCTGCACACTTTCGCGAACACACCAACATCAAAGCGGACGAAAGGCAAAAAGGCAGTGCATACAGAGTACATCGGCATTTCGAGTACTGCCCCACAAAGAGATGGGCGCGTACAGCTAATTGTGCAGCAGTCTCTTAAAAGTGAAAACGACACTGCAATAACAACACATCGTGCGCACGACGCGCAAAAATCACCCGATGCACTGGCGATAAAGGCCATGAAAATAAAGATAATGTGGGATGTATGCACAAACGCGCTGTCTGCATATCATCACGTTCTCCCATTTCCTCTCGTTTTATCCAGCGACATAAACGCATATAGGCAGAAGCATCGAGCATCGCCAATGCATCCATATCTTCTTTGGCCAAAGGGGTCAGTAGAATTTTCACAGGATATGGGTTTCAGGCGCTGTAGCCATCAGCGCTTGGTCTAAACTCGCGACCAATCGCTCCATATTCTCGGTTGATTGCAATAAATAAATGGTTTCTTGTAATGCGTGCCAATCTGTCTCACTCAACAAAACAAGATTTTCCGCTGATTCGCGTACAAGCAAAATAGGCTCAACTTCGGCCGCAGTCGCGAGCGAATCGGGTTGTTGTAAAAATTTTGCAAGCGCCGTGGTACGCATCATTATTTTTGAGTTCCAAAAAGCAGCAAAATAAAATGTTAAAAAACGCTTAAATAATCAATTCAAGGCATAGGATAGCAATAATACTCAAATATGCATTTTCGTCCAATAAAATTTTCTACTCATACTTACTTTCGCTCTATATCGTCTATTTGTGCCACCAACGCGCCTGACCAACAACAAACACACATCCGTAGCCCACAAAAAATGACACACTACAGAACGCATTGCGCCCTAGGCCCTATCACTGCCTATTTATCGCGGGTGCAATACTGCCCACACCCATCTTGCATAAAAAACGGGTTCACAAAAATCTATAAAATAGATGCGTAAACGGGTTGTCCAAGCGACCTTATGCTTATCCTCGTTTTTTAAAACACACATGAATATCGTGCTAGAAACATCTCGCCTTTATCTACGTCACTGGCAAGTGCAAGACCGTCCACATTTCGCCGCGATAAATGCCGACCCAGAAGTCATGCGCTATTTACCTCGCATACTTACGAACGAGCAAAGTGATGTGCTCGCAAATTGCATCGTTGATGCGATCACAAGCCGTGGTATTGGATTTTGGGCCCTGCAAACCAAATCTGAAAACTGCTTTATTGGTTTTGTTGGTCTCTCGTACGTAGACGATACCTTGCCTTGTGCCCCCACCGTAGAAATTGGTTGGCGTCTGGCTAAACATGCATGGGGAAAAGGCTACGCGTCGGAGGCCGCACGCGCTTGCTTAGCGCTGGGTTTTAATACATATCAATGGCCAGAAATCGTAGCGTTTACGGCCACCGAAAATCAACGCTCACGCGCTGTGATGTCAAGAATTGGCATGACTTACAATGCCGCGGACGATTTTGACCACCCCATGCTAAGCGCAGGTCATCACCTGCAACGGCACGTGCTTTATCGATTAAAAAATTCAAAGATATAACAAGAGGGAAACATACCGCTTGCACTACGCAGCAAAAAGCACCGGGTAAAAGAACACGCTGTGCAGCAATAGATAGCAATCGTGGCAACAAACAAAGCTTTTCACCACCCGATTATACGTTTTCCAGGATCCATGTGCCTGTCGCAAGCACGCTGTTATTCTGCGAGACAGATCGTCTTTACGCTCGATGTGCGCAACATCCGCACATCACGATATTGTGCGACAAAACTCATCATGCATTGTTGCTGTAAACAAAAATACTTACGTAGTCAATCTTCGAACGCATCTGCTCATTACAACCAATACGTTCGATGATAAAAAATTACAACCTTACTTTGATCAGCTTAGCCATTTCTGATGGGTTACGTGTCACCGTAAATCCGCACGCTTCCATAATTTCTAATTTAGCATCCGCTGTGTCCGCACCACCCGAAATTAACGCACCCGCATGCCCCATTCGCTTACCCGCAGGAGCAGTTACACCCGCAATAAAACCAACCACGGGCTTTTTCATATGCTCTTTTACCCAATATGCCGCATCCGCCTCATCGGGCCCACCAATCTCACCAATCATGATCACTGCATCCGTCTCTGGATCCTCATTAAACATCTTCATCACATCAATATGCTTAAGTCCATTGATAGGATCCCCACCAATCCCTACTGCAGTCGATTGTCCCAAACCAATCTCAGTAAGCTGCGCGACGGCCTCATACGTTAAAGTACCCGAACGGCTCACCACACCAATGCGGCCGCGACGATGAATATGCCCAGGCATAATGCCGATTTTGATTTCATCAGGAGTAATCAAGCCGGGACAATTAGGTCCCAACAATAAAGTTCTTTTCTTTTGCAGGGCCATTTTGCTTTTCACTTCAAGCATATCGCGCACCGGAATGCCTTCGGTAATACAAATCACCAAATCAAGATCAGCATCCACCGCTTCTAAAATAGCACCTGCCGCGCCCGCGGGCGGTACGTAGATCACCGATACCGTTGCACCCGTTGCCTCTTTCGCTTCACGAACACTGGCGTAAATGGGAATACCTTCAAAATCTTCACCGGCTTTTTTAGGATTGACCCCCGCGACAAAACAGGCTTGCCCATTTGCATATTCACGGCACATCCGTGTATGAAATTGCCCTGTTTTTCCAGTAATGCCCTGGGTGATAACCTTCGTATTTTTATTAATTAGTATTGACATATTGATCCTCTTCCCTCTACTTAACGGCCGCAACTGCTTGCGTTGCCGCATCGGCCATGGTGTCTGCGGTAATGATGGGCAGTCCTGAGTCAGCCAACATTTGCTTACCAAGCGCTTCGTTTGTACCGCGCATGCGCACCACCAAAGGCACATTGAGATTGACGGTACGACATGCACTAATCACTCCTTGAGCAATCACATCGCAGCGCATAATACCGCCAAAAATATTGACGAGAATAGCCTTTACTTTTGGATTTTTAAGCATGATTTTGAATGCTTCGGTCACTTTCTCAGCGCTTGCGCCACCACCCACATCTAAAAAGTTGGCTGGCTCACCACCGAACAATTTAATGGTATCCATCGTTGCCATGGCTAAACCCGCGCCATTAACCAAACACCCAATATTGCCATCCAACTGAATATAGGCTAAATCAAAGCGGGAAGCCTCAATCTCGGCAGGATCTTCTTCATCTAAATCACGATAAGCAACGATTTCGGGATGACGAAATAAGGCATTTGGATCAAAATTAAACTTGGCATCTAAGGCAATAATTTTGCCTTCACCGGTCACAATAAGAGGATTAATTTCCGCTAATGACGCATCTGTTTGCCAGTAGGCTTGGTATAAACCTTTGAGCGCGGTACGCGCTTGCGGTAAAGAAGTAGCAGGGATACCAATACCCAGAGATAACTGATCGGCATCAGCATCCGTCAAGCCAGTACTGGGATCAACAAATATTTTAATAATTTTTTCTGGGGTGTGGGCCGCGACCTCTTCAATGTCCATCCCTCCCTCACTGGAGGCCATCACGCATACGCGCTGTGTGCCCCGATCAGTAACGATGCCGATATAGAGCTCTTGCTTAATATCGGCCCCTTCTTCAATCAGTAAACGGCGTACCTTTTGGCCTTCAGGTCCGGTTTGATGTGTGTGCAGTTGCATACCCAGGATCTCATTGGCATAGGTCTGCACTTCATCTAAGGTTTTAGCTACTTTTACGCCGCCCCCTTTACCTCGTCCTCCCGCATGAATCTGCGCTTTTACAACCCACACACGACCACCCAGCTCTTTGGCCGCCGCAAGCGCATCATTAACAGTTGTAACGGGTATGCCTCGCGGCACCGGCACATTGAATTGTCGCAGGATCTCTTTGCCCTGATACTCATGGATTTTCATGGGTTTCCTTAACTTTGGGTAGCTTGTATAAAGATGGACGGAACACTAGCTAAAATGATAAAAGCTAGCGAAACGCCGTGTTGAGGGATATAAATAAATGATGTGTTGTCAGGTACGCAAAGCATAGGCGCCGGATTCTAACATGCACCTTTCCCTTGCTTAATCACTTGCGTTGCAATTTCGCAAGAAAACCCTCTCATTAATAAAAAGCGAATCTGCTTAGCATGGCTACGTGCATCGGTGGGCGGCTGACCAAATTTTTTCGTCCATACCGCCTGCGCACGTGCAAACTCGCTGCTACTTAACTCAGCTTGCACACGATCAACAAGGTCTGAGTCAAGCTGATGCTGAGCAAGCGTAGATAAAATACGTGCACTACCAAAACGTGTTGCCTGCTGACGTAACACACTTTGCGCAAAACGCACCGATGACAGCACACCCTGTTGCTCTAGTTTATCTAACAAGATCGCTAACGCTTCCTGCGATGATGCGTAAGGCGTGAGCTTACGCGCAAGCTCAGCGCGACTGTACTCGCGCCGTGCGAGATAGGCGTACGCACGCCCTTGTAGTGACTGCGTTCCCGACGAAACCGTTCTTTTTAAATCAGTCTCTGGATCATCGGGCGACCATTCATCGCGGTCATAGTCATGCTGCATGACAAAATACTCGCTTAATCGATATTAACCACGGCAATATCTGATTCTGGCATCGTCAACATATTAGGCACGCCCAACTGTTCGCGAATTTTATTTTCAATCTCATTGGCCAAGGCACGATTCTCACGAATAAACTCGCGCGCATTATCGCGCCCTTGACCCAGACGTTCGCCTTGGTAGCTATACCAAGCACCCGATTTTTCGATCAGTTTAGCTTCGACACCCAGATCAATAATCTCGCCCTCATGGGAGATACCAGCGCCATAGAGAATATCGAAGATAGCTTCACGAAAGGGAGGCGCAACTTTGTTTTTGACAACTTTTACGCGAGTTTCATTGCCGATCAGCTCATCGCCTTTTTTAATGCCACCAATACGCCGAATATCTAAGCGAACGCTAGCATAAAACTTTAAGGCATTGCCACCTGTTGTCGTCTCGGGCGAACCAAACATCACACCAATTTTCATGCGAATCTGGTTAATAAAAATCACCATCGAATTGGTACGCTTAATCGTGCCGGTCAACTTACGCAAGGCTTGACTCATCAATCGGGCTTGCAAGCCGGGTAACGAATCCCCCATATCGCCTTCGATTTCTGCTTTTGGTACGAGTGCAGCTACCGAGTCGATGACGATCAAATCTACGGAACCTGAGCGAACTAATGCATCGGCAATTTCTAAAGCTTGCTCGCCCGTATCGGGTTGTGAAATCAACAGGTCAGCTGTTTTTACGCCAATTTTATTGGCATACCCTACATCTAATGCGTGCTCTGCATCAATAAACGCACACGTCCCACCGAGCTTTTGCATTTCAGCGACCACTTGTAAAGTCAGCGTGGTTTTACCAGAAGACTCAGGGCCATAAATTTCGATCACACGACCGCGCGGTAATCCCCCCACGCCTAATGCCACATCTAAACCAAGCGACCCCGTGGAAACGACATCAAGATTTTTTTCTATCTCAGCATCGCCCATGCGCATGATCGAGCCTTTACCAAACTGCTTTTCTATTTGCGCCAAAGCTGCTGCCAATGCTTTGTGTTTTTCCGCGCCCATGCCAGAGGCTGAACCTTTTTTACTATCTTCCATTGTCATCCTTCACGTAGCGCATTCATTGAGAGTAGATAAAAATGCGGGCCGCCCATCCGCGCGATCAGAGACCGCTTCATTCTGTTGCAAATCATAAAAAACAACTGACATACACCACTGCAACAAGTAGCGCGTGTCCTTGATCACCGCCAACACTCGGGGGGCACCACTCAAACCGTGTGTATCAGCATCGTTACCGTTTTTTGCTTGGCGTGAATCTTGCCGCATTTTACACGCCCAAAATGGATGCACGTAGCACAAGACAAAAAGTGTTCGGTTAACAAATAACAAACAATTTTGCTCAGACGTATAGCGCAAACGATTATTTTGTGCTGACCCACCCCCCCAAAGAAGGAGGCTCGCAAGGTAGCGCGTTATGCTAAAAACAAGTGCTACCGATAGGGCATTGCTCGACAAGCATCGAACGCATTATTTTGTTTAATGCGAAAGCCCTCGCCAAAAATAACGTGCAGCGGCCAGCACATCATTCAAATAATTCTCTTGATCACAGACAATCATCTGTCGCTCTGACATGCTACGCAGCCAAGTTAATTGACGCTTAGCCAGTTGTCTTGTTGCGGCTAATACCTGCTCGCGGACAACAAGCCGATTACATGTGCCATCTAAGTATTGCCAAATTTGGCGATAACCGACACTGCGCATCGAAGGATGGTTAAGCGTTAAATCCCCGCGTGCGCGCAGTTGGGCCACCTCATCAAATAATCCCTGCGCACACATTTCATCAAAACGCACCGCAATCCGCGCGTGCAGTTGCGCACGATCGTTGGGCTCTAAAGTGATCGGATAAAGCGGCACCGGGGGACTATTTTTTTTCACGCCAAATAATTCTGACATGGGTCGACCCGTTAGCAAAACGACTTCGAGTGCACGCTGAATACGCTGTGCATCCTTAGGCGCCAAACGCGCCGCAGTGATAGGATCGAGTAAAGCTAAACGTGCATGCATATGTGGCCACCCATGTGCCACACCTTGTGCATCTAACTCTGCGCGTAAGGCTTCATTGGCGGGAGGCAAATCACTTAATCCTTCCGCTAATGCCTTGTAATAAAGCAATGTGCCACCCACTATCAAAGGATAGTTACCGCGATGACGAATATCGGCAATCAATGTATGCGCATCATTCGCAAATGTTGCTGCACTATACGATTGGCTCGGATCCAGAATATCAATAAGGTGATGCGGCACTTGATTACGCTGCGCAAGGGTAGGTTTAGCGGTGCCGATATTCATATCGCGATACACCAAAGCAGAATCTAAACTCACAATTTCAACAGGAAAATGCTGAGCCAACATCAATGCAGCAGCGGTTTTTCCGGATGCGGTGGGGCCAAGCAGGCAAAGCACCGGCGATGGAATGTGCATCATGTAAACATCACTGCCCGCGTAAAAACAAGCGATCTAAATGTTCAACTGACAGTTGAATCCACGTCGGTCGACCATGATTACATTGATTCGCGCGCTGGGTCGTTTCCATTTGCCGTAAAAGACTATTCATCTCTGGCACAGTTAATGTTCGCCCAGCACGTACCGCGCTATGACACGCTAAAGTGGATAGCAGTTGATGTTGACTTTGCTCAAGCATATGTGAATCACCCCATTGGCGTAAATCACGCAACACATCATGCGCAAGAGCAGCAATATCCGCATGTGCTAACAGCGCAGGAATCGCCCGTACTGCAAGCGTTGTGGGAGAAATTTCAGCGATATCAAAGCCCAAGGCCATCAGGGTTGCTTGATGCTCACTGGCTGTCGCCATTTCAAGCTCATCAGCAGCCACACTCACGGGTATTAATAATGATTGGGTACTTAATTTATCGGCGCCGAGCGCTTGTTTGAGGCGCTCATAAAGAATGCGCTCATGTGCTGCATGCATATCTACTAACACTAAGCCTTGCGCATTTTGTGCCAGCACATAAATTTGATGAAGCTGTGCTAAAGCATGGCCCAAGGGCTGCTGCGCCAACTGCGCTACATCAACAATATGCTCGTTCATCACATTATTGCGATCAGATTCATCACTTAGGTCACGAGGAATTGCCTCAACTAAAGTAGATGATGAAGAGATATTTTGCTGTGCTTCAAACATCGCCAGATAAGCGGCAGTGGGTTGCGCAATATGCAAATCTTGCTGGCGCGCAGTAATCCAATTGGGCGAAGGTTTATTCGCGCTATCAACCGAAGAGGGAGCATAAGTCACTGACGGCTGGAACCGATCACCCAAACTATCGCCTTGCGATCCTGCCCCTTGCGCCAAACATTTTTGTACCGCATGAAAAAGCAATTGATGTATTGCACGCGCATCACGAAATCGAACTTCTGTTTTAGCGGGATGCACATTGACATCTACAAGCTCAGGCGGCAAATTAAGATGAAGCACATAAGCGGGAAAACGATCCCCATGCAATACATCTTGATAAGCACTTCGCGCCGCATGACTAAGCAATTTATCGCGCACAAAACGGCCATTCACAAAAAAATACTGTGCATCTGCACGGCCACGTGCAGCGGTGGGTAATCCAATATGGCCGTACAGACACAGCGGTCCGACTTGTTCATCAATTGCCAAACAGGCGTGCGAAAATTCTTCACCCAAGATCGCGGCACTGCGACCAGCACATGCCTCCAGTGCAGAGTTTGTATTTTGTGCCGGCCAATGTGCAACCGGTTTACCTTGATGTATAAGATTAAACGTCACATCAGGCCGTGCCAAAGCGAGCCGACGTACCACTTCTAAGCAGTGCCCTAATTCGGTTTGCTCTGTTTTTAAAAACTTACGTCGTGCCGGCGTGTTGTAATACAAATCTTGTACATCAATCTGCGTACCCACTTCACCTGCGGCCGGGGCAATGGCTTGATTGGGCGCAATACAATGCGCATGTTCGGTATCCGCTGTCCGACTGGTCAACGTAACGCGTGCAACCGCAGCAATGGAAGCAAGCGCTTCACCCCGAAAACCAAGTGAAGCAACCGCTTCTAATTCTGACAAACTCGTAATTTTGCTTGTGGCATGACGCGTTAAAGCAAGCGCTAATTCATTTGCAGGAATACCGTGACCATTGTCACCGACTAAAATACGACGCGTTCCACCTGCTTCTAATTTGATCTGAATATAATCAGCCCCCGCATCTAATGCATTCTCAAGCAATTCTTTAATTACCGAAGCGGGACGTTCGACCACTTCACCTGCGGCAATTTGACTAATCAAGTGATCGGGTAAACAAGCAATGGCGCGCCGAGTTGGATACATATAAGTATGGGCAAAGTGATAAATCAATAAAGCCATCACGATGATGGACTGTTGCGATTATAAATGGCGAGCATCCATTACTATGTACGTTTGTTTCAAATAGTTTCCGTACAGCCTCGCCATCTTAATATTTTCTCATCTGTATCGCGCGTTTGAATACCGAAGCACCCCGGTAAACAAATGGCTTTGCATAAAAAAAGCATCTTGCTTATGCTTCGCTCTGCGCGCATATTTTTACGTTTTGTAAGGTGTAGCGCTATTTCCCTACGGGGACAACCATGCTATCGATGTTTTTAAGGAGTCATTTTGGATTTTGTAATGGATTGGTTGAATCTTTTTTTGCACGTAGATCAATATCTTGGACGCATGATTGAGCAAGATGGACTATGGATATATGCCATTTTATTTGCCATCGTGTTTGCGGAAACAGGTTTGGTTATTTTTCCATTTTTACCAGGTGACTCTCTACTATTTATCGCAGGTGCATTTTGTGCCAGCGGTAGTTTAAGTTTTGCATGGTTAACAGGATTATTGCTTGTTGCTGCCATTGCTGGAAACACCCTTAATTTTTGGATTGGCGCTATGCTGGGCAACAAAATATGGGATATTCGCTCGCGTTGGATAGATCAACAAGCATTATTACGTACCCACCAATTTTTCGTAGGCCATGGAGGGAAAACAATTGTGTTGGCACGTTTTATTCCCATCGTGCGTACATTTGCCCCTTTTGTTGCCGGCATTTCACAAATGAACTCGTTAAGATTTCAGTTGTTTAATGTAGGCGGCGCAATATTGTGGGTCGTAGGTTTAGTCAGTGCAGGTTATTTTTTTGGCAATCTACCGTTTGTAAAGCAATACTTAAATGTCATTATTTTGGTAGGTATTGGTGCAGCAGTGATTCCTGCTGCACTGGGCGGTGCATGGCGAATATTGCGAGGGCGTTTTCGTCAACAAAAAAGAGAAAAACAAAAAATATAAAAAACGCGTTGATTTGCGAAGCACATCATGACTCAAGACCTTAAAGTGGCGTCTACGTTTTTCAACGTCGTCACTCTAACCCAGTGATATGTTTTAAAAAAGGTGCATCTCATGACTTACTTACGCAACGCAACCGATAAAAGCATCAGCACATATGCCCCGCAATCCCTAAAAATGGGGCGCTATCTTATGTCGGTATTTTGTACTGGTCTATTGTTATTGGCAGTAAGCGCTCCCCTGTTAGCGGCACCTTCTGGTGATAACAATGCGGCGGCGACTTCAGACAAAGGCCTGGCAAAAAAAGTGGGGCCTAGCCGTGTTCAACCTTTACCTAAAAATGCGAACTGGCGCGATTACGCGTAGACAATTAGCAAAACGTGTCCCGCACATTTAAGCAATTTTGCCCAGCTGTTTAAGCTTAGGTATGCGGTCCCGTAGTGCTTGTGCATCCGCCGCCTCAGGACGTTTATCAAGATATGCCTGCAAATCTGTGCAGGCTAATTTAAAATATTCCAAGCTAGCGTAGGTCAAACCCCGATCGCGTACTTCTTCAATTGCATTCGGTAATAAAATCACCAAGCGCTGCTGAATACCCAGCAGCCGCTCCCAACGCTCATCTTGCAGATACGCATCTTTTAAATGACGCAATGCATGGGCCAAAATTTCACGTGGACTCGCATCCTGCAAAAGCAAACGCAATGGTGTCGGTGCCAAATCGTCATGATGATCCAGATAAGGCGTAAGCATTTCTTGCAAATCTTCTTTGGTTAAACTCACGCCCGTAAGCGGGTCAATAAATACCTCGCCCGCCGGAATCGTCATTCGCACCAAAAAATGATTGGGAAATGGCACACCCCGTAAAGGCAAACCAATTTGCTGCCCCATTTCCATATACATCACCGCCAGTGATATAGGCGTGCCACGCCGCGACTTCAATACTAAGTGCAGATAGGAGCTATCGGGATCATAAAAATCATTAGAGTTCGCATGAAAGCCTAACTCACGGTAAAAAAATTGATTGAGCAACCGTAGCTTTTGCAGTGGTGGCGTACCCTCAGCAACACGCGAGCGTAACTTAAATGTCAGCGTATCAATCTCAGCCAAAACTGCTTGCACATCCAGATCAGGATAAGGATCTTGTGCAATAGACAGCGCGGCTTCAGTTAATGGAAGCGTTCTGTCATCAGCGACCAAATTGGAAAAATAATCGAGTAATTGAGTTGGCATAGCAAGAACCTACATTGTTTTTTTATGAAAAATACTTAGGCGCAAACCAAGGCCACGCAAAACACCAAAATAACTTAGCGCCGCTAAACCACAACACGTTATCAGGAGTATGGCACGCAACCAGGGTGATGCGTGAAGCGCCACCCAATCAATCTTACTCGCCAAATAAAAAAGCAACAGCCCCATCACGATCACAGCGACACTTACCTGCACAATAAATCGCGGCCATCCTGGCTCAGGGCTATAAATTTGGCGACGCAATAACCCACGCAACAACAACAAAGCATTAGCACAAGCGCCCAAACTAATAGAGAGCGCTAACCCAGCATGACCGAATAATGGCACAGCCCAAAGATTAACTAATTGTGTGGCCACTAATACCACCACAGCAATCTTGACCGGTGTACGGATATCTTGCTTTGCGTAAAAACCAGGCGCTAAAATCTTCACCATAATCATGCCCATTAATCCAAGACCATATGCAAAGAGCGCGCGATTCGTCATATCAACATCAAACGCACTAAAGTGGCCGTAATGAAACAAAGTGGCTGTCAGCGGTCGACCAAACACAAGCAAAGCCACGGCAGCCGGCAAAGCAAGCAACAACGTTAAACGCAAACCCCAATCCAGTAGGGCCGAATAAGATTGCGCGTGCCCATCTGCATGCGCTCGCGATAAACTGGGCAACAAAATTGTACCCAGCGCCACTCCCAGCAAAGCTGTGGGAAACTCCATCAAGCGATCCGCATAAGATAGCCAAGATACGCTACCGGCAACAAGACGTGAAGCGTAATTAGTATTAATAATCAACGAAAGTTGCGCAACAGAAACCGCAAAGGTTGCTGGCAACATTTGCTTTAATACGCGCTGTACGCCCGGATGGCGCCAAGCATCCAAAAAACGCCAAGATATCCGCGGCAAAACACCAATACGCGCAAGCGCCGGTAGCTGCAAGGCCAACTGTGCAATTCCCCCACCGATCACGCCATACGCTAAAGCGTAAATCGGTTGCGCAAGATAAGGTGCCAATAAAAGTGCAGCCGCAATCATCGCCACATTAAGCAATACGGGTGTAACAGCAGGAATAGCAAATTTTTTCCAGGTGTTGAGCACACCCGAAGCCATCGCAACAAGCGAAATAAATAAAATATAGGGAAACATCACGCGCGTCATCCACACGGCCGCGGGATAGGCTTGCGTATTTTGGTCAGCAAAACCGCTCGCAACAATCGCAATCACCACAGGCGCAGCCAACGCCCCCACCAACGAAACGACTGTTAATAACCAAGCTAACACCGTGGCAATCGCATCAATCAAGGCGCGCGTTTCATCATCACCCTTTCGGGTTTTAAATTCCCCAAGAATAGGGACAAAAGCCTGGGCAAATGCACCTTCAGCAAAAAGTCGGCGCAGCAAATTAGGCATACGAAACGCGACATAAAAAGCATCAGTCAACTCTGATACACCAAAGGTGCGAGCAATCAGCGTTTCGCGCAACAGTCCGGTAATGCGTGACAGCATCGTAAGCGAACTGACAGCAGCGAGTGTTTTGAGAAGATTCAAGAACGGTTTAGAAAAAGAAAGTTGAAATAAAAAATAACGCCCTCTCGTTATGTTGATCGCCTCACCACATAAAACCGTGCGTACCCCGTTAACAACAAGCCTGCGCATCCCCCAACAAAATGCATAAGTGCAAAACGATACGGACATAGCGGTATAACACGTTTTTGGCGCACCGCGATGCATACTCAGCAAAATAGCCATCACCGTTTGCGCTATATAGTACTCAATACACACCATCTGTGTGCTTTGCCCACATCACCCCAGAAAAATAGGTGAGGCAACCCATATAAAAGTCGTCGCCCACATCCTAGCCTCACAAATTAGCCCGCAAAAATTCCCTATTCACGCGCCCTTAAGCAGTTCAGAACCGTGTTTATCAACGGCGTTATCAAAAAGCAGCAGGCCCCACAACGTAGGACCTTTTCAAAGACCTTAGCTCAGCAGCCTGAGGGGTTTTGCTAATAACCAACTTTTTCGCGTACAATGCTGGACTCTCTAATTTTTATTTAGTCCTATCTTGCGTCGAAGCGGCGTGAGATATTTAGCAGGAATCTAATTTATATGGCAAATACCGCACAGGCACGCAAGCGCGCGCGCCAAGCTGACAAGCAAAATCTGCACAACTCTAGTCTGCGTTCCCGCCTGCGCACAGCGATTAAATCTGTGCAAAAAGCGATCAAAGTCGGAGATAAAGCAGCCGCAGCATTGGTATTTAAAAGTGCGCAAAGCACCATAGATAGCATTGCTGACAAAAAAATTGTGCATAAAAACAAAGTGGCACGGCACAAGTCACGTTTATCTGCTGCCATCAAAGCACTCGCGGCTTAAGCTTCCTCTTTTGCCGCCCAGCGGCAAGATATGCGCCCAATTGGACGCGACCTAAGGTGTCTTAATGTTGGATCAGCTTAAGCTATGTTTGTACGCTTAAGCTTACCTTTACTAAACAACGGATACGCTTGCCTGACGTAGCCTGTTTAGTGAGATGTGTACGAGGCCTTGTGCCAAACTACCCATCTAGCGCCATGTATATCCCCCGCCAAAGACCGTTTGTATGCATATATTCAGCAAGCTAAGGGTAATCTGCAAGAACCGGAATGCTGACAAGCACAGAGGGCGAAACGGAAAACAACGAGCGGGTTCTTGTCTTGGCATACTCGAATCTTGCCGCTCAGCAGATCTCTGGACGTGAAGTGGGAAACACCGGCCGTATTTGGCCCGCACAATAAGTATGCGGGTCTTATTCAAACAAAATCGACAACATATCCCGTGAGAAGTAAGATCAAGTGGTCTCTATAAATTAGGAAAATGGCAATCATCACGGCCTATTTGGCTCAAGTATTTTTTATTTTTCCAAAACAACGCTAAGCTTCTGTGTAAGCAAAGTCTCAAATTGGGCCCAATCGGGCTCACCCACATAGCGCTTAACGATATTGCCGCGCTGATCAATCAAAAAAGTTGTCGGCGTAATTTGCACATCACCAAAAGCGCGCGCGATCGATCCATCGCTATCCATCGCCACAGGAAATAACAACTGACGCGTACGCGTGTAATTGGCAACATACATCGGCGGATCATATGACATCGTGACCGCAAACATTTCCAAACCTTGAACGTTAAATTGCTTATATAGACGCGTGAACTGCGGGATCTCCTTTATGCAAGTAGGGCAACTTGTTGCCCAAAAATGGACGATCACCATCTTGCCTCGTAACGCTGCCAAACTTTGCGTTTGACCTGATAACAAAGTAAACGTAACGGCCGGAGCCGGCGATAATTTGGTAAAGCCATACCAAGCAACACTAGCCACCACGCCTAAACAAATCATTCCCAATAAAAATGTGCGCTGCATACGTGCCCTTAAAAAATCCGCATTAAACACGATTGGCCTGTTGCAAGGAGGCACTACGCTGGTATTGAATTGCTTCGGCTAAATGCAGTAATTCGATCTGCGGGCTATCAACTAAATCAGCAATCGTGCGCGCTAAACGCAAAATGCGATGTAAGGCACGCCCCGAGTAATGTAAGCGTGCTTGCGCTTGTTGTAATAATTTTTTCCCGTCCGGAGGAATCGTACAACAGTCCGCCAACTCTTCACCTAATAAACGCTGATTGGACTTTCCTTGGCGCTGATACTGTCGTGTTCGTGCAGCAAGCACACGCTGGGCAACCATCGAACTCGATTCACCCGGTGGGGCATCAAGCAGTTCCTCCGTCGTAAGAGAGGGTACCAACACTTGCATATCAATGCGATCAAGCAAAGGCCCCGATAGTCGCGCCTGATAGCGTGCAATCATAGGGGCCGTACATAAACATGCACGCGTCGCATGCCCTAAATACCCACAAGGGCAAGGATTCATCGCAGCAATCAATTGAAATTGGGCAGGAAATTCGGCTTGCTGTGCGGCTCTTGAAATAGACACAACACCCGTTTGCAAAGGCTCGCGCAAAGACTCAAGTGCATGTCGCGAAAACTCTGGAAATTCATCGAGAAAGAGAACGCCGTGGTGCGCCAAACTAATTTCTCCGGGCCTGGGCACGCCACCACCGCCAATCAGTGCCACCATAGAAGCACTGTGATGGGGTGCACGAAATGGCCTTTGCCGCCAATAGGCAGTATTAAAACCTTGGTGAGAAAGACTGAGTACAGCAGCCGACTCAAGTGCCTCGACTTCACTCATCGGCGGCAAAATGCCGCGCAATCGATGCGCCAGCATAGATTTTCCCGAGCCAGGCGGTCCAATCAGCAACATGCCATGTTGTCCTGCTGCCGCAATCTCCAATGCACGACGCGCACCCAATTGACCTCGCAAATCGCTTAAATCATGCTCAATCCCAAAAGTGGGGGGCACATGCGCACAAGGATGAATAGGTAAGCACGCTGTACCCACAAGATGCGCGCATACACTGAGTAAATCAGGTGCAGCAAAAATTTGTACACCGGGTACCAAAGCAGCTTCGTGTGCACACAAAGCCGGCAAAATAAATTTAGCTTCACGCTCGCGCGCAATCGCATGCGTCATAGCAAGCGCACCCCGTATAGGGCGCAACTGTCCATTGAGAGAAAGCTCGCCCGCAAACTCATAATCAGCGAGCGCCGCGCTGGGTATTTGTCCGCTAGCTGCAAGCAAACCAAGGGCAATCGGCAAATCATAACGTCCCGATTCTTTAGGTAAATCGGCCGGCGCTAAATTAACCGTAATGCGCCGTGCGGGAAATTCAAACCCACATGTTTGCAACGCAGCACGCACCCGCTCACGGCTCTCACGCACCTCCACATCAGGCAGCCCAACCAAAGTAAAACTAGGCAAACCATTGGCAAGATGTACTTCAACGGTAATAGCAGGCGCACGCATACCCGCCAGTGCCCGGCTTTTGATCATGGCAAGACCCATGCGCGACCTGTACTTACAATTTGGGCAAAGATTGTTGCGCTTCTAGCGCCGCCACTTTACGCTCAAGTAGCTCTAAACGCTCACGGGTACGCGCTAATACTTGCGCTTGCGTATCAAACTCTTCGCGCGTCACTAAATCTAACTTGGTAAGTTGATGTTGAAGCGCTGCACGTGCGGTGTGTTTAATATCGCTTAAAGGCGCGTGCTTTAGTAACTCACTTAATTTTTCTTGAAGCGCAAGAAATATTTCGTTCGATTTCATTACTATTCCGTTCTATAAAAAAGCCCAAAAGTATATGGGATAACACCGCAATAAATACGGGAGGAATACATCTGATTCATAAACATGAACCGTTATACCCACACGCCTATCGCGATCACACCGCCTTTGAGAAAAACAAGTACGCATAACCTTTTCTCCACGCCCGCATGATCGCCACGCATATCAAACCACCCTTTGCATCATCTGTTAGATACATTCCTCAACAAGTAGTTCACTTTAAAATCGCTTTATTAGGCCCTCCACATCACCACCCCCAACCATATCGCGCATATATCAACAATTTTAATATTTTTAAATTTGCCACTTAATAGAAGGTGCGATCACTATTAAATATATGGGAGATTAACGAGCGATATCAAACAACGCGTGACATCTCATATCTATCTTGCTCTTGGCATACCACCAATGTATCGATGTTCAAGCCAAGGCGTACCACACGCAAATGTAAATCAGCAAACACCATCAGACGATAAATACATCGCATTACACCATTATCAGCGTGACACACTATGCGATCTCATTTGATTGCCCTATGTGTCTATTAAATTAAGTTATTTTTTATTGCGTCACCGACTTACTCGCCACGGCATCTTGATTTTTATGCGCGGCGAGTAAGCTGGCAACATGATGATGTAAACGCGCAATTTCCTCATGCAAAGCGCGAACCAGCGTTTTATCGGCCTCACTCAAAGCAAGCGAAGAGGATCGTAGCGATGTCGACAAATGCGTTAATGTCAAAAGAGAAGGTTGTAAATCCTGAGACAGCGTAGCCAATAAAGTATGACGTAATCTTTCTGATTCCATACGGACTAACGCATCTTGTGCCACCTCAATATAATGAACACGCTCTAATGCAATCGCAGCGAGTGCGGCAAACGTATCCAGTTGCTGCCTTTGCTCTGGTATTAAAATCCAACGCCGATTTTCGGGAATAATGGCCAACACACCTCGTGTGCGCATTGGCGCTACCAAGGGCAAATAAAAAAGCGGACTACCCGGTAGCGTATCCGTCCCCATCCCAGCTGAACTCGCATGATCAAAGGCCCATTGCGCAATACCGATATCGAGTAAATCATCAGCGCCCTTTGCTGCCGTATCTGTTTTTCCCGGTATAAATTGCAAGCTCCCGGCATCATCAGGCAATAACAATGTTGCGCGCACAGAAAAAGTACGTGCAATAAAGGTACGTGTAATTTCAAATATCTGCTCGGTTTTTAATACACCGGATAATTCACGAGCAAACTCATAGAGTGATCGTGTTTGATTTTCGCGATGACGTGCAACACGTGCTTGATAACGCAAACTCGCTGTTAAGTGACTTGCTACCAGCCCCACAATTAACATCACCATAAACGTCGCTAAATAAGGCGTGCCGGCGATCGCAAAAGAAAAATGCGCAGACATAAATACAAAACTAAACGCCGCAACCCCAACACAAGTTGCTGCCATGGCAGGCCCGCGACCCAAGCGTACGGCAATTAACACCACCATCAATAGAAATAACATGGCCGTGTTCGTCAGATGTATCACGGGCAAAAATGGAATAAGCGAAAACGTCAATGTCAAACTAATCAACACCGCTACGATATAACGCCGATAACGTGGCGCGCGGCGGGCTATCGGCCCACGCAAGCTATCAAGGGAAGTGGTCGCATTGATCGGCTCATGCCCCAAAGACGGATCAATCGCATAACCCATTTCGATAAGATCAATATCCGGTGCATTTGTCGCAATACGTTTGTGATGCGAGCGCCGCCATGGCCACCTGCGCTTACTGCGCCCCAAAATAATTTTCGAAAAATTATGGCTACGCGCATAATCAATCGCTGCTAAGGCCACATCGTTAGCCGACAACACAGCTGTTGTTGCGCCTAAATCTTGTGCAAGTTTGAGTGTTTTTAAAATCCGCTCACGTTGCATCGAAGGCAATCGTTGTAATTGCGGCGTCTCAATGTAAATTGCCTGCCATGTCGCATTTAGCTGATGCGCTAAACGTGCCGCGCTACGCACCACATGATCCCCATGAAGACTGGGGCCAACACATACTAATAATGCCGCATCGGTTTGCCATACGGTATTAATTGATTTTTCAACGCGATAAGCTTGCACATCATCTTCGATACGCTCAGCAGTACGACGAAGTGCCAGCTCTCGCAAGGCAATCAAATTACCCTTGCGAAAAAAGTGATGGGCTGCACGCTCCGCTTGTTGTGGCGGATATATTTTTCCTGCTTTTAAACGTGCCAATAATTCTTCCGCAGGAAGATCAACAAGCACTACTTCATCGGCTTGATTAAAAACGGTATCAGGTAAGGTTTCAGAAACACGAATACCGGTAATTCCACCAACCGCATCATTTAAACTTTCAAGATGTTGCACATTGACCGTGGTAAATACATCAATGCCCGCCTCGAGCAATTCTTCTACATCCTGCCAGCGTTTAGGATGCCGTGATTGCGGCGCATTGGAATGCGCTAACTCATCAATCAAAATTAATTGCGGGCGACGAAGAAGCGCGGCATCAATATCAAACTCATAAATGACGCGATCCCGATACGTTACCGCTTTGAGCGGCACCACATGTAAGCCCTCTACCAACGACGCTGTTTCGCCTCGTCCATGTGTTTCAACAATACCCACCACCACATCGCAGCCCTCTGTCTGCAATTTACGCCCCGCATTCAACATTGCGCAGGTTTTTCCTACCCCCGCAGACGCGCCAAAATAGATGCGCAATTTTCCACGCGATGCACGCTTTGCTTGTGCTTGCATTTGCGCCAATAACGCATCCGGATCGGGTCGTTGATCATCATGTGGATACATACATTACCTAGATGAAAATCCAAAGACAGAAATACATGGCGCACACCACTCAAAAAATGCCCCAGGCTCACCTCTATAAATAAATCACCACCCTCATGTTATGCCTTATCACCGACAAAACCACAAGGTACTTGTTTCTCTTCAAAAAGCGCTGCATACCTCACAGCACATCTTAAAAAAGCGGTCTCCAAAAAATGCCTAAACACGTCCTTGCATTACGACCATATCAAGAAATATCGCGTGCTAAAAATCACTTTAATGATGCGCATCTAAGGCAAGATTAAGTGCCAGTACATTAACGCGGGGTTCTCCCAAAAAGCCCAGATAAGGGCGATGACTATGTTGATCAATTAAACGATGGACCTCTTCGTAGCTTAACTGCCGCTGCCGCACAATACGACCCACTTGGTAAATCGCTGCCGCCACACTAATATCAGGATCTAAACCGCTAGCAGAAGCGCTTACTAAATCAACGGGAATCGGCGCAGCATGACTCGGGTCTGCAACTTGCAATGCATGTATGCGTTGTTTGATTGCCTCTACCAATGCCGGATTAGTCACGGCTAAATTACTACCCGTAGAGGCGAGGGGATTGTTAGGCATCGGCGTAGTTGCCGAAGGACGCCCCCAAAAATAGCGAGGGGAAGAGAAGGATTGCCCTATCAACAATGAACCAATCGGTTGTCCTGCACGAAACAATAAGCTACCCGCTGCTTGTTTTGCACAACACAATTTACCCACCGCCGTTACCAAAAGGGGATACAGCACGCCACATAACAAAGTAAGCACAATAAATAAAGTAAGGGCAGGGCGTAATGTTGATTTCATCTCACATTTCCTAGATAAGGTTTAACAAAGCAAGCGCAACATCAATACATTTGATGCCGATAAAAGGCACCACGATGCCGCCCAAACCATAAATCAGCAAATTACGGCGCAACAATAAATCTGCACCGACCGCGCGATATTTCACTCCTTTGAGCGCCAGCGGAATCAACACCACAATAATTAAGGCATTAAAAATAATGGCCGACATAATTGCCGAAGAAGGACTGGATAAATGCATAACATCAAGTGCCTTTAATTGCGGATAGGTGGTAACAAATGCTGCAGGAATAATGGCGAAATATTTAGCAATATCATTGGCAATCGAAAATGTCGTCAATGCACCTCGCGTCATCAGCATTTGCTTACCAATTTCAACGATCTCAAGTAGCTTAGTTGGATTGGAATCAAGATCTACCATATTGCCTGCTTCTTTGGCCGCTTGTGTACCCGAGTTCATCGCCACGGCCACATCGGCTTGTGCCAAAGCAGGTGCATCATTCGTCCCATCGCCCGTCATCGCTACCAAACGACCTTGCTGTTGATAGCTGCGAATTAACTTAAGTTTTTCTTCCGGCGTAGCCTCCGCTAAAAAATCATCCACGCCCGCTTCTGCTGCAATGGCGGCAGCAGTGAGATGGTTATCGCCGGTAATCATCACGGTTTTAATACCCATACGACGCAAAGCAGCAAAGCGCTCTTTAATGCCTCCTTTTACAATATCTTTTAGCTCAATCGCACCCATCACCTTGCCATCATCGACAACAACTAAAGGGGTACTACCACGCCGCGCCATATCATCTACAGTCTGTTTGACTTCATTGGGAAAAACTTTTCCTAATGACTCAACATATTTTTTAATCGCTTCAGCCGCACCCTTACGAATCGCACGTTCACCTATATCAATACCGCTCATTCGTGTTTGCGCACTAAACGGCACAAAGCTTGCATGCAAGGTATTCATTTCTCGCTCGCGAATATTAAAACGTTGCTTAGCAAGCACCGCAATGCTACGTCCTTCCGGTGTTTCATCGGCAAGTGATGCCAACTGCGCCACATCGGCTAACTGCGCTTGCGTCACACCCGGTGCCGCAATAAATTCAGCAGCCTGACGATTTCCCAATGTAATCGTGCCCGTTTTATCTAACAGCAACACATCAACATCCCCTGCAGCTTCAACTGCACGACCTGAAGTGGCAATCACATTCGCTTGCATCATCCGGCTCATCCCTGCCACCCCGATAGCAGAAAGTAAGCCACCAATCGTAGTGGGGATTAAACAGACTAATAACGCCACAAGAACGGTGATTGAAATCGGCGCACCTGATTGTGCCAGCGCCACAGAAAATATCGAGAAAGGTAATAGGGTGGCGGTCACCATCAAAAAAATAAGCGTCAATGCAATCAATAAAATGGTCAGTGCAATTTCATTGGGCGTTTTTTGTCGCTTCGCGCCTTCGACCATCGCAATCATACGATCAATAAATGCTTCACCCGGATTAACGGTAATACGGACAATAAGCCAATCGGACAAGACACGTGTTCCCCCTGTCACCGCAGAAAAATCACCCCCCGATTCACGAATCACCGGCGCTGACTCCCCCGTAATCGCGCTTTCATCCACTGACGCCACGCCTTCTACCACTTCACCATCGGCAGGAATAACATCGCCCACCTCAACTAAAACCGTATCGCCTTTACGTAATTGCGTCGCTGATATTGCTTTCCAAGCACTGCCATACAAACGCGTGTTTTGCGTTGCACTACACGCTATTTTTTTCGCGCTCACGGTTTGCTTAAGCGCACGCAGCGATGCCGCTTGTGCCTTACTGCGCCCCTCAGCAAGGGCCTCCGCAAAATTTGCAAATAAAACCGTAAACCAAAGCCATAGTGTGATTGCAAAAATAAACTGCGCTGGTGTTTCGCCTACACTCACCCAGGCTTGTATACATAAAAGCGAAGTGACCATACTTCCCACGTAGACCACAAACATAACAGGACTGCGCCACTGAACACGTGGATCCAATTTTTTAAATGCATCAAGCATGGCTTGCCAAATCAAAGTGGTATCCACTAAATGATGGGCAGATGCATGCGCGGTATTTTTAGTATTTGACGTTGTCATACCACTCCTTTACCGGGCAAAAAGTTGTAGGTGCTCAACGATCGGGCCCAACGCAAGCGCGGGCACATAATTTAAAACCCCCACTAACACAACCGTACCAATTAATAACGCGATAAATAACAAACCATGTGTTGGCATCGTACCGGTGGTCGTGGGTAATCTTTTCTTTGCCGCTAATGCGCCTGCAATGGCAAGAATAGGCACAATCATTGCAAAACGCCCAAACCACATAATCAATCCAAGTAATGTGTTGTAGAAGGGCGTATTTACGGATAAACCCGCAAATGCACTGCCATTGTTATTCGCTGCTGAACTAAACGCATATAAAATTTCTGAAAACCCATGCGCCCCTGGATTGGCAATCCCCATTTTTCCGACATCAAACATCACCGCCAATGCCGTGCCCACTAAAACTAAAGTGGGTGTAATCAAAATGGTGATGGAGGTCATTTTCATTTCAAATGACTGAATTTTCTTGCCGAGGTATTCAGGCGTACGACCAACCATTAACCCAGCAATAAAAACAGCCAAGATCGCGAAGATCAACATGCCATATAAACCCGAACCCACACCCCCAAACACAACTTCGCCCAACTCAATGAACACCAAAGGAATTAGTCCACCCAAGGGCATAAAAGAATCATGCATTGCATTGACCGCACCACAGGAAGCCGCGGTCGTTATTGCCGCAAATAAAGCTGAAGCACTGATTCCAAAACGCGTTTCTTTACCTTCCATATTGCCGCCCGACTGCAATGCATGAGCCGATTGATCAACCCCCAAGGCTTGTAATGCAGGATGTGCTTGTTGTTCCACACTTAAAACAACCAACGTTAATACTGTAAAAATAATCGTCATCGCGCCTAAGATCGCCCAACCTTGACGCATATCACCCACCATGCGCCCAAAAGCAAAACACAAGCCCGCAGGAATAATAAAAATCGCCAGCATCTGAAAAAAATTCGCTAAAGACGTCGGATTTTCATACGGATGCGCTGAGTTGGCATTAAAAAATCCACCGCCATTTGTACCCAACATCTTGATGGCTTCTTGAGAAGCAACGGGCCCCATCGCTAATGTTTGCGTCGTCGCCGTCAGCCTCTCCATCAGAGGCTGACCCTGCGCATCGTGTAAGACTTGACCCGCAGCCCCCATCTTTGGCTGTGTATAGGTCACAGGATCCATTAAGTGCACATCCTGATAAGACGAAAAATTTTGAATAACGCCTTGCCCCATCAAAAAAATCGCAAAAACAAAAGACAAGGGCAATAACACATACAAAGTGGTACGCGTTACATCCACCCAAAAATTACCGATCGTCGCGCATCCATGCCCGGTAAACCCCCGGATCAACGCATAAGCGACAGCGAGACCGGTGGCGGCTGAAAAAAAATTTTGTCCCGTTAACGCTAACATTTGCGTTAAATAACTCATCGTCCCTTCACCGCTATACCCTTGCCAATTGGTATTACTCGCAAAACTAATCGCCGTATTAAATGCTGAGTCAGGGCTAACATTTGCCAGTGCCTGCGGATTAAGGGGCAGCCAAACTTGTACACGCTGCATAACATAGACAAATACAACGCCCAGCGTATTAAAAATAAGCAATGAAAATGCATAATGCTTCCATCCCATCGCAGTCTGTGCATTTACACCCAGCAAACGATAAAGCCACTGCTCAACTTTAGCTAACCATCCAAGGCCGGGAATGGGTAAAGACTCGCCCACCTTTGCCAAATAAAGCCCCATGGGATAAGCCAATGCAAGTAAAACCAGTAAATACACCACAAGTAAAATGAAAGATTGCATGATCATTACAAATCCTCCGCATTGAGTAGCGCAATCAACAAGTACACCAACAGACCCAGCGTCACCATTCCCACCACGACATAAAATGGCGTCATGTTCGCTCTCCTAATTTTTGACATCCCAGCAAAAATGCCCAAGTGATGAGCAAAAATAAAACGATAACCCCGAGATAAAAAATATCCATCACATCCCTAAAAAGTTGATGAGCGCAGCGCAAAGACTATCTGAATAAGCTTAAAAATTTGATAAAGGCTGGAATAGCTTCATCATCATTGTGGGATCGTGTACAGCAGACACTTAAACTGGTGCTTTGCGCAACACATCATCAACGCTCGGTTACGTCAATATTATTTCGATCACTTAACAGCCCATATCCTGTGAAATGCTTTTGGCAAACGGACTTTTTCCAACAAAATTTATGCACGTTTTGAACAGACTAATAGCTACCTTGCCGAACCAAACTAGGACGTTATAAGAGGAGGAGGGGAGAGGGCTTAGGTGCAGCATCCACTTACAACAATAAGATGGATGCCACACCTACGCATTCGGGCAAAAAACCGTCAGCGTAAAAAATAAATCAACGTAACTTAAAAACGATAGCCAACGCTGAGATAGGTAACGATAGGACGAATTTTAATATTTGCTTCACTTGTCACAACCGTTTTAGTTGCAGTGGTCGTAGTGAGCTTTGCGGTTGTTTGTAATGGCAAATAAGAAACAAACGCGCCCGCATACCAACGGTCTGTAATCGCATAACTGGCACCCAGTGTAAACACAGGATTCCACGATGCATCCGCCTTCACATCCGTAGAGCTACCGGGACCGTAATTGTCTTTGGCAAATTGACTATTCGTTAACTGCCCATTAGTAAACCAAGTGTAGTTCACCCCAGCACCGACGTAGGGGCGAAAACGCTGTGTCGCCGAACCAAAATAATATTTCACCAACAGCGCCGGGCTCCACTGCTTTACGTTACCCAATTCGCCATATTTTTGTAGCGTACCTGTACCCGTGATGGTGTGACGTGGTGGCACGCCCGCAAAAACCTCACCCACAATATTGTCGGTAATAAAGTAATTAATACCCAAACCAACCGTGTCAGCGCTTTCCACATTAGTGTGTGTGCCTGTTCTC
Organism: Ottowia sp.; assembly: GCA_020853585.1. GTDB lineage: Bacteria > Pseudomonadota > Gammaproteobacteria > Burkholderiales > Burkholderiaceae > JADYYQ01. The sequence continues at coordinate 25,247 of JADYYQ010000135.1, forward strand.
ACAATATTGGTCGGCGTACCGCCCACACTGGTCACGCGAAGAGGGTCGCTAGCGGTTTGTGGCGCAAGGTGTAACCACCCTGCCGTAACAAGAACGCTACCTGCACTTTGCGCACATGCTGCTGAAGCACAGAGCAAAATGGCTGCGGCTGTTATTCCATTTTTGTAAAACATTGCTTCCCCTCTTTTAATTTTGAATAAGGTCGCAAGTGTAAGTGATAGCACTTATTTTTATTAAATGTAATTTATGGTGAATATTAGGAACTCACTTCAATGTGCTTTTTGACTGAACCACACGGTCACACACTAGGTCTGCACAAGACGACGATTGCGTGCAATGCTCATTAAAATGCCTAAACCCAAGCCTTGCGTTACCATCGACGTACCTCCATAACTAAACAAGGGCAAGGGCACACCCACGACAGGAAGCAAACCACTCACCATCGCAATATTGACAAAAGCATAGGTAAAAGACACCAAGGTAATAGCCCCTGCTAGCAAGCGCTCAAATAGCGTTGCCGCACTTAATGAAATAGCCAAACCACGAAACATCCATGCGGTAAATAATCCCAGCAAAATAATATTACCCAGCAAACCAAATTCTTCAGCAAAGACGGCAAAGATAAAATCGGTATGCTTTTCCGGAATAAATTCTAAGTGTGTTTGCGTGCCTTTTAACCAACCTTTACCAAACGGGCCTCCTGAACCAATTGCAATCACCGACTGAATCGTATGGAAACCTTTACCCAAAGGATCGCTACTTGGATCAAGCAACATGCAAATACGATGCTTTTGATAGTCATGCAAAAATAACCACGAGCTATCTGAATCGCACATCCCACCGCCAAAACCGAGCAAAATACTAATGCAAAACAGTGCCACCCCTAACACCGTTAATACAATTGTCCACGATAGTCCCGCAAAAAAAATCACATAAATGCCCGCCGAAAACACCAGCAACGCAGTACCTAAATCAGGTTGACGCGCAATAAGCGCCACCGGTATCACCACTAAAATAATGGCGAGACAATAATCCCATATGCGCGTGAGGCCCTCGCGTTTTTGAAAGTACCACGCGAGCATAAGCGGCATTGCAATTTTCATAATCTCTGAAGGCTGCACAACAATACCAATATTGATCCAACGTCGCCCACCTTTACGCACCAAACCAAACAAAGCAACTGCAATAATCAACGCTAAGCCTATTGTGTAAATTGGCACAGCCGCACGCATCAACGTTTGCGGTGACAGACGCGATACCGCCCACACCACAGCAAAAGCCAAACCAATATTGCGCAGCTGATCTTGTACTTTTCCCGGCATCTCTAAGCTGGCCGAATACAGCGTAATCAAGCCACAACCCAAAAGCAAACAAGTAATCAAAGCCAGCGGCCGATCAAAATCTGAAAATATCCAGCGCAGATAACGTAATAAGGCGATAAACAATATTTACTCCCCTGTGGACACGCGTGGATGCGCTTGCTTACGTAAGCTAGATAATGCCTGGACCAGCATCACGGCAGGATCAACAACATCAGCAGATTTTGGTTTATCAATCTGCGGTGGCGCACTGGCTAACAATTTGTTCTTTTCATTTGCTGTCATTAAAGGCGGCACATTACTTGGCCAAGTACCTTCTAACATGTAATCCAATACTTGACGTGCAATCGGCGCAGCAGCTTGCGCACCAAAGCCGTTATTTTCAACAACCAATGCAAAAGCAATCTTGGGCTTGTCCGCAGGCGCAAACCCAATAAATAAAGCGTTATCCCGTAAATGTTCTTGGGTTTTTCCGGCATGATATTTCTGCCCTTGCGCAATACTAAACAGCTGAGCCGTACCCGTTTTGCCTGCTGAAATATATTTTGCACCCGTAAACGCACGCGCACCCGTTCCCTCTTTGTTTACCCCAACCATCGCTTGGTGAATCAAATCAATATGTGCGGGCAAAAGAGGAATGCGATAGCTCTCTTTAGGTGTCGTCAATGTATGTGCACGTGTCACCGCATCTTCAATCACACGCACTACGTGAGGCTGCATCACCACACCGCGGTTAGCCAGATTAGCGGTCGCTGCCGCCATCTGCAAAATCGTAAAACTGTTATAGCCCTGGCCAATACCCAACGAAATCGTTTCACCGGGATACCATTTTTGTTGCTCAGCTTTACGATAAACGGCCCGTTTCCATTCAGGGGAAGGCAATACACCCCGCGCTTCGCCGATAATATCAATCCCGGTGATCTGACCAAATCCAAAGGGCTTCATAAAATCATGCATTGCACTTACGCCCAAATCACGCGCCAAAATATAGTAGTAGGTGTCGCAAGATTGCACGATTGATCTATACATATCGACAATGCCATGACCGCCCACTTTGTCATCACGAAACTGGTGGTTACCAAACATAAAGTAACCGGGATCGGCAATGGATTGCTCGGGCGTCCGTTTACCTGTGCTTAAAGCAGCTAAGGCCATAAACGGTTTATAAGTCGAGCCGGGTGAATAAGTACCTTTCAGCGGACGATTAAATAAAGGTTTACTCGGCGCCTCATTAAGTGATTTCCACGTCTCTGAGTCGATTCCCTCAACAAATAAATTAGGATCAAAAGTAGGTTTGGACACAAAAGCAAGTACATCGCCCGTCGCCGGTTCAATCGCAACAAAAGCGCCCCGACGATCACCAAATAAATGCTCGACTAAATATTGAAGGCGCGCATCCAGCGAAAGAATCAAATTGTCACCCGGCGTAGCGGGTGTACTAGACAGAGCACGCACTGCACGGCCGCCGGCACTTACCTCTACTTCCTCAAAACCAGTAATGCCATGCAAGGTTGTTTCGTAACTTTGCTCAACACCCACTTTACCCACGTAGTCGGTACCACGATAGTTGGCGATATCTATCCGTGAATCGAAATCTTGGCCACGCTCATCATTCACGTCACTTGCGTCTTCTAAACGCTCACGATCACTCACCGACATGCGCCCAATATAGCCCACCACATGCGAAGCAAGCTCGCCTAACGGATACTGGCGAAACAAGCGCGCACGAATCTCCACCCCAGCAAAACGGTAACGTTGTGCGGCAAATCGCGCGACCTCTTCATCGGACAATAATGTGCGAATAGGTAAAGTCTCAAAATTTTTCGACTCATCCAATTGCTTTTTAAAACGCTTTCGATCACGTGGATAAATTTCAACCACCTTGCCCAGCTCATTGATCAAGCTTTCTAAATCTTGACTGATTTTTGAAGGGTTAATCTCAAGGGTGTAAGCAGAATAATTTTGCGCTAGCACTACTGCATTGCGATCTAAAATTAATCCCCGATTAGGCACAATCGGCACAATTGCAATACGATTGTCTTCAGCTGCCAACGCGTAGTGGTTATAACGTACGGCCTGCAACCAAAAAAAACGCACCAATAAAACAGCAAAGCAAATAAGCACCAGAGCGCCCGCAGCCGCGATCCGAAAACGGAATTGACTTAATGCTGCTTGTGCATCACGGAATTCACTCATTGCGATTTATCGCTAGTCATTTAAACAATGACGCTTAAATAGGTCGATTAGTATCAACGTGATCGGGGCGGCGTTGCGGCATCAATAACAAAGCACTGATTAATGGCCACAAAGCACTGCCAACCAACACGGGCATAAAATACGTCCAGCCAGGATAACGCGCACCCAAAAAAGCATGTAAACACAGCAATAGCAATTTCATTGCCATTAGTAGCAAAAACACGTGCACTATCGGCCCAAAACTTGCCATACCTAGCACACGCCGATGAATCGTTGCTGAAAAATAAGCTAGAAATGTATAGCCTAAGGCTTGCTCACCAAGTAATGCGCCATTGTGCACATCCATTAGCAGGCCACAAAAAAAAGCGACCCCTAAACCCACTTTTTGTGGCTGATGCAAACTCCAAAATATCAATATCAAACTTAATAAATCAGGAGCCCAACTTGATCCCCCCCAAGGAAGCAAATTAAATAAGAGTCCTAAAAAAAGACTGAACGCAATAAAGTAAGGGTTAACAGGGCGGAGTAAATAATGTGTAACGGCCATATAAATTTAGCCCACTCGTGGCATAGGAAGAAGGCGTCCCTTACGATCCCGCATCGGCTGCTCCTGCTCAACCGGGGGCGCTTCAGGCAAAGTTAGCCCTTCGCCCAATACCATAACTTGCCGGTAATGATGTAGTCGTGCAAGCGGCATGCACAGCGCCAAGGCAAATGCCGTGTTCGCTTTTCCGCGCGCCTCCATTTGCACTAAAGTAGCCACGGGCAAACCCGGCGGGTAAACACCATCCAAACCCGATGTCACTAACACATCCCCTGCCTGCAAATCCGCACCCGCTGCGACAAAACGCAATTCAAGGTAACCTGGCTGAGCCGCACCCGACACCAGTGCACGCAAGCCTGTGCGAACAATTTGTACGGGCACCGACAACTGTTTGTCGGTCAATAAGGTCACTTCCGCTTGTAACGGAAAAACACGCGTCACCTGACCAATCAAGCCACGCTCATCAAGCACCGGCAGCGATGGTCGTACACCATGTTGCGCGCCCCGATCAATAATAATTTTACGAGAATAAGCGTCGCGTGTTTCATACTGCACTTCAGCCGCCACCATACGTAAAGGACTATGCTGGGTCAGCTCTAATAGCGTGCGCAAGCGTGCATTCTCAGCCGTAAGCAAAGCGTACCGCAGCATTTTCTCTTCTTGCGCGCTGGCTTGTGTACGCAACACTCCATTGTCATGCCGCAACGTACTCAAAGTCGAAAAATAGCCGGTCACCGCATAAAAAGCATCACGCGGTAACACCGCAACTTGCCGCAAAGGATAAAGCACCGTCGAGATAACAGCACGCACGGTATGAAGCGCCTGCACTTGCGCATCAAATATCAATAAAGTAAGTGCACAGACTAAACATAGAAAAAGTCTGACGAGGGCCGGAACCCCTCGTTTAAATAACGGCCGTAGCGAGCGATCCATAAGGTGGTATGCCGCCTAGTGTGGTCGTGCGTTTTAATCTTGGGAAAAAATATTACCCAAGGTGTCGATCCGCTCAAGAGCGATGCCAGAACCACGCACCACGCAAGTCAAAGGATCTTCGGCAACATAAACCGGCAAGCTCGTTTCTTCTGCCATCAAACGATCAAGGTCACGCAACAACGCACCCCCGCCCGTCAACATCATGCCGCGCTCGGCAATATCAGCACACAATTCCGGTGGTGTTTGCTCTAATGCAATTTTGATTGCAGAAACAATTTGATTAAGCGGATCTGTGAGTGCCTCGAGGATTTCGTTACTGGAGATCATAAAGCTGCGCGGAATACCTTCAGACAAATTACGTCCTTTGACTTCCATCTCACGCACTTCAGCACCCGGAAAAGCCGAGCCAATCTCTTTTTTGATCGCTTCAGCGGTTTGCTCGCCGATCAACATGCCATAGTTACGACGAATATAGTTGACAATAGCCTCATCAAACTTGTCGCCCCCCACACGCACCGAACCCTTATAGACAGCACCGCCTAAAGACAAAATACCAACTTCAGTTGTACCGCCACCAATATCAACCACCATCGATCCAGCCGCATCAGCAACCGGTAAGCCTGCACCGATCGCTGCGGCCATCGGCTCTTCAATTAAATACACCTGCGAGGCGCCGGCACCCAAAGCGGACTCACGAATAGCACGTCGCTCAACCTGAGTCGAACCACAAGGCACACAGATAATAATGCGTGTGAGTGGCTTGAATAGCTGCGTATCGCGCGCCATACGGATAAACTGCTTCAGCATCTGCTCGGTCACCGTAAAGTCGGCAATCACGCCATCCTTCATCGGTCGAATCGTCTCGATATTGCCTGGCACCTTACCCAACATCATTTTGGCCTCACGACCCACTGCTTGGATAATTTTTTTGCCGTTTGGCCCACCTTCTTGACGAATTGCCACGACCGAGGGCTCATCTAAAACGACGCCCTTGCCGCGCATATAGATAAGCGTATTGGCCGTACCCAAATCAATCGCCAAATCACTAGAAAAATAACCGCGAATAAAACCGAACATGAGGAGCCCTTGCGCAGGCCAGGCATGCGTCACCCGGCAGTCAATAAAGAAGCGTCATGATACCTTATAATGCCGCGCTAGCGTTTGCTTCGCAGTCCCAAAAACTCACCATAAACAACGAAAGACTTTTTCAATAACACAGAAAGACGTGCTGCCAACCGCAAACTGTCTTTTGCATCTACGTGAATTTTTCTTTACTGACGCACACTTGTGCATTTTAGCCATGACGCTTAAACCATCCGATATTACCGCGCTTGCACGTTTATCGCGCATTGCAATTACCCCTCAAGAAAATGCGCAAGCACTTGAGCAAATCAATCATTTTTTTACCCTTGTAGAACAGATCCAAGCTGTTGACACGCAAGGTGTTACTGCACTATCACACCCGATCGCAACGCGCCATACACTCACGCAGCGACTCCGTGATGATGCCGTTACCGAACCCACCACACTCACTACGCGAGTGGGATATCAAGTGAACGCACCTAAAACAGAAGATGGTCTTTATCTCGTACCCAGGGTAGTGGAATAATGCACAACACAACACTCACTGAGCTGTGCACTGCGCTCACAAATAAAAAGATTTCTAGCGTCGAACTTACGCAACATTATCTTGCTCGCATTGATGCAGCCAAATCATTAAATGCCGTATTGCACGTGGATGAAGAACTCAGCATGGCGCAAGCACATCGCGCTGATGCGCTTCGTGCACAGGGTAATGCCGGCTCACTATGTGGCATCCCGCTATTACATAAAGATGTATTTGTTACACGCCATTGGCGTACCACGGCGGGCTCGCGCATGCTCGCTCACTACATCAGTCCATTTGATGCAACAGTGGTCAGCCGCTTAGGCGAGGGTGGCGCAAATATGGTGTGCTTAGGCAAAACAAATATGGATGAATTCGCAATGGGCTCATCCACAGAAAACTCTTATTTTGGTATCACACGTAATCCTTGGGATCCACAACGGGTGCCAGGAGGATCATCAGGCGGATCGGCTGCCGCTATTGCGCAACGCTTAGCGCCTGCTGCTACAGGTACCGATACCGGCGGATCCATTCGCCAACCTGCAGCACTATGCGGCATTACCGGCATTAAATCCACCTATGGTCGTGTGTCGCGTTTTGGCATGATCGCCTTCGCATCCTCCCTGGATCAAGCAGGGCCCATGGCTGCAAGTGCGCAAGATTGTGCATTGCTACTTAACGCAATGGCAGGTTTTGACGATAAAGATGCAACATGTGTTGAGCGCCCAAGCGAAGACTACACACAGCACCTTAATCAACCATTACCCAATGCCTCCCACGCGCAACCATTACTCGGTCTACGTATTGGTCTACCCAAAGAATATTTTGGTGAAGGGCTCGCAAGCAATGTACGTAGCGCTATTGAAACTGCACTCACACAATTACGTCATTTGGGCGCGGTGACTATTGAAGTATCGCTCCCCAAAACAGCGCTGTCTATTCCGGTGTATTACTTGATCGCTCCCGCTGAAGCATCGAGCAATTTATCGCGCTTTGATGGTGTACGTTATGGACATCGCGCGCATACATACCAAGACCTTAACGAGATGTACGAACAGACACGTGCAGAAGGTTTTGGTTGGGAAGTTAAGCGCCGCATTCTGGTGGGCGCTTATGTTTTATCGCATGGCTATTACGATGCCTATTATTTACAAGCACAAAAAATTCGTCGCATGATTGCCGATGATTTTCAGCAAGCGTTTACGCAATGCGATGTCATCATGGGTCCCGTTACCCCTTCTACCGCGTGGAAGCTTGGCGAAAAAACAACCGACCCGGTACAAATGTACCTAGAAGATATTTATACCTTATCAACTAGTTTAGCTGGCCTACCCGGCATGAGCGTGCCCTGTGGTTTAAGCAAAGATAATTTGCCCATTGGCTTGCAAATCATTGGCAATCATTTCGATGAAGCACGCATGTTACAAATCGCGCATGCATTTCAACAAACAACCGATTGGCACCGCCAAACCCCCGACGGAGTACGTTCATGATGCATCCATCATGGGAGGTCGTTATTGGGCTGGAAACCCATGCTCAGCTGCGCACCTCTTCAAAATTATTTTCTGGCAGCGCAACGCGTTTTGGCGCGCAAGCAAACACACAAGCAAGTGCTATTGATTTGGCTCTACCCGGTGTGCTGCCCATGCTTAACCGAGCAGCCGTTGAACATGCCATCACGTTAGGCTTAGCGCTTAACGCAACGGTTGCTACCCATAGTGTGTTTGCGCGTAAAAATTATTTTTACCCAGACTTACCCAAAGGCTATCAAATTAGTCAGTTTGAGCTCCCTGTTGTCGCCGGCGGGCAACTGATTATTCAGGTCGAAGATAAAACCGACACCTATGAAAAAGTGGTTCATCTAACGCGCGCGCATCTTGAAGAAGATGCCGGCAAATCGTTGCATGAGGATTACCACGGCATGAGCGGGATCGATCTTAATCGTGCCGGCACACCGCTACTCGAAATTGTCAGCGAACCCGAAATGACCAGCGCGCGCGAAGCCGTCGCTTATGCAAAAACATTGCACCATCTTTTAATGTGGCTAGGTATTTGTGATGGCAATATGCAAGAAGGTTCTTTTCGCTGCGATGCCAATGTGTCAGTGCGGCCCAAAGAGCAGCAAACCTTAGGCACACGTTGTGAAATTAAAAATCTCAATTCTTTTCGCTTTTTAGAAGAAGCGATTCTTTATGAGATTCATCGTCAAATCACGTTGATTGAAGATGGCGGCAAAGTCACTCAAGAAACGCGGCTCTATGATCCCGATCGCAAAGAAACACGCAGTATGCGCAGCAAAGAAGATGCACATGACTATCGCTATTTTCCAGATCCCGATCTCCTGCCTTTAGTCATTGATGCATCGTGGATTGAGCGAGTGCGTCAACAGATGCCCACCTTGCCTAACGATTTACGCACACACTTTATCGATAACTTTGGGCTATCTATTTACGATGCCACGCTGCTGACACAGAGCCACACCATGGCGCAGTATTTTGAACAAACCATGGCCGTCACAGCAACCGATAGTGCGCATACGCTATTAGCAAAACCTACCGCTAATTGGATTATTGGCGAGCTCGCCGCGGCACTTCGCCGCGACAACCTTGACTTTCCACAATCGCCTATCAGGCCCACGCAACTATCGACACTTATCCAACGCATTGTCGACAACACGCTATCAAATAAAACAGCGAAAGAAGTATTTACAGCGATGTGGCATACAACAGTGGACAATCAGGAAACCGTTGATCAGATTATCGAAAAATTAGGTCTACAACAAATATCTGACATCACCGCGCTTGACGAATTAATTACTACGGTCCTAGCAAACAATCCACAATCCGTCGCTGAATTTCGTGCGGGCAAAGAAAAAGCATTTAACGCACTGGTTGGGCAAGTGATGAAGCTAAGTAAAGGCAAAGCCAATCCCCAACATATTCATGATTTACTGCGCAAAAAACTACAACCCTAACGCGCACGCCGAAAAAGGGCATGTGATTTCAATCCATAAGGCAAGCAACAGGCCTTCAACGAAAATTGCATGTCCCAAAAAACGCTCACAGCGACGTGTAATCTGCATCACAAAACCAAGCACTCACCCCTTACAATAACCGTAGCACCCACACACGCCACCCAACAAATAAGGTGAATGAGATGAGCGCAACAATCGATGATCAATATATTGCACATTGGCTACTGGGCAACCCGGATTTTTTTGTCCGCCAAGCTGAGCTATTGACTAACATCAATATCACTAGCCCTTATCATCATCGCGCTATCTCTCTACAAGAGAGACAACTTGAAGTGATGCGTGAAAAAAACCGCGGCCTTGAGTTACGTCTTACGGAGCTACAACGTCATGCAAAAGAAAATGATCACACGCTTAGCCGACTGCATCAACTTGCTACCGCACTGTTGCGCCAGCCCTATCCGGGTACCGAGCTGATCTGCCAACTTCTGTGCCAAATATTTGATTTACCCTGCGTCGTATTGCGCCAATGGACTGATACAACACAGACAACTACGATCAGCTTTCAGCAACAAATCGACGCGCTCATCACGCCCCTTTGCGGAACCGAAACCAATCCCTTATGCAACGAAGTCCGTGCTTGGTTAGCGCCTCATCCTATTGCGTCAATTGCACTTATTCCCTTACGCACATGGACAGCCACGCGTTTATCGCCACACGATACGCATCATACTCAACCACACACTGCTGGCATATTAGTACTCGGGGATAACGACGCACAACGCTTTAACGCACATATCGGCACAACCTATCTTGAACAAATCGGCGCACTTATTAGTGCAGCACTCGCACGCAGTGATGTCTGAAAAATACCGCGACATCACGCTTGATCCGCTCACGCAGCGCTATCTCGATATGCTATGCCACGAACGCAAGCTCTCTCCACATACGCTCGCTGCCTATCGTCGTGATCTTGTGCAGTTACAAAGTTTAGCGACACACACGCCTTTACTTACATTGTCACAACACCAGATTCGTTTATTCACGACACAACTTCATAGCAAAGGACTCGCCCCACCAAGTATTGCCCGCATACTCTCAACATGGCGAGGATTTTACACATGGCTGGGTGAGCAAAATACTACGTTGCCGATCAATCCCGTCATAGGTATCCGCGCACCTCGTCACACGAAACGCTTACCCAAAGCCCTCTCTGTCGAGCATGCGGTTGCCTTAGCCGAACATATCGAAATCGGTATTGCCGGCGTAAGAGACCATGCGATCTGCGAACTCTTTTATTCATCTGGCCTACGTCTTTCTGAACTCGTGCAACTAGACTGGCGCTATTTTTCTCTCGATGGTTATCAATCACGTGGCTGGCTTGATCTTGAAAGCAAGCAAGTTACGATTTTAGGTAAAGGCAATAAACAACGCACCGTACCCGTCGGAAGCCGCGCATGCATCGCTTTATATGACTGGCTAAAAGTACGACCACAAATCAGCAAACATGCGCCCGATCCTTATGCGCTTTTTTTATCTCCCCGTGGTGGGCGTATCCATCACCATATGGTCTACTTGCGTATCAAAGCATTAGCACGCGCTGCGGGCATCCCCGCAGATGTACACCCTCATGTATTACGCCACTCGTTTGCAAGCCATATCCTGCAATCTTCTGGGGATTTACGTGCAGTACAAGATTTGTTAGGTCACGCCAGCATCGTCAGTACGCAAATCTATACTGCCCTCGACTTTCAGCATTTATCTCACGTTTACGATGCAGCCCATCCACGTGCACACCGTAAAACCTCTTCAAAAAAGAAAATATGAACGCCCTTATTCTTAAACCTGGCAAAGAACATGCTTTGCTACACCGCCATCCATGGGTCTTTGCCAATGCCATCAGTCGTATTGAAGGTCCATGTGCCCCGGGTGCAACCATACAAATACTTTCCTACAATCGTCGCTTTCTTGCTCGGGCTGCGTTTAGTCCCACCTCACAAATTCGCGCACGCGTATGGAGTTTTGATGAAACTGAGCCGATTGATCATGCTTTATTTAAGCGCCGCATTGCTCGTGCCATCGCACACCGCCGCCAGTGGATCAAACAAACCGATGCTTCTCGCCTTATCTTTGGTGAAGCTGATGGCCTACCAGGATTGGTCGTTGATCAATACGCCCAACAATTGGTCTGCCAATTTACCGCAGTCGGCGTAGAACACTGGAAAGAAGCAATTGTCGCTGCGCTACAAAAAGAAACAGGTTGCACCGATATCTATGAACGCTCGGATGCTGCTATCCGTACACGTGAAGGCCTACCGCTACGCACCGGTGTACTTTCTGGCGCTGAACCGAATGCGCCCATTGCGATCTTAGAAAACGGCGTGCGTTATCACGTCGATATTCAATCGGGCCACAAAACCGGCTTCTATTTAGATCAACGTGATAACCGTTTACTCGTACAACAGCTGGCTCATCAACGTGAAGTACTCAATTGTTTTTGCTATACCGGCGGCTTTTCTCTTGCTGCACTTAAGGGGGGCGCAACACACGTATTATCGGTTGACTCATCAGCACAAGCGCTCTCCATGGCACAACAGCATGTCACGCTCAATGGCTTTGAGCCTACGCGCGCCGAATGGCGCGATGCGGATGCATTTAAAACATTGCGGGATTTGCAAAGCGAAGGCCGTCAGTTTGATTTAATTGTGCTGGATCCGCCTAAGTTTGCGCCCTCCACACAACATCTTGCATCGGCCGCACGCGCTTACAAAGAAATTAATCGTGTTGGCTTACAGCTACTTCGCCCTAACGGATTGCTGTTTAGCTACTCTTGCTCAGGAGCAGTAAGCGCCGCATGCTTTCAAGATATTGTGAGCGATGCCGCTTTAGACGCCAATGCCGACATACGCATTCTCAAACGTCTATCGGCCGGTGCAGATCACCCGCAATTGGCACGTTTTCCAGAAGGAGAATACCTTAAAGGTTTATTGGTAGAAAAAATTTAATCAAATAAAAAAGGGGAAGAAGTCTTCCCCCATCACAGCTTGTGCTAACCCATTAAGCGGGCAATACACCACGCATTTTTTTCAACGCCACCGCTTCAATTTGGCGAATACGCTCAGCAGACACACCAAACTCTTCAGCCAAAGTCTGTAGTGTCGCGCCACCGCCCCCTTCATCAGATACCTCAAGCCAACGTGCTTGCACAATTCGGCGGCTACGCGCATCAAGACTAGCCAACGCTTGATCTAAGCCCCCTCCATGCAATTGATCACGTGCCTGCGATGTCATCACTTGCGTCGGCTCGTAACGCATATCAGCCAAATAAGCAATCGGCGCATAAGTCTGCTCGCCATCCTCTGTTTGCCCCTCTAGTGCAAACTCACTACCGGCTAAGCGCGCCTCCATTTCGGCAACATCCTCACGCTTAACATTTAAATTTTCTGCAACAGTATCAATCTCATTTTGAGTCAAGCTTTGTAGACCCGTCTTTTGGCTACGCAGATTAAAAAATAATTTACGCTGTGCCTTGGTCGTTGCTACTTTAACCATGCGCCAATTTTTAAGCACATATTCGTGAATTTCCGCTTTAATCCAATGGATGGCATAGGACACCAAACGCACACCCCGATCAGGATCAAAGCGTTTGATTGCTTTCATCAAACCGATATTGCCCTCTTGGATCAAATCGGCATGAGGCAATCCGTAGCCCAGATATTGGCGGGAAATAGATACCACTAATCGTAAGTGCGAGAGCACCAACGCACGCGCAGCGTCAACGTTATTGTTATCACGCAAAGCCTGTGCAAAACCTTTTTCTTCTTCATCGCTCAACATAGGCATACGATTAACCTTGTCGATGTAAGTATCAAGGCTACCCAGTCCGCCCACAGGCACCAACGTGCCTAGACCATCAAAACGATGTTGTTTAGTACTCGGTATTACCGCATTCACGGACAAACTCCTTATCAATGACAGCCAACAATGGCTTGGGCAAGCCAATAGTAAGCGCCCAACACGGCACGCATTCACGCACCTCAATCCCTACAATAGCAACTTTAGCGTGGCTAAGCTTATCAAAATACCGGCAAGCCCACCGCAACCTAGCTAAGTTTAGCCGCACTCTGCTAGGTTATTGGCTATTTTAGCACTCAATCAAAGGGAGTGCTAAGCACATCCGCACCCCTGACAAAAAACGGGGGAAGCAAATAATCCTGTAAAACAATAGGTAAATCACACACCTTGACCGAACCAACACGTTAAAATGCAAAACTGTTTAAAAAACAAAAAGCAAGAATCTCACACTATCACTGCTCATGAACACATAACGCTATCGTATCGGCCAAGCTACCGATAATTTGGCTATTAACCCAGATGGGTTTTATAAATACCCCACTCACATGCAACACCAGGTTGCTATGATGTGTGTGATGCGCGCTAAGGAGGAGCCAATGAAATTGATCACCGCAATAATCAAACCCTTTAAGCTAGACGAAGTACGCGAAGCACTATCTGAGATAGGCGTGTGCGGCATGACAGTTACTGAAGTAAAAGGATTCGGTCGGCAAAAAGGACACACCGAGTTATACCGCGGAGCAGAATACCTGGTGGATTTTTTACCAAAAATAAAAATCGAAGTTGCCGTACCTCAAAAACTGGTAGAGACAACGATTGAGGCGATTGAAAAATCAGCGCGCTCGGGCAAGATTGGTGATGGCAAAATTTTTATCAGCACAATCGAGCAAGCAATACGTATACGCACTGGCGAAACCGGTATGGATGCGCTTTAAACCATACAGCATGCGCATATACATAATCAGTCTCTGTTAAACCATAAGTGAGCCTATGCTAAGACATTATCTCAGCAAAAAAACACCTCCTTCATCGCCACGCCATTTATTTCTGAACCGAAATCGCGCGCGGGACACTCTCTTACCTCAGTTATTAGACCTCTTGCATAACCATAGCGAGCAAGATAAAGCGCGCGGCACGCATAAACCAGAATGCTTATAAGCGTACATAAGTACAAAGCGGGCGCAACAAAGCATGCTTCGCCCCGCGGATACAAAGTGCCCCAACCGCGCAACCGCGTATTCGAAGTGCGCAATAGGTTATGCAAGAGGTCTATTGTGAAACCAACCCCTCATAGGGAATGCACGTAAATCAGTTAAGCTTTCCCCTACTACAACCTTAATCTGGACGACTTGATGGTTCCTCATTTGGTAACTGCATTAAAGGGCCCCCTATTGGAGCTCGAACAAAAAATTCTCGAAGCAACACCAACCATAGAGCGCTGGTTTCGCTTGGAGTGGCAAAAACATACCCCCCCTTTTTATTGTTCCGTTGATTTGCGTAACGCAGGCTTCAAACTTTCTCCGGTTGACACCAATTTGTTTCCTGGCGGATTTAACAACTTATTACCAGAAGCATTGCCACTTGCTGTACAAGCAACCTTGGCCGCCATCGAAAAAATTTGTCCTGATGCACGCAATGTTCTGTTGATACCTGAACGTCACACCCGCAATGGATTTTATCTACAAAATGTGGCGTGCCTATCCGCCATTCTTCGTCAAAGTGGTTTGAACGTTCGACTAGGCGGCTTAGGCGACGATATCACCACACCTACCAACATTGATCTCGCCGACGGACAACACTTAACACTGGAACCACTCAAACGCTTTGGCGCCGAAGACCAACGCTTAGGCCTGATTGATTTCGATCCTTGCGTCATATTGCTTAACAACGATCTATCTGCCGGCGTGCCCAAAATATTAGAAAATCTACATGAACAAAATGTGCTGCCCCCCATTCACGCCGGTTGGGTAACGCGGCGCAAATCAACTCATTTTGCGGCCTATGATGAAGTAGCAAAGCATTTTGCTCAACTCATCAACATTGATCCCTGGATGATTAATCCTTACTTTGCCCAATGCAGTGATATCGACTTTCATGAGCGCATCGGCGAAGAGCGCCTCCAAGAAACCGTCGACGGTATTCTTAAAAAAATCACACAAAAATACCGAGAGTACGATATTAAAGCGACACCCTACGTCGTCGTCAAAGCAGATGCAGGCACTTATGGCATGGGGGTAATGACCGTCAAAGACGCCTCTGAAGTAAAAAATCTTAACCGCAAAGAACGCAACAAAATGAGCGTGGTGAAAGATGGCCTCACCGTAAGCGACGTGATTGTCCAAGAAGGCGTGCACTCTTTTGAAACCGTCGATGACGCGGTAGCAGAGCCAGTGGTCTATATGATTGATCGCTATGTGGTCGGTGGCTTTTATCGTGTACATACCGGCCGAGGGGTTGATGAAAATTTAAACGCACCCGGTATGCACTTTGTCCCCCTTGCCTTTGCTGACAATGTACTACCCGACCCCAGCGCAAAGCCGGGCATCGCAACACCCAATCGTTTTTATATGTATGGGGTCGTAGCACGCCTAGCCTTACTTGCCGCCTCCGTTGAACTAGAGCTTACTCAGCCCCTTATCCGTGCCAGCACACAATAGCGCTGAGCGTAAAACGCTCCATGATCATTTTTCACCAGCAACTCATATGAAAAATACACGCAAGATACGGGCAATTCGGGTGCTCATACGCCTTTATGACACCACGCTACGCTACCCATATCTTCGTAAAATACAGCATGCGTACTGCACTGCTGACACAAACGATGATTTCTTAACATAAGTACCGCGAGATATGTCTATGCGCATTCTTTTTATCACCGATCCATTGGCCCATTTTAAGCTTGCCAAAGATTCGACTTACGCCATGATGGTGGAATCAGCAACGCGCGGCCATCATTTGTTTTTCTGCGAAGCTGCCGCGCTGACCCTTATCGATAACACCGTCAAAGCGGAGGTATCGTCGCTTACGCTTGCATCAGAACAGCATACACATGCAAGCTGGTATACCTTGGCGCAAGCACAGCAAACGGCCTTACGCGATTTTGACGCCGTCATTATGCGTAAAGATCCTCCATTCGATATAGAGTACGTCACCGCCACCTGGTTATTATCATGCGCACAAACACAAGGCGCTAACGTATTTAATCACCCAGATGCAATTCGCGCGCACTCCGAAAAAATAGCAATCGCTGAATTTCCACAATTCATTGCACCAACATTAGTCACGCGTGATATCAAACATATCCAGTCATTCCATAGACAATATCAGGATATTATTATCAAACCTTTAGATGGTATGGGGGGTATGGGCGTATTTCGCATCGGCGCAGATGGCCTCAATTTAAACGCCATTATTGAAACACTCGGTGAGCAAGGCCAACGTAGTTTGATGGCGCAGCGCTTTATCCCAGAAATTCAGGCGGGTGATAAACGTATTTTATTAATCGCAGGGCAAGTTGTACCATTTGCGCTCGCGCGTATCCCTCAAGCCGGTGAGATACGAGGTAATTTAGCCGCAGGTGGTATTGGCCAGGCACAACCGCTCTCACCACGTGATCACGCTATTGCCCAAGCACTCGCACCTATTTTGTGGCAACGCGGCTTATTCCTTGTGGGATTAGATATCATCGGCGAATACTTAACGGAGATCAATGTAACCAGTCCAACATGCTTTCGTGAAATTACCGAACAAACGGGCTTTAATGTCGCTGCAATGTTTATTGATGCGTTAGAACGGGCTATCATCTAATTCTATGGCTGGCATTTTAATCATCGCACACGCGCCGCTCGCACATGTATTAAGAGCTTGTGCGGAACACATCTATGGCAATGAGCTCGAACGAGTCATCGCAATCGATGTCGAACCTAACGCACAACACAGCACGATTATTGCGCAAGCAGTCCTTGCACTCACAACACTGAACAAACAAAATAGCGCACTTATCCTCACAGATATATACGGTGGCACACCCTCCAATATCGCCACACAAGTGGCACAACAGCATAATGTGCCGCTTATTGCAGGGATCAATCTTCCCATGCTATTGCGCGCAATCACCTACCGCAAACAGCCCATCCACGATCTAATCAAACTCACAATCGTTGGCGGTATTCAGGGTGTGATACAAATCACACCCAACAGCTAACTATTGCGTACATAAAAGGGCCATGGAAAAAACCATCATCACCGTCACCAACAAACTTGGTTTACATGCCCGCGCATCGGCAAAGCTTACGCAATTAACCAGCCGTTTTGCCAGCGAAATATGGATCACTCGTAATGAGCGCCGCGTTAATGCGAAAAGTATTATGGGTGTGATGATGCTCGCCGCCGGTATAGACACGCAATTAATACTGGAAACCATTGGTAGCGATGAAAAAGAAGCCGCCCAAGCGGTCATCGCTTTATTCGAGAGCAAATTTGGGGAGGAATAAACCATGGCCGAGCAAATCGATGCCTCATTCACGCTCACAGGTATTCCCATTTCGCGTGGCATCGCACTAGGACGAGCCCATCTTATTGCCCACACCGCACTTGAAGTTCGTCATTATCTGATTGAACCATCGGCCGTGGAGGTCGAGGTCAACCGCTTGTGCACCGCCACTGAAGAGGTACATACCGAACTCCTTACGCTACGCGATACCTTACCGGAAGATGCGCCCGAAGAAATGGCCGCTTTTCTGGACGTGCATCTGATGATCTTGCACGATGAAATGCTCACAAAAATTCCAGCTCAACTTATTCGCAAGCAACGCTATAACGCCGAATGGGCATTAACAACCCAGCTCGAAATTTTATCTCGCCAATTCGACGAGATCAATGATGCCTATTTACGCGAACGGAAAGCTGATGTTGTACAAATTGTCGAGCGTGTTTTAAAAAGACTGGCAGGCGCCGCTCACGCCCTTGCAGCACCCACATCCACAACAAAAGATGACTTGATCGTCATTGCGCGGGATATCGCACCGGCAGACATGTTGCAATTTAAACATCACGCGCTTATTGGTTTTGCCACAGACCTAGGAGGAGAAACATCGCACACGGCAATTGTGGCGCGTAGTTTAGATATTCCAGCCGTAGTGGGTCTACAACATGCCTGTCAGTTTATTAAACAAAACGATTGGTTGATTATTGATGGGGATATCGGTGTTGTTATCGTCAACCCAAGTCAGTTAATCTTAAACGAATACCGTGACAAAAAAAATCAACAACAACAAGCGCACAAAAAATTACAACGACTGCGCCACACACCCACACAAACAGAAGATGGCATTCCCATCACATTACTTGCCAATATTGAAATCCCCGACGATGCGCCTCATGCATTGTCTGCCGGCGCAATGGGGGTTGGCTTATTTCGCTCCGAATTTTTATTTATGAATCGAGGTGAACATTTACCAGATGAGGAAGAACAATTTTTAGCTTATCGTAATGCAGTGAACGCCATGGGAGGCTTGCCGGCCACTATCAGAACTATTGATCTCGGTGCCGACAAACCACTCTATGCAGATCACATTGCATCCCCCAATGCTGCATTAGGATTACGCGCTATTCGGTGGGCACTCTCTGAACCACATATGTTTCTCATCCAACTGCGCGCGTTATTACGAGCCTCTGCCTGCGGTCCCGTACAAATTTTGCTCCCCATGCTCGCTCATCATGCTGAGGTTGAACAAACTTTGCTTTTGCTCGCTCGTGCAAAAAGTGAACTCGATATCGCGGGTCATGCCTATGACGCCAATATAAAAGTAGGCGCCATGATTGAAATTCCTGCCGCTGTATTTGTTTTACCTATGCTGATGCAGCGCCTCGATTTTCTGTCGATCGGCACCAACGATCTTATTCAATACACACTCGCAGTCGATCGCACGGATAGTGCAGTTGCACATCTATATGACCCGCATCATCCTGCAGTATTACAGCTTATTGCTCGTGTAATTAGCGAAGCTAACCGTGTGGGCATGCCCGTTGCCGTCTGCGGTGAAATGGCAGGCGACCCCAATATGACACGACTCTTATTAGGTATGGGACTACAAGAATTTTCTATGCATCCTGCGCAATTCTTGCATGTCAAAAAAGAAATTCTTCAGGCCAATCAAGCACAGCTAAGTAAATTGGTACACAACATACTGATCAGCACCGACCCCCATACAACGCGTATTTTGCTGGCGCAGCTCAATAGCTCATCATAAAACACACAAGCACAATATTACGCACAGAAGGGCAGGGCGTTGGCACATGCAACCGCACCTTCAATCACGTCCTTTACATACAGGACAGGACAAATCTCGCGCAATAGCCATATCGCGCCAAGGCAAGTTCAACGCATCGACTTGTAGTAGTTTGCCCATCAATGCACTCCCCAGACCACTCAATAACTTAAGCGCTTCAGATACTTGCAGTGCCCCAACCAACGCAACCACAGGGGAAAATACACCCATTAATGCACAGGGTGCATCGATAGGCGGTAAATCTGAAGGGAACACGCACGCGTAACAAGGACTACTTGCCACATTGACATCAAACACGCTCACTTGCCCAGCAAATCGTATCGCCGATCCAAAAACCAAGGGAACGCGGCTGTTAACGCATGCCGCGTTAATCGCATGCCGCACAACAAAACGATCCGTACAATCAAGTACCACATCTGCTTGCGCAACAAGCGTATGGAGAAGTGATGCGTCGGCATACTGTTCGATGGCATGCACCGCAATGGTCGGATTTAATGCAAGAAGGCGATCCCGTGCAACCTGGACCTTTGCGCAACCCATATCCTGAGTGGAAAATAAAACCTGTCGCTGTAAATTACTTAATTCGATCACATCACCATCAACCAAAGTGATGGAACCCACACCTGCACTGGCAAGATAGGGGGCAGCAGCACATCCCAAGCCCCCCATGCCGATCACCAGAACACGCGCATCAAGAAGCGCTTGCTGCCCTTCTACGCCAAACGGGTCCAGCAAAATGTGGCGCGCATAACGCGCCAATAACCCATCATCCATTTTGGTAAACCGTAGCGGAAACCTTAAAAGCTAGCTGACTCAAGCTTAGAACGAGACAATTGCGGTTTTTCACCTCGTAAATAAGCACGTGCTTGCTGCAACATAAAGTCATCCGCACTGCCAAATTCAACGGGCTTTTTGCGCTTATCTTTCTCGCGCTCTTCGGGTGTTTTCTTAAGGTTTTCTTCTTCTAAGCGGCGTAACTCAGCCACACGACGCAGTTCCCGACCTGATATTTCTTTATCTTCTGGATGCTGCTTGTTGCGCAAATGTTTTTCGCTATCAATCTCGCGCGTTACAAGCACTTCGTCTGGATCACCCTCTGCATTTTGGTCTACCGCTAAATCGGGCGCGATGCCCAATGCCTGGATAGACGTACCTGAAGGTGTGTAGTAGTAAGCGGTGGTGAGCTTGACTGCACTTGTCTCCGACAAGTTACGCACCGTTTGTACCGAGCCTTTTCCAAACGTCGTTTTACCTATCAAAATCGCACGCTTATGGTCTTTCAGTGCGCCCGCCACAATTTCAGAAGCAGAAGCAGAATACGCATTCACAAGCACAACCATTTTGATTGTTTTTGCCCAAGCAGGCAGGTTAGCGAGTGGATCGCCATCCTCTGCTAAACGATAATTAGCCAAGGTTGCACGATAGTCACGCTTAGCGTCCTGCGCTTTACCATTCGTCGTCACAACGGTCACATCGGGCGGCAGAAAAGCGGCAGCCACACCAACCGCACCTTGTAACAATCCCCCACCGTTATTGCGTAAATCGAGAATCAAACTTTTAAGACCGGGATTTTGCTCAGAAAGCTCTTTTAACTTGCGCGCGAGATCTGGCACGGTTGTTTCTTGGAAACTATTAATACGCACCCACGCCGTGTGTGGATCTAAAGCAACCGCCTTCACTGACTGCACATGGATTTCAGCCCGCGTCAGCGTAAGGGGAAAAGTACGCTCTTCACTTTTGCGATAGATCGTCAAGGTAATTTTTGTACCCGGCTGACCTCGCATACGGCGCACCGCCTGATCCAAGGACATACCGCGTACTGGTTTGCTATCTAGCTGCGTAATCAAATCCCCGGCGCGTATGCCCGCACGCGCAGCGGGCGTGCCTTCAATGGGATTAATCACCTTTACCAGACCTTCTTCGGAAGAAATCTCAATACCCAGACCGGCGAAACGACCGCGCGCATGCTCTTGCATCTCGGAAAACTCTTTGCTATCAAGATATGCTGAGTGTGGATCGAGACTAGATACCATCCCCTTGATGGCTGAAATAAGTAATGCCTTATCGTCAACCGGCTCTACATACTCTTGATTGATTAAACCAAACACCCCGGCCAGCAGACGCAACTCATCAACCGGTAAAGGACCTGATGTGTTTTGTGCACTTGCTGAAAATTGCAAGGCCGCTAAAACACCGGCAATGAGCCCAAGCGTGAGAAGAGAGATATTCTTAAAGGTAGTCCGCATGATCGTTCCTGGTACTGTCAAGCCATCAGGCCGGACTGAAATTGAGCGAGGTGCAAAGTATAAAGCTTGTCAGGCAGTTAATGTACGACAAAATAGCGCTTACAACATCATTCACTCAATATTTTCATTCAACGATAAGCACACGTTTGACCTTCATTACACACCGTCCTTTCCCCGTATAGACCATGCTCAGCCGCGATTCATCAAGCACGGCCACACCCCTTGCCTACGATCTATGCTCTTTTTACGAAGACCGGGCTTTGCGTTAATACTGTATCGCAGCCATTGTTAAGAACATGAAAACAACACACAAACCCGATCGACCCCAAAAATGCTACGCGTGATCATATCGGGATTGTCGCCCTTTCAATCCGATGACTCGTGACATCAAACTGATAGAGCAGGGGCACGCCATTGGCGATATTAAGGTGAATAATATCTTCATCAGAAATCGCTTCAAGGTGTTTGACCAAAGCACGAATACTGTTGCCATGAGCGACAACCAGCACATTATTTCCCGCCCGCAAAGCCGGCTCAATCGACGCAAACCAAAATGGCAACACACGTACAACCGTGTCTTGCAGACACTCTGTCAGCGGAATATCTTGCGCGTTAAGCTGCGCATAGCGCAGATCCGCACACATGGCGCGGGCCGCTTCTTGTGTAAGCGGAGGCGGCGCTATAGCGTAAGCACGCCGCCACTGCAACACTTGCGCTTCACCATACTGTGTCACTGTCTGTGCTTTATTTAGCCCTGATAATGCCCCGTAGTGCCGTTCATTTAAACGCCATGAATGCGTCACAGGTATCCACATCAAATTCATTTGATCTTGTATCTGCCACAAAGTGCGAATCGCGCGATTTAATATCGAGGTATACGCCACATCAAAATGCAGTCCCGCCTCTTTAAGTAGACGACCTGCCTGCGCTGCCTGCTGTAAACCTAATTCAGTTAAGTCGACATCCACCCAACCTGTAAAACGATTCTCAAGATTCCACGTCGACTCACCGTGACGGACCAATACCAGTTTTGACATAGCGGTTAAAAACAAAATTAATTAATTGATATAGACATTTCGCCAATAAAGCGATGGCGAGTGCGCGCTTGCAAGTAAACTCAACACTGAGTATTTTATAATGGCGTACGCACCAACACCAATATCGCACTCACAGTCAGTCGTCTTTGGTTTTACAGCTGCATATAAAAATATGCAGTAGCGACTTTTTATTTACCCCTCTTTTTTAAACAGACCTCTCTATGCACTTCTTTTATGACAGTACCAATTTAATGCTGATGGTACTTGCTCTGCTCGCGGGCGGCTTGCTTGCCTGGCCAGCACTTACCCGTAAACGCACGACATTACCCGCAGCTCAAGTCACACATCTGATTAATAAAAACAATGCCATCGTTATTGATGTGCGAACAGACAGTGCCTTTGCACAGGGCCATTTACCTCACGCGAAACATATCCCTCTAGATCAACTTGCCAGCAAAGTGGCTCATCTTGCGCGAGACAAGAACACACCTTTGGTTGTCGTATGCCAAACTGGAGTACAGTCAGCACGCGCAGTCAACACCATCAAACAAGCAGGATATACCCAAGTCTTTGACTTAGAAGGCGGCCTTTTTGCCTGGCAAAAAATGGGCTTGCCTTTAGCAACCAAATAAAAAGGAAACCACAACATGGCTAAGGTTTTAATGTATAGCACGCAAGTTTGCCCATACTGCATCCGCGCAGAAAATTTACTGCGTGCCAAGGGTGTGGAGCACATTGAAAAAATCATGGTAGACACCGATCTGGCTCAACGCACAGTGATGATGCAACGCACTGGATTACGTACCGTGCCACAAATTTTTATCAACGATCAACACATCGGTGGTTACGATGCATTACATGCACTTGATCAACGTGGTGAACTCGACGCCTTGCTTACGGCATAATGCGCCTTCCCAGTTACTTTATCTCTAGAGCACGTTATGAGCGAAGCCGCAAAAAATACAAAAACAGATCAACCTTACTTTAATCTTGAACGTATTTATCTTCAAGAAGCGTCACTGGAGCAACCCAATTCTCCCTCCATATTGCTAGAAACAGCGTCCCCCGAAGTCGCTATCGAAATCAGTGTCAACGCGACGCGCATTCAAGATGAAATTTATCAGGTGAGTGTGACGGCAACCGTGACAACAACAATCAAAGAGCGCGTCGCATTTCTCGTTGAAGCACAGCAATCAGGGATCTTCACTTTGCGTC
This sequence comes from Ottowia sp., assembly GCA_020853585.1. Classification (GTDB taxonomy): domain Bacteria; phylum Pseudomonadota; class Gammaproteobacteria; order Burkholderiales; family Burkholderiaceae; genus JADYYQ01. The sequence goes on from JADYYQ010000135.1 coordinate 49,459, forward strand.
ATATTCCAACTGAACAGGTTGACCCTATGCTTGGTATTGTGTGTCCATCGATTGTTTATCCCTATTTGCGCGCAAATATTGCCGATCTGATTACAAGAGGGGGGTTTGCACCCATTCATCTTACTGAAATCAATTTTCAACTGCTTTATGAACAACGCTTAGCGCAAGCAGCACAAGCGGCACAGACCACACCCGAAGCGCCCAAAACGGCGGATATTGAGTCACATCCGCTAACGAATGGCGCAGCATTTAAGCATTAAATAGTTATCATGCACGTCGCTGTCTTAGGGGCAGGTGCTTGGGGTACCGCAGTGGCAGCGCATATTGCACGCCGTCACGCGGTTACCTTATGGGCACGCGATGGAGCATTGGTCAATACGATCAATATCCATCGCGAAAACCCCACTTATCTCCCAGGTATCACACTGCCCCAAGCGCTCACTGCCAGTACAGATTTAGCACGTTTACTCACAGATACACACACGGATCTCACCGTGATTGCAACGCCCTTGTCGGCATTAGCGCAAATATGTCAATCCATTTCAACATACAGTACAGCGCCACGCCCGCTTATTTGGCTATGCAAAGGTGTCGAGCCACATAATCATGCGCTACCTCATGAGATTGCAGCACGCGAACTGGTGAATTACCCTCATCCTTTCGGCATACTCTCTGGTCCGAGTTTTGCGCAAGAAGTCGCGCAAGGGCTGCCTTGTGCACTTGTCTGTGCAACCCATCACCGCACGTTGCACACCACCGTTCAGCTGGCTTTTCACCACAACAATATGCGTGTTTACACAAGCAGCGATATTGTGGGCGTCGAGTTAAGTGGCGCAATTAAAAATATTTTAGCCATTGCAACAGGAATCAGTGATGGCTTAGGGCTTGGATTAAATGCACGCGCAGCATTGATTACACGTGGCTTAACTGAAATGACACGTTTGGGTTTAGCGCTCGGTGGAAAAACAGATACGTTTATGGGGCTAGCCGGGATGGGGGATTTAATTTTGACGGCCACAGGCGATCTTTCTCGCAATCGCAAAGTTGGATTAGCGCTCGCACAGGGCAATAAATTAAACGATATTTTGCAACAACTCGGTCATGTCGCAGAGGGCGTGTATTGCGCGCAGGCAGTACAAGCACTCGCGCAACAGCACCATATCGATATGCCTATTTGTACCGCTGTCGTAAACGTACTGACAGGCGAAGCAAGTGCCGAAGATATGGTGCGTGCATTATTAGCACGTGACCCAAAAACAGAAGGCCCTCATTCCATGCAACGACTACATTAGGTTTCGCGCATCATCTTAAAACGCGTCTTACTAAGACAGGCGCACAGAAGTCAAATGGCCTTATATATATATGAGAGAAGCGGGAACCAAGGTTATCTATTTCTCTCTAAATAGCGAGCGCTGCTTAACGTTAAATTGAAACCCTCGAAGTACCCGACACCGTGCCACACCCTCTTAAGGGGTGCCGACCGAGTAGCTTAAGCAAAAAATCTATTGGCCCTGCCTTACATACATATAGCGCTGGCACATCAAGACAGCGATCACACGCCACCCGCAAAAGCTTGTTGACGCCACGCCTCAAAGGCCGCTATCGCCACCGTATTCGATAAATTTAAACTACGACTACCCACTTGCATCGGCAAACGAACACGCTGATGAGTGGGCACAAGTAAGCGCTGATCAAGTGTTAGCCCACGCGTTTCGGAACCAAACACTAACCAATCACCCGGCTTAAAAGCAGTTTGAAAAAAAAGTCCCTCTCCCTTTGTGGTAAATAAAAATACCCGGGCTAAATCAGGCTGACAATGCGCCAACCAATCTACCCAAGAAGCGTGTATGTGTAGGTTCGCAAATTCGTGATAATCCAAGCCAGCGCGCCGCATCTTCGCATCATCTAAGGTAAACCCAAGCGGTTCAATCAAATGGAGCGTCGCACCTGTGTTAGCACACAAGCGAATAATGTTGCCGGTATTCGGAGGAATCTCCGGCTCAACAAGAACAATATGAAACATATCAATAAATAAAGGTAATTTTTAAGGACCGAGAACCGGCGATGTTACTTGAGAACGCGTCTTTTCTTTTGGTGTGCGTAATACAACGTAATTACGAACACTCAATGCCCCTGCACGCAGCAATGCACGCGCGGCCGCTTCCAGCGTTTCTCCTGAAGTCATCACATCATCGACGACACCAATGTGTTGCCCTCGAACACGCTCTTGTGCGATAAAAGCACCCCGTAAATTTTTGCGTCGAGCCAATGAGGACAACCCGGCTTGCATCGACGTATCACGTATTCTGATTAAACTTTTTGCACACGCAGGAATATGGCTTTGTCGCGCAAATCGCCGCGTGATTTCCCACGCTTGGTTATAGCCTCGTGCCGACAATCGTTTAGCGCCCAGAGGAATAGGTAATAACAATTGCGGCAACGGTATCGTTAAACAGTTTTGCTGGCATGCTTGTGCCAAAGCAGTGGCAAAAAAATGCGCCAGAGGTAATTTTCCACCAAATTTCAGTGCCCAAATTAAGCGCTCTTGGGGTGCAGCATAATCACCCAACACCGTCGTTGAAATAAAAGCCGGTGGCTTATACAGACAAGCACCACAGAGTAAACCTAGCGCGCCTTCTGCACTCGCATCCAAATGATGTGCACAACATGCGCAACGACGCGACGCAACACCTAACCATGTGGCGCAACAAACACCACACACCAAAGCCGGCGAGCGCGCGTCACATAACTGGCACATATTGGGTAATACACCCTGCCAACCTGGCCATCGTTTGACCCGCTCATATAGAGAACCAATACACACCGTTATACTGCGCGCTACTTGTAGCCCCATCTATTCCCCCCATGGAAAAATCGATCCCTCGCCAATTTGACCTGCCACGCTTACATTCTGCATTTGACCACCGTGCAGCACGTTTTGTTGCGAACGATTTTGTACCTAGAGAAGTGATGCAACGTTTACAAGAACACTTGGCGCCAATCAAATTGACGCCTCGACGTATTTTAGATGTGGGGTGTGCAACCGGAAATGCGTTTTCTCCTCTACAAAAAATTTATCCCTGTGCACATATCATCGGATTAGACTGGTCCGCTGCCATGCTTACTTATGCACAGGCTACACAAGGCGGTATCCTTGCCCGTCTAAAACGCGCCCTTGCCCATAAGCAACGCTGTCAAATAGTACAAGCAGATTGGTCTTCTCTTCCCATTGCTAACCGCACAATCGATTTACTGTGGTCCAATCTCGCGCTGCATTGGTCAAGTGCCCCTCACCAAACCTTATCAGAGTGGGCGCGCGTATTAGATACAAACGGCTTACTCATATTTAGTACACTCGGTCCAGATAGTCTTAAAGAGTTGCGCCACGCATTTACCGCAGTCGATGCAGTACCGCACATACCCGACTTTGTTGATATGCACGATCTAGGTGACATGCTCGTACACAGTGGATTAGCTAATCCTGTGATGGAGAGCGAATACCTCACACTCACATACACAACACCGCAAGCGCTGCTCACCGATGTCAGATCGCTAGGGATTTATCCCGGCAGCGACGCAAAGAAAGGTTTGCACGGACGAACATGGCATCATCGTTTACTTGCCGCGATTGAATCACAACGCAACAAAGAGGGATGTATTGCGCTCACATTGGAGTTAGTTTACGGGCATGCCTGGCAACTCACCTGCGTAACGGAAAAACAAAGTACACCCCAGCTCGCTTTTATACAAGCCAATCAAATCCAGCGAGCGGGATCTACCAAAAAATAAATAAAACACTGTGCTCCAAATCTATCACCGCGCGGCAAGCACCTCATCACTCACATAAGGATTGTGAGCACGCTCCGCGCCAAAGGTAGATATTCGTCCATGTCCAGGAACAAACGTCACACCATCCCCTAAGGGCCACAGTTTTTCGCAAATAGAACGGATCAAATCCGCGTGATTCCCAAGAGGCAAATCTGTTCGACCAATTGCGCCTGCAAACAATACGTCACCTACAACCGCAAACCGATCTGCTTCGCTATAAAACACAACGTGTCCTGGCGTATGCCCCGGACAATGATAAACATCGAGCTTTACCGCACCAAAACACACCGTATCGCCATCCGCCAACCAACGGCTCGGCAGCACAGGCGCCTCTTTTGGAAATCCGTAATAAACGCGTTGCGCATCGAGCTGCTCAAGCCAAGCCAATTCATCCCGATGCGGTCCCTCAATAGGTACGCCTAATTGCGCTGCTAACGTACCCGCAGCGGAACAATGATCAAGATGTCCATGGGTAAGTAAAATCTTTTCTACAGTAGCATAGCAGGCGCTCACTTGCTCAAGAATACGCGGTAAATCACCCCCCGGATCTATAATGACAGCGCTGCGGCTAGCCGCACAAATCAACAACGTGCAATTTTGCGCGAAGAGGGTTACAGGAATAATCCTAACCGCCATTGAGCTTAACTTTAAGTCACGATTATTCGTACTTGAATAATTTAGTTTTTCGGTCGTCATCACACTACTTTCGTCAGATTAGATACCATTCGCATTACATAACACCCCTTGTTACGTATTATTTTATTGCCGTACGTGCCGATCATGACATATTTTTTTACATTATCAGCCCCACCCGCTGTCCCTATTGTCGGTCACGCGCTCGCCTTTCCTGTGCACCGTATTTATTGCGTCGGACGCAACTATGCCGACCATACTCGGGAAATGGGTGGTGATCTGCGCGACCCGCCCTTTTTTTTCGCAAAGCCAGCGGACGCAGCTCTCCCAGTACATGCTAATACCCTAGGCAAAGTCGCATACCCAGAACAAACGCAAGACCTCCATCCCGAATTAGAGCTGGTCATCGCCATTGGCAAAGAAGGAAAAAATATTAGCCAAGCGAGCGCACATACTTATATTTTTGGCTACGCAATCGGCTTAGATATGACACGCCGCGACCTTCAAGCAGAAGCAAAAAAGCTTGGCCGACCTTGGGAGATCGCCAAAAGCTACGATCACTCCGCGCCAATTGGTCCGATTACTCAACGCACACAATGCGGTGAACTACAACAAGCCACCCTCTGGCTAGAGGTCAATGAAGCACGCCGACAAAGCTCAGATATCAACCAGATGATCTGGAGCGTCAACGAAATTATCGCGTACCTATCACGTTATTTTGCCCTTATGCCCGGCGATCTTATTTATACCGGCACACCTGCCGGCGTTGCGAGTGTAGTACGAGGCGATCTGATCACAGCACATATAACAGGTTTAGAAACACTGCGAATCCAAATCACATAACGCTTAAGCGCAGGTATAATGCGCTGCTTAGAAATTACGGCACAAGCGTTATTCGCGAATCTGCCGTAGCGCGCCCGTGGCTCAATGGATAGAGTACTGCCCTCCGAAGGCAGGGGTTGCTGGTTCGATCCCAGCCGGGCGCACCATTTATTTTTAATGCCGCGAGACCATGTCAATATAACTGCCGCCCCCAAAACAACGCGACGATCATTCGCATCCAGCCAACCGGCCTTTATCTGAAAATATCCATGAGCGATCAACACAACGAGCACGAATCTTTAATTACCACACCCAAACAGCTTATTGCTGTTGTCATCGCCGCTTTTGTTATACCCATCGCAATTATCATATTGCTTGTCACCTATGTGGGTAATGGCAATCAAACCGGCGTGGGTGGAGACGACAGCGCGCAAGCCATTTACGAACGCATTCGCCCCGTCGTCACGCTTGAGCTTAAAGACCCTAACGGCCCACGCATTTACAAAACAGGCGAACAAATTTATCAACAAATATGCGTCACTTGTCATGCCGCGGGCATTGCCGGTGCTCCTAAGTTTGGCGATGCAAGCGCATGGCGATCCCATATTGCCCGCGGTCATGATCAACTTATGCAATCCATACTCAAAGGCAAAGGCGCGATGCCTGCGCGAGCAGGCACCAGTCCCGATGATATTAGCGACTATGAGTTAGCACGCGCACTGGTGCATATGGTCAATGGCAGCGGCGGCAAATTTTCTGAACCTGCGCCGCCCGCGCCTATCGTGCATGTCGATGACAGCACGCCCCCCTCCGATAAGGCAGCACCTGCTGCCCCTCAATAGCGCGATCTTGCCCATGTTACTGACCTTAAATAAGTACGTGGGCGCAAAAACACCGCCTTACTCTCCACACATATTATTAAGTAACAAGCGAATAAAATGCTTGCGTTGAAAATAAAGTGGTATTACCGGGGCAGCAAAGCTGCTTTTTTTAATCGTTCGCATGATCTCTATTCCACTAATAACAATCATCTTGGTACAGCGGAAATTTTTACCTCCCCCCAATGCATTCAATGAGACGGGGTAATGGTCCCACGAAGCGCAAGTAGTTGCGAATAATGAGACAAATTGAATGACCCTTCATGCTTTGTAGGGCGCTCGACGGTGATGTCATGCTTTCGCGTCATTTCTTCTAAATTGCGTAAATAGTTAACGAGTGGGCAATATACCCATGTCGCTCGATTAAGCGATCTAAGAATAGAAGTGCCGTCGCTTGAATACTTTGACGAGGCACAGCAATAATTGTTGCCTTAATGGTGCGTCACGGCTTTTCCTCTTTGTACCGCCTGTTTCTTAATACCCCACTTTATCGAACTACATTAATGCGACAAAAACTGCCGAGCTTGACAAGCAATCTAACCAAGCCGTACAATACAAACCTATTAGTCGGTATATGTGATGCGCGTACTCCGCATCTCTTAACTACTAATACGCTGCTAGCGTGATGTAATCTCAATAAAATAGCACTATAAATACAGTGCGTATCTATAGAAAGGCGATGGCATTATGCAACTTAAACATTTTTCAGATATCTCTGCTGCGGCCACACGCGTTGTGGATGCCGCTGAGCGCTTGATTCAGGTGCATGGTTACAACGGCTTTTCTTACGACGATATCTCACGCGAAATTGGTATCAAAAAACCAAGTATTCATCATCATTTCGCAACCAAGGCTGAATTGGTCCGCATTGTGATACAGCGCTATACAGATACATTTCGGGGGGCTTTAAATGCAATCGAAATCAGTGATAGCGGCGCCATTGCCCGCCTATTCGGATATGTCGATTTATTTTCACAAACCTATGAAAAAGACCAGCGGCTTTGCGTCTGTGGCATGTTAGGTGCTGAAGTTAAATCACTGTCCGAAGCAGCGGCGCAAGAAGTGCAATCATTTTTTCAAATGAATTTAGATTGGCTTACAAAAATTATCAGAAATGGCTCGCAATCTGGTGAACTACGGTTTACGTCAAGCTCGCCGGAAGCACATGCTTACGCACTTCTGAGTACGCTTGAAGGTGCCATGATAGTGGGCCGCGGATTGGCGATAAACAATGCGCCTGCGCTGGCTGGACGTACTTATATTTCAAACCTGCCAGCATAACGCGGGCAGACTCAACCCTGGCTCAAGCCAGTTTTTTTACCTCGAAAACCTACCGATTAATAGGTATAAAGGAAATAGCATGAAAGCACGTTTTTTGGGCAAACAACTCCTCGTCATTGGTGGCACTAGCGGCATGGGCATGGAAACAGCACGGCTTGTTTTAAAAGAAGGGGGCTCAGTTATTATTGTCGGCCACCAAGCACAGAAAACAGAACTGGCACGCGCAGCCCTGGCCCCCCTCGGTCAAGTAAATACCATCACAGCCGATCTCACCAAAGAAACCGATCTCCACCACTTAGTGACACAGATAAAAACAACGTATCCAAATATCAATCTATTACTGAATGCTGCCGGCGTATTTTCCCCCAAGCCATTCTTAGCACATACAGAAGCCGACTATGATCAATACCTTGCCTTAAATCGTGCATTTTTCTTTATCACACAAGCGTTTGCCAGCCATTTAATTGCAGCAGAACGGCCAGGCGCGATCGTTAATATTGGCTCAATGTGGGCAAAGCAAGCCATCGAAGCCACACCTTCATCAGCTTATTCCATGGCAAAAGCAGGTCTGCACGCAATGACGCAGCACCTTGCGATGGAATTGGCGAGCAAAAAAATTCGCGTCAATGCAGTTTCCCCTGCTGTTGTCCAGACACCCATTTATGAAGGATTTATCCCGAAAGACCAGGTGCAAGCGGTATTACAGGGATTTAACGCCTTCCATCCGATTGGCCGTGTAGGTATCCCTCAGGATGTTGCACAGGTTATAGCCTTTCTCTTATCTGATGAAGCGGCTTGGGTGACAGGTGCAATTTGGGATGTCGATGGAGGCGTGATGGCAGGTCGTAACAAATATTAGTCAAGATTTACTCAAAGGGGTGGGGCGTTGCTAGATTGATTCAATAGAGTGATTGATAAGCGACTGCCCCGCCTTTGAAGATATATACGCCATCTAAATAACGATGACTCATGGGAAGCCAATACTACGCAATCCATGAGTCATCAACGCATACTACCCAGTGTGTGGGTAGTATGTTTTTTGGGTAAGGTAATCCCCATCAAGATACTTATCATGATGCGCTAATTACCCATACTGTCGACTAGAGCCGCTCAATAATTCCCGCGGCGCCCATCCCTGTACCCACACACATCGTGACCATCCCATATTTACCTGCTTGACGACGCAAACCATGCACTACCGTAGCAGCACGAATTGCCCCCGTAGCGCCCAATGGATGACCTAAAGCAATCGCCCCGCCCAAAGGATTGGTTTTTTCGGGATCTAAATGCAATTCGCGCAACACCGCGAGTGATTGCGCAGCAAATGCTTCATTTAATTCGATCCAATCTAAATCATCTTGCTTTATCCCAGCCGCAGCCAATGCCGCAGGAATGGCGGTAATTGGGCCAATACCCATATATTCAGGTGGAACCCCTCGCACAGCAAAGCTTACAAAACGCGCCAAAGGCGTCAAATTAAAACGTTTAACCGCCGACTCAGACGCTAAAATTAATGCCCCCGCACCATCGGACATTTGCGAGCTATTACCGGCAGTCACGCTCCCGCCCATGGCAAATACGGGCTTTAATTTAGCCAATGCCGCCAATGTTGTATCAGCACGTGGCCCGGCATCTTGAGAAAAACGATGTGTCTTCACCGTCACCTCGCAGCGGCTGAAATCAGGGCGGTATGCCGGTATCTCTAACGCACATATTTCATCATTAAATGCCCCCGCAGCTTGTGCAGCTAGCGCCTTTCGATGCGAGCCCAATGCAAATTGATCTTGATCCTCCCGACTCACCTGCCATTTTTGTGCCACTTTCTCAGCGGTCAAACCCATTCCATACGCAATACCTATATGGTCATCCTGCTCAAAAATAGCCGGGGAAAGTGAGGGCGTGTTACCCATAATCGGTACCATCGACATCGACTCAACACCGGCGGCGATCATCACATCCGATTCCCCCACACGAATGCGATCTGCCGCCATCGCCAATGCGGTTAAACCAGACGCACAAAAACGATTAACCGTCGCCCCACCTACTGATACTGGTAGGCCCGCTAATAGGGCAGCAATACGTGCCACATTTAATCCTTGTTGTGCTTCCGGAATCGCACATCCCACAATCACATCTTCGATTGCAGCTGGATCAAGTCCAGGTACACGCGCCAACACCGCTTGCAATACCATAGCCAATAAATCATCTGGGCGCGTGTAACGTAAATCACCCTGTGGTGCTTTAGCAATGGGCGCGCGTGTCGCCGCAACGATGTAAGCATCTTGTAATGATCGTTTCATGTTATCTCCGTTAAGCAATCACCTTGTCGCCTGCAACAAGGTTGTAAGTAGTGGTTGAACACATAATCGACACACCATCGATTAAGCTGTTGCTAGAAGATTAATTTCTTACTGGCTTTCCTGTTTGCAACATACCCATAATGCGTGCCTGCGTTTTGGCCGTTGCCAATAAATCAGTAAAAGCACGGCGCTCTAATCCAAGCAACCACGCTTCAGTGACCATCGTGCCTGCATCTACATCGCCACCACAGACCACGCGCGCGATATATTCCGCGACTAAAGCATCGTGTTCAGAAATAAATTTTCCTTCGCGCAAATTAACCAGTTGCGCTTTCAGCGTCGCAATGGCACTCCGTCCTGCTACCGGGATTTTATAAATCGGCAGCGGCGGGCGCCAGGCACTTAACGCTAAGGTTCGGGCCTCGCGAACAGCGATATCAAGCAATGCGTGCACGTTAAAAACAATCGGATCACTCGGCAACAAATACCCCATCGTGCGCGCCTCTAACGCACAAGATGACACCTTGGCCATCGCCACTTGCTGAAAATAAGACTTAAGAAAATCTAATATATTGCGGCTATCCATTGCTTGTGCCGCAAGTCCTGCACGCAAAGCGATTTCTTTTAATCCTCCGCCGGCCGGTACTAAACCCACCCCTGCTTCAACTAAGCCGATATAACTTTCAAATGCGGCCACACGTCTTGCACAGTGCAACAGCAACTCACACCCTCCGCCCAAGGCAATGCCCGATACCGCGCCTACCACCGGTACTTGTGCGTACTTCACGCGCTGCATAGTCTGTTGAAATTTTTCGACAAATGGATCAATACCTTTCGCCCCCTTTGCCATAAAAGCAGGCATCGCGACCTCAAGATTTGCCCCTGCCGAAAAGGGCCCACCCGGTACGCCTAACTTTAATGAAGTAGGCTGCCAAATAACCACAGCAAGGTGATCACGCTCAGCGCGTTCAATCGCACGACACAAGCCGTCTAAAGTGTCTGGACTGATGGTATTCATTTTGCTTTTAAAAGACACAATGAGCACATCATCATCCCGTGCAACCCAGGTGCGTATCGCCTCATTTTCTTCGACTGTTTTACCGGCATAGCGCGGATCTGCAGCCATAGCCGCCGTGTCTACAGACGAGGTATCAATATGAATACGGGCAGGGAAAATTTGTTCCGCATACACCGGTAATTGGCTACGACCTACAAACTTTTTGGCACCGGGCGACCAAGAACCCTCAGCTTGATGCACACCACCTCTCTGCGCCACCGGACCTTCCAATACCCACGCAGGCAAAGGTGCTGCACTCAAGGTGAGGCCCGCAGCAATATCTTCTTGTATCCACTGCGCGACTTGTGTCCAGCCCGCAGACTGCCACAGTTCGAAAGGCCCTTGCTCCCAGCCAAACCCCCAGCGCAAAGCGAAATCGATATCGCGTGCATTATCGGCAATCGCTTCAAGATGCACCGCAATGTAATGAAACACATCCCGAAAAATCGCCCAAAGAAATTGTGCTTGCGGATGCGTTGTCGTGCGCAATAAAGAAAAACGTTCCGCTGGAGCGCGTTTTAGAATGCGGCCCACCAGCGTATCTGCTTGTGCACCCGATTCTACATAGGCTTTTTGTTCCGCATTCCATACGTGGATAGATTTACCCTCTTTACGATAAAACCCTGCACCCGCTTTTTGTCCCAACGCACCCTGGTCAAGTAACTCAGCAAGGACTTTAGGGGTTGCATAAGTCGGTAAGAAAGGATCATCTAACAACATCTCTTGCATCGTCTTCATCACCGAAGCCAACACATCTAAACCGACCACATCAGCCGTACGAAACGTGGCAGATTTAGCACGCCCTAAGCGACTACCGGTCAAATCATCAACCAAGTCATAAGACAACTGATATTTTTCTGCTTGCGCAAATACGGCCAGTATCGAAAACACGCCCACGCGATTCGCAATAAAATTAGGCGTATCTTTCGCTCGCACCACGCCCTTGCCTAAGGTCCGTGTCATAAAGGTTTCTAAGGCATCGACTAAGATAGCTTGCGTTGTCGGCAAAGCAATCAACTCAAGTAAATGCATATAGCGTGGCGGATTAAAAAAATGTACGCCACAAAAACGAGGTACCAGTGCCTGCGGCAATACCGCAGCCAATGATGTCAAAGATAGTCCTGAAGTATTACTCGCTAAAATCGTATGCGTTGCTAAATGAGGGGCAATTTTTTCGTATAGCGCGCGTTTCCAATCAAGACGCTCAGCAATCGCTTCAATCACTAAATCACACTGCCCAAGTAAAGCAAGATCATCTTCATAATTAGCCGCCACAATATGCTGCGCATCGTGCGACAAGCCGAGTGGGGCAGGGCTTTGCTTAGGTAAACGTGCGATCGCTGCACGCGCAATCTGACTTTTATCCGCGCCTTGCGTGGGCAAATCAAATAAAAATACAGGAATACGGGCATTCACCAAATGGGCTGCAATTTGTGCCCCCATCACGCCTGCGCCCAACACAGCTACTTGACGAATCTGCATAGTGCTCACTTTAATTTTTCTCCCATTTTGATAACACGCATCGCCCATTGACGCGCATCCTTACGACAGATGCTTTATCGAATTAGCACGATGCAAACTGCACCCGATATAAATCGGTGACACATCAGCCATCACGTCACCAGTGCTGATCACCCACTGCGGTGTATCAGCGCAAGTCAAATAACACGCAATTTAAAATAACGAAGAGGGCAGCTTCATTAAAGAAGCACTACCCGCGCGCGCTGCACGTATCTGATAAGCCGTCTCCGGTAACAACTTAGCAAAATAAAAATGCGCGGTTGCCAGCTTTGCTTGATAAAACGGATCTTTTGGATACTGGCAAGCAATCCGCGCCATGCGTGCCCAAAAATAAGCGAAGACAAGATGCCCTATCACACGCATATAGTGCGTGGCCGCTGCACCCACTTCATCGCGATTTGTCATCGCTTTCATGCCTAATTCCATCGTCAGCTTTTGCACTTTATCGCCGAGGTCTGCCAAAGGATCAATAAACGCTTGCATATCTTGGTTGATACCTTCTTCTTCGACGAAGTCTTTAATAAGTTTGCCAAATTTTTTCAACTTAGCACCCATATCACCGAGAATTTTTCGCCCTAATAGATCTAAAGCCTGAATCGTGTTCGTGCCTTCGTAAATTAAATTGATACGCGCATCACGTACATACTGCTCCATGCCATACTCAGAGATATAGCCATGACCGCCTAGCACTTGCAATGCTTCATTGGTTGAAGCAAACGCGTTATCTGTCAAAAAGGCTTTAGCAATCGGTGTCATCAACGCCACCATATCAGCCGCCTCTTCACGCGCGCGCGCATCAGGATGCGCATGTTCAATATCAATTTGTAAAGCTAACCAATACGAAAATGCCCGTCCTCCTTCTACCCATGCTTTTTGCGTAAGCAACATACGCCGCACATCAGGATGGACAATGATGGGGTCTGCATTTTGCTCTGGGCTTTTTGCACCGGTCAAACTGCGCATTTGCAATCGTGTGCGTGCATATGCGAGAGAATTTTGATAAGCCACTTCCGTCAAACCCAAACCCTGCATACCCACACCTAAACGCGCTGCATTCATCATCACAAACATAACATGCAGGCCTCTGTGAGCCTCACCCACCAACCATCCCTGTGCCCCATCAAAACTCATCGAGCACGTCGCATTTCCATGGATACCCATTTTGTGCTCAATCGCAGTACACCACGCGGGATTGCGCGCACCGACACCACTGCCTTGAGGTAAAAATTTAGGTACAACAAAAAGCGAAATACCCTTGGTCCCGGCGGGTGCATCAGGCAAACGCGCCAACACTAAGTGCACAATATTTTCAGCTAAATCATGCTCACCACTCGAGATAAAAATCTTGTTGCCGGTGATTGCATACGATCCATCTTCATTGGGTACCGCTTTGCTACGCAATAAACCCAAGTCCGTACCACAATGCGACTCTGTCAAACACATCGTTCCGGTCCACTCGCCCGTGACAAGCTTAGGCAAGTAAGCCGCTTGTTGTTCTGGTGTGCCATACGTATGCAAACACTGATAAGCACCATGAGATAGACTCGGATACATCGCCCAAGCTTGATTAGACGAGTTAAGCAACTCCTGCAAAACATTGTTTAGCGAAAGAGGTAAACCTTGGCCGCCATACTTTGGATCACAACTAAGCGCCGGCCACCCTGCCTCGATATATTGGCGGTAAGCCTCTTTAAATCCCTTAGGGGTAATCACCTCCGACTTGGCCTGATGAACACAGCCCTCACGATCTCCCGTTTGATTTAAGGGGAAAATCACTTCACTACAAAATTTCCCCGCTTCTTCCATTACCTGATTCATCGTACTCACATCAATATCACTATACGAAGGCATCGCTTTTAGAACGGGTTCGACACACAATAATTCATGCAAAACAAACTGCATATCACGCAACGGCGCGGTATATTGACTCATGGTGCTCCTCTTGTGGATAACGAAGTCGTTGGCCTTAAACAGCCAATCTTGGCTACGAATATTACCCCGCTTAAACCCCTTTATCCGCTTAATGTAAAAAATCGTCTTCGATACATCTAAAAAATTATCCGCGCGCCCTATCAAAACGCGCGCGAGCGGGCATCGTATGGACAGTACACCTGCTACGCTCAAAAGTAAGTGGCCCCATATCAGGCCATAGATAAAGTAAGTGTCACAGTAGATTTTCTTCTTACCGCGAGTCGAGACAAACCTGTTGCACGCCAGACTTTTTTCGCCGTAGTAGCAAAAAAACAAATGCCGTTAGCAACAGCGAACCGTGCGGTATTGGGCAGCCCTAGCTTTACTATTCAAGGGAAATGCCATCCCTATCGACAAATCAAAAATAAAATACGTAGACAATATAAATGCGCAAGATCGCCACTTTATTCAGTCCATGGAAATATAAATAGCATCGCTGTACCAAGATCATGCTAATCGACATAACCGTCATACACATCATTAAAAAAACTTTGCTTGCCGGGGCACTTACCGCTTGCGCTTCTCCCGCATCAGGCATGCGACGCACTGCTTGCATAAACCGTGTATCTGATAAAAGCACTTATGCTAAAAATGCCCTGACTGCGACACGCTTTTTTCTACAGGCGGGGCAATCCCACTCAAGCAATGGCGCTGGTAGCTAAATCGGATACCTTGATCTCACTCAATGAATGCCGCTCAATAATCACTGCCGGAGAACGTGTTCGCCCTCAGGTCAACAATAGCTACAGCTACGCCGTGCGAGGTAAATAATTTGTCATTAACGAGACTAAAATCCTCTCGCAGTATGTGGAAATCATTTGAACTATCCGCGATTGACCCACTCGCTTGCAATAGAAGCGCCACAAGTCTATTCGACCCTTCTCTATCCAACCCTCGTAGCGCATTCCTTTTTTAGGTTTTTATTTGGACACTTGCTTTTTCCCATAAATAGTACCGCTCGGCCCAAAACGGGTCATTGCCAGTACGGTTGGCTCATCTCTGGTTTCACCAAAGTGCAAGGTATTTCCGGGCTCCGTATAAACGCCGCCGGTTGTTAACGCCTTAAGTTTTGATTTATCAAAATTATCCCCAAACCCTACGTACCACTTTCCCGAAAGTACCGAGACAAATCCATCATCAGGATGCGTTACGGGATCGATACGGGTGTGAGCAGGGATGTAAACTAAAACAGTATATAAAGTGGCTTTTTTGGGATCACCGTATAACAAAATACTTTTTTCGCCAAGCGCCTGCGCAGTGCCATGTGTTTTGACTGCCGCGGTCTGATCAAACTGTTGATGAATGCCCGCTATCTCTGATACATAAATAGGCATCGTAGATTTTTTCGCTTCTTTAGCCTCTGCTGTACAGATAAATGCACACGTTAACAGCAGCGCAGCAAATTTTTTTTGTTCATATTTCATGCTCTATCCTTTATTTATCGGTTTATTGACATACAGGGACAATCATTCTCCTATTTGATTCAGAACTGACCTCAAGGTTTTTAACCCCGATCTTTTTATCAGATAATTTAGTAAAAACAGTATTGCTATACCAGAATCTTCGGGTTTCGTGGCTTTCCACCCACAATGACCGGATAAACAGCGCGTGTTGAGCACAGGACATCCATAAAACGCCCGCCCTTTATCGCCCAAAATGCGTCTGACGGAGGGTCCATCGTGATGAACAGGGCAAAATGTATTATGAGAAAGAGGGCCATTCCGCGCATTGCGCGCAGCACTTTATGGTGGCAGCGTGAGCTACAGCTGTTATCGATAAATGCAGCATTTTTTAAGAACCCTTGCTATGTCTCTCAACAAATTGCCACGTGATAAGCCCGTTGTTCAATATTGCATCAGCTGATTTCTCCAAGACAACGCTTCGAAATGCGCTTATTTTTTTGCAAGAAGCAGACCTATCAAAAATATTTCAAAGCATGATGATATTAAAAATAATCCTGTGTTAGCGCGGTGCTGTCCGTTGAGTGAACAGTCTATCTAGGTCTGCCGGGATTTACGCATAACCAGCGTCATGCAAGATATTGCGCACCCCGAGTCAACGATACTCGCCGCCCAAACATTGCATTACAGACCAAAAATAAATCAATGTACAAAAATGTACCGCAGCGGAACCATATCTGCATTTATGAAACATAGAAAATGCAACACATGCTATTCAAGCGTTGCACATATATGGCCACGCTGTACTTCACCCATTTTTAGGACCTCAAGGAGAACTCCGTATGTTCAATATTTCCAATACCATTGCTCAGCAACAACATGCCCCGTTATTAGCCAAGCACGATCATGTAGAAGACGCAAGCGCAGTAAAAATATACGCGCCGACCACCGAGGCAATCCCGCAAGAAAGTGCCGCAACGCGCGTTTTTAATTGGGTAAAAACGCACCCCACCACGGTAATCATCTCTGCGCTCGCTTTATCGGGGGCCGCCGCAGGCGCAGCGATGATGGCACAAAATCAAGGTACATCTACCCCCTCTTTGTTGGACCCACATCGCACTACACCCCATCCCAGAAAGCATTTCGATCAACACATCATCGGCCGTTATATCAATGACACATTTGTGGAAGGCAATGTTGTCGGCGGCCAATTTATTCCGAGTAATGTGACCGGCGTGGATACCGAACACGGTAATAAAAACTGGCAGGCCATTCTTAATTATGTCAATCAGGGTCAATTTGACAAAGAAGAACTAAACAAAAATGCGCAGCCCGTAACACGCAAGGGACCCCATATAGAATGGGAGGCAATCGACGGATCCGGGGAAGGATCGGAAGAAGTCACCGTTGCTAATGAGATTGACAAAAAGACAGCGCAAAAAGATTTATTTAAATTATTACAAGGAAGCACACCCACAGAACGCACAGTCAGCGCTGAAATCTTAGCCGAAGGATCGGGGGAGGAAACGACACCCCGACAGATCGACAAACGCCATATCAACAAACACGAGCGTCACGGATTATCTGCACATCAGCGCAGTGAATCACTAGATTTATCGCCCGCGCATCTTGCTTCAATCTCATCACAATTTGGCAAAGCACACCCAGGTTTATCTTTACCAAAAAATCAAACACCACAAGCCGCATTAGATTACTTTAGAAAAAACAATATCTCGGGGTTTGAAGTACTCAATCTTTTGCCAAGCAATACCACGCGCATCTAAACGATCTATCGTGCGATCACATATGTAGAGCAAACTATCTTCGTGATCGCACGCACTTTGTTTTGTCATACAAAGTGGGGCTTAGCTCGTTGCAAATTATCGCAACCGACCACACACCGTCTTATCGCCAATATGGCCATGAATAAGGGCAAAGCTATTCCACCGTAACTGACTTCGCTAAATTACGCGGTTTATCCACATCCGTTCCTCGCACACACGCGGTGTGATATGCCAATAACTGCAAAGGGACAACATGCAAAATAGGCGATAGCGCACCATAATGCGCCGGCAAGTGCAGGACATGTATACCTTCACTTTCTTTAATATGTCCGTCAATATCAGAGCATACATACAGTACGCCCCCACGTGCACGCACCTCTTGCATATTTGATTTAAGTTTTTCTAGCAAAATATTATTTGGTGCCACCGTTACCACGGGCATGCGCTCAGTTACTAAAGCAAGCGGCCCATGTTTAAGCTCTCCCGCTGCGTAAGCCTCAGCATGAATATAAGAAATCTCTTTCAGTTTTAAAGCCCCTTCTTGCGCAATCGGGTAATGCAAACCCCGCCCTAAGAAAAGCGCATTGTCTTTTGTCGCAAACTCCTGTGCCCAGGCGATTAATGTGGGTTCTAGCGCCAAGACTGCTTGCAATGCAGTGGGGAGATGACGCAATGCGGCAACTGCCTGTGCCTCTGCTGTAGCAGACAATAAACCGCGCGCTTTTGCTAAGGTCAAAGTCAATAAGTACAACACGACCAGTTGGGTCGTAAATGCTTTTGTCGATGCCACACCAATCTCAACACCAGCACGCGTCATAAAAGATAACGCCGTTTCACGCAACATCGTGCTGCTGTGCACATTACAAATAGCCAGCGTTTTCTGATGTCCAAGTGCTTTAGCATGACGCAATGCGGCCAAGGTATCGGCCGTTTCCCCTGATTGCGAAACCACAACAATCAGCGTGGCGGGATCAGGCACGGTATCGCGATAGCGATATTCGCTAGCAATCTCAACTTGAGTCGGTAATTTTGCCTGCGCTTCTAGCCAGTATTTGGCGGTACACCCTGCGTAATAACTGGTGCCACACGCCAATATCAGCACACGCTCTACACCCATAAAAATAGTTTTTGCATTCGCCCCAAATAAATCGCTATCAATTCCTTCAATACCTTCGATCGTATTGGCAATAGCCTGGGGCTGCTCAAAAATCTCTTTTTGCATATAGTGCCGATACGGTAACAACTCAGCTGACTGATGATGCACGTTGACTTTACATAAGGGGCGATCCACAAGACGATTCGCATGATCTACAATCGTGCAAGTATCAGGCGTAATTTCGACTACGTCACCTTCTTCAAGGTAACGCATCTGGTTACTGCTCGCAGAGATGGCTAGGGCGTCCGATGCCAAATAATGTGCGTCTTCGCCTAAGCCCACCACTAAAGGTGAACCAGCTCGAGCACCGACAACCCGATGTGCTTGATCGCGTGCTATCACAGCAATCGCATAAGCACCCCGCAAACGTGCCCGCACTGCTTGTACGGCAGCAAATAAATTGCCTTTTTGTGCACCGGTATAAGCTTGATGCACCAAATGCACAATCACCTCGGTATCGGTCTGTGAAACAAAAATATAGCCCGCCTCTAAAAGAGGCTGACGCAATGCTTCGTAATTTTCAATGATGCCGTTATGAACCAGGGCAATTAAATTATGTGATGTATGTGGATGCGCATTGATATTGTCTGGTTTGCCATGTGTTGCCCAACGAGTATGTGCAATGCCAAGCGTGCTGTCTAACTGAGTTGTTTGTTCGGCCAAATCAATTACGCGCGATGTGGTTCGCGCACGTACCAACTCACCTTGGCGCAATACCGCAACACCGCATGAGTCATAACCACGGTACTCCAGCCGACGTAAACCTTCTATCAATACTGGAACGATATTGCGGTTAGCCGTAGCGGCAACAATGCCACACATACTGATTCTCCTAAAGAAAATAGATATCCGCTGATATGCTGATATTAAGATTTATTTTTTTTACTAGGTCGCTGCCAATCGGTGCGTGTAGTTTGTTTGGTACGCGACACGGTCAAGCTATGGGCGGGAACACTTTTTGTAAGCGTTGTGCCAGCACCGACTGTCGCCCCTTTTTCAACTGTTAAAGGCGCGATTAATTGTGTATCCGATCCAATAAATACATCGTCTTCAATAATCGTACGGTGTTTATTCGCACCATCGTAATTGCAGGTAATCGTACCCGCGCCAATATTGACATTTTTACCAATCGTCGCATCCCCAATATAGGCAAGATGATTCGCCTTTGTCTGCGCATCCAATTGACTATTTTTAATCTCAACAAAATTACCCACATGCGTGTGATGGGCAAGTACCGTACCTGGACGTAATCGTGCATACGGACCAATACGTGCATCCGCACCCACCGTGACCGAATCCAAATGACTGTAAGCAAAAATTTGCGTATCCTGCGCAATCTCACTATCACGCAATACACAGTAAGGGCCAATATGTACGCCATCGGCTAAAGTCACTTTGCCCTCAAAAATGCAGCCCACATCAATGGTCACATCGCGCCCACAATGCACACTACCGCGCACATCAATTCGCTCCGGATCAGCGAGCGTCACGCCCTGCGTAAGTAATTGCTGCGCGCGCGTACGCTGCAAAATACGTTCAAGTTGGGCCAACTGTGTTTTGTTATTGACACCTAAAATTTCCCAGCTATGACTGGGGTTTTGGCTGTTGATCGTGATTTTTTCTGTCGCAGCGCAGGCGACTAAATCCGTCAAATAATATTCTCCTTGCGCATTGTGATTAGATAAGGTGGCTAACCACCGTTTAAGATGGGCAGTGGGGAAAATAAAAATACCGGTATTGATTTCAACAATCGCTTGCTCGGTAGGGCTTGCATCTTTTTGTTCCACAATATGCGTGATGTTGCCCTCACGACGAACAATGCGCCCATATCCACTAGGATCATCAAGACACGTTGTCAAGACACCGAGCGTGATAGCGGATGTTGTGTGAATCAGTCTTTTTAAGGTATCAATCTGAATCAACGGCACATCGCCATATAAAATAAGCGTCGGCCAACGATCATCTAAAAGTGGCACCGCTTGCATTGCCGCATGCCCTGTACCAAGCTGCTCTGCCTGCGTTACAAAGTGAATATCATCCTCGGTAAAACGCGCGCGAATTTGCGCCTGCTCATAACCCACAACCACAATTAATTTATCAGGTTGTAAGGCACGCGCTGTGTCTAATACATGTGCAAGAAGCGCTTGACCAGCCAAAGCATGCAGCACCTTAGGACGATGCGAATACATACGTTGCCCCATCCCTGCTGCAAGAATCACAATATTTAAAGGCGCATTCATAGTGAGTGTGTCGTTAAGATAGTGCGCATCGTGCAAGTCAACGCATACGTTGTTGTTGTCACACTGCACACCACCTGGATAGGTGAGTTAAGCCCCTGTGGGCGTGAAATAAATTGGCCGTACTTGATCTGACGCATCCGAGCTTTCATGAGACACACACGGATCTTCATCAAAAGCCATATCGCCTTGTGCATCTGGAAAACCACTGACACGTAAGTTTTTAAAATCATACTGGCTTGCATCCATTAAATGGGATGGTGAAATATGCGCCAATGCACCAAAAATATTCTCAATGCGTCCAGGAAATTTTTTTTCCCATTCGCAGATCAGCGCCTTCATTTCTGCTCGCTTAAGATTAGGCTGGCTACCGCACAAATCACAAGGAATGATTGGAAAATCTTTGAGCTTCATATAACGCACCAAGTCACGCTCGGGCACATAGACTAAAGGGCGAATCACAATATGCTTACCATCATCTGATTGTAATTTTGGGGGCATGCTTTTTAATCGGCCACCATAAAAAAGATTCAGGAATAAGGTCTCCAGCACATCATCCCGATGATGACCCAACGCAATTTTAGTGGCACCTAATTCACTGGCCACACGATAAAGTATCCCTCTGCGCAAACGCGAACACAAAGAACAGGTTGTTTTCCCCTCAGGTACAAGCCGCTTCACAATGCTATAAGTATTCCGTGTTTCGATATGAAAGGGGATTTTTAATTTACTTAAATAATCGGGCAACACCGTCTCTGGAAAACTAGGTTGTTTTTGATCTAAGTTAACGGCAATCAAATCAAAATCAATCGGCGCGCGCGCGCGTAATTTGATCAGCACATCCAACATCGCATAGCTGTCTTTACCGCCTGACATGCACACCATGACCTTATCATTTGCCTCAATCATATTGAAATCAGCAATCGCCTGCCCGGTCAAACGAACCAGCCGTTTTTCTAATTTATTATCTTCATAAGCGCGCTTGATTTGCACTTGATTTTTAATAAGAGGATCTGCATTCATAATGTTGTATTAAATCGAAACACCTCAACGCCCACTGCCTCGCAATCAGCATAGACATCTGGTTTAGCCGTCGACACACGAACAGCGCGGACAGCGCGATGTTGCAGCAAGGCCTGCACAATCTCATCACATAATGTCTCTTGTAGATGAATATGTCTCTGTCCCACACATTGCATAATTGTTTCGCGCATAAAATCATAATCGACTACCTCATCGAGCTGATCATGGCGGGGCGTAGACAAGGCAAGGGGAATATACAGATCAATATCGACCCACACACGCTGCGCATCCCGTTTTTCAATCTCATGCACACCGATATTGATATGCACCATATATTTACGCAAAAATAAGCGTCGACAATCCGCTAAGAGAGGGTGGGTAAGGTACATAACAATCCAAATTTATTCGGTCAAAAACATCACATCACGGTGTGACGGTAATAAATGTTGCCCACCATCTACAAGTAGTGTGGTGCCCGTAATCGCCTGTGCTGTTGCTAAAAAACAGACCGCTTGTGCAATATCTTGCGGTGTTGACGATTGTCCAAGCGGCGTCATCTTGTGCGCATTTGCAAAACTAATTTGCGACTGCTGACCTGATGCCAACGTAATCCCCGGTGCAATACCTACCACACGTAATCTCGGTGCCAAGGCTTGCGCTAATAATGTTGTCGCCGTTTGCAGGGCCGCTTTAGATAAGGTGTAGCTAAAAAAATCGGGGTTGAGATTAAATAATTTTTGGTCCAGTAAATTAATCACCACCGCACGACCATCAGCGGGGGTTACACGATACAGTTCGCGTGCTAACAAAATAGGCGCACCGGCATTTGTCCGCATACTGGCATCAAAAGAGGCGTAGTTAAATGTGCTAGCAAGATCATACTGAAATTGCGAAGCATTATTTACTAAACACGTTGGCAAACCAATTTCAACAATACATCGCGGAATCAATGCCATGGCTTGCGCCTCATCGCTTAAGTCGGCCTTCAATGCCACAGCGCGTCGCCCTAATGAACGAATTTCTGCTGCGACAGCCAGCGCTTCTTGCTCTGAACGATGATAATGAATCGCGATATCCCATCCTTCTTGCGCTAAGCGCAGCGCGATGGCATACCCTACTCGGCGACCTGCGCCCGTGATCAGCGCCACCCCTCTTAAAGAGGCAGCGATAGATGTCTGCTTAGTATCCACTGCTAAAATCGCTTAATGAATTTTAATAAAGACCGTAGTGTAGCGCCTCCCACCCGCACGGATACGTGCACACCGCTTTCCTCTACGACGCAGCCGGTGTCCACCATGCTCAATGTATTGCAGCAACAGATCATGCAAAAAGAAGGGTGGCTGCCTTTTGACGAGTATATGAATATCGTGTTGTATACCCCAGGCTTGGGCTATTACGCGAATACCCAACGCAAATTTGGCCGGCAAGCAGCCGATGGCAGTGACTTTGTCACGGCACCGGAGCTTTCCCCTTTATTTGCCGAAAACATTGCCTTTCAACTCGCCGATACTCTTATCGCAGAAGCGCTTTTTCGATTATTAGAATTTGGTGCCGGTAGTGGGCAACTTGCCGCACATATATTGCTTACCCTAGATACATTAGGCGTCCCGCTTGAGCAATACGCCATTATTGAGTTATCGGGCACGCTGCGCATTGCACAAGAGACGACCATTCGCCAAGTACTCTGTGATCGACCCGATTTATTTAATAAAGTAGTCTGGCTAGATACCTTACCTCATCACTTTGCCGGCATCATGCTGGGTAACGAAGTATTAGATGCTATGCCGATTACCTTATATGCACGCCAACAGGGCCATTGGTTTGAGCGCGGCGTATCTTGGGATAATAAAACCCAGGCACTGATCTGGAAAGATCGCCCATTACGCACCTCTTTGCCACATGTATTAACGCACATCAGTGGTGATCACAATTACGTCACCGAGGTGCATGAGCAAGCGCACGCATTTATACGTAGTCTGGTCCATGCGCTGGAAAAGGGCCTGATTTTACTGATTGACTATGGATTTCCCGCTGCGGAGTACTATCATCCACAGCGCCATCAAGGTACGTTAATGGCACACTTTCGCCATCAATCGTCCACCGATCCTTTTTTTAATCCTGGGCAATCTGATCTTACCGCGCATGTTAATTTTTCAGGTATCGCGCAAGCCGCGATCGAAGCAGGCGCAACCCTCTTCGGCTATACGAATCAAGCACGCTTTTTATTAAATGGCGGTCTGCTAAAACAATTAATACAGATAGACCCAAGTGATCCTGCCCATTATTTGCCCGCATCTAAAGCCGTTCAACATCTTGTGAGTGAAGCAGAAATGGGCGAATTATTTAAAGTAATTGCCTTTGGTAAAAAAATCAGCACAACGCTATCTGGATTTACACCCTCTGATCGCAGTCATACTTTATAGGTAGCAACCGTTTAGATAAATCCCGTGCATTAAGGCAATATATGTATCAAAACGTGATCCTGGTCACGATAGAGCATACGAAAGCGCAATATCTCCGGCAATGGCAGATCAGCAGGCAAGGCAATCAAATTTCCGGGCATGGTATACGCTTGCGCAAGCGCGTCGGGCGTTAAGGCTACGGTGAGATTGTCTTTGCTATAAAAATAAGCGGAATAAGGGGGCGTTGCTTGCGCGTAAATTAATTTTTGACCTGGCTTTGCTTGCGCATCAAAAGCTTGAATTAGTGCGCGCGTTGAATATTTCTCCAGCATCGGGGGAGCACATATGCTACCCAATACAATCGTTATAGCCACCCCCACACTACTTAATCCGATCAACCAAGTGTGCCGCCATTCACCTGAGGTCGTGTACCAGTAAGCAAGTAAAACACTAAAGGGCGGCAATGCTGTTAACGGATACGTCACAATCAAGTTGCGCGATACCGTAAAAAAAAGAAGGGGGGCAAGACAAGCACACCATAAAAATCGCTGCTTCTCCTCTACATTTTTCCAACGAGAGGGGCGTAACGTCTTCCAAGACTGATAAATAAAGATACCTATCCAAGGAAAAATAGCGATCGCCCAAAACCCCCAAATAATGCCTGGAAGTTGACGATGCGCATGGCCATATTGATCGCCACTCCAACTTGGATCAATAAAACGCATAAGATGCTCACCCACAAAAAAATACCGCAGAAATCCCGGATAAGCATACTCAGCCATCAAATACCAAGGCACACTCACCAATATCGCGAGTAACGCACCGCCACCACACCACAGGGCACGCCACATTCGCTTCACACCCCCACCCGTTAACGCATACAACAAGAGGGGGAGACCAATCAAGGCCACCGTCGCCAATCCTTTGACCAACATCGCAATCCCGCATGACAACCAAAATCCATAGCGCCAATAATTTTGGTGAGTCACGCCATACAAAACTTGATACACACACCATAAAGCAAAAGTAACGCATACCAGTTGTATTGCATCGGTCATGACCGCACCGATACTAATAAAAAATAGTGGGCTCGCTATCGTCGCAAATAAAGAAAAAATACGCGCTGTGCGAGATAAATTTTGACCTAGTCGCCAAATGATGCCCAGCGTGGCCAGTCCAGCAAAAAAAGAAGGTAAGCGCAAACTAAAAGCGGACACACCCACCCATTGCGCAGACAGCGCAGCCAACCAAGTGGAAAGCGGTGGCTTTGCAAAAAAAGGCTGATCAAGATTGATATGCGGCATAAACCAAAAACCATGCCTCACGGTAAGTTGCGCAATTTCTGCATAGCGCGACTCCGTATTGTCGGCTAAAGCAAGCACTGCCATCAGCCACAAGCGCCAGAGCAATAAACTAAGCCCTAAACAAATAAAAATCGTTGCTGGAGACAGCGACACGCTACGCAAGAAAACAAATCCTTTTTTAGTGGTCAACATTCACCCATTCCCAGCTATAAATAATTTCACGAAAACATCAATAGCATAAACGCCCGCCTAAAAACAAGATTGCGCATAAGAACATATAAACAAAAATGATGAAGCAGTCAGCGTAAATTTTTTAGTCTGTAGTGATATCCAAAACACACACGTAAAAAATAGGCTTGTTGTGCGCCGCTTATCGGCTAAACCATTATTTAGAAAACGCCATTACCAATTAATATTAAAAAACAATTATGTCTTACAATAATAATTGTTTTCATATAAGAAATAATGAAAGCAATATTGTCCATTAATGCAAATACAGAAAAAAGATTAAAGCCTTCTCACGGATTGGCCGGCGCAATATTAGCCCCATCTTTAAACTAAAATTTTATAGGTATCTACAATGAATACAGCGCCTAACACAGACATCGCTATCGATTTGGAATTGGATGCGCTCGTTAAAAACATAAGCCGCGGTCAATTAAAGTGGGATAAACAAGGTAATCCGGAGCGCACGCTGACGTTTTCCTTTAAAGATACGCCTAGCCAATTATCATTGCCTTATATTAAACAAGCGTTTCCAGCTCTATATACAAAGATGGAAAATTTAGCACAGAGCGCTGGAATTAAGCTCGCTGATAGTGCGCCAGAAGAAAAAGTGCTTCCTAGTATGGATAAATTAAAAGTGACGGTAAGGCGTGTCTTATCACAACTTGCTAAGCAGATCGGGCTAGAGTTTGTTGAAACGACCGATACAAAAAACAGTGATTTGCATTTTTTTCTTTTTAGTGATGAGACAAATGAAGACGGCGTCATGTTTTCTATTCCGACTAACTCATTTTTTGATCAAGTCCTCATCGCGATAAGAGATACCAGAGATGACAACGAGCTGATTGTGGCGCATGAAATTGGCCATGCACTCGGACTCGATCATCCTGAACATACCTATGATGATATCGATTACACCGCTATGTTGAGCCAACCTATCAGTAGTAGCCCGCTGATAACATTTTCAGTCGCTGACATCATGGCTTTAAAAAACGATATGGATCTGATACAACAACTCCGGAAATAGAAAACTTACCCCAAGGCCAACTTCTTCCCCCTGTTACGAGAGGTACGGAAAATGCCGACACGCTTAAGGGCACAACCGGTAATGATTTTATAACTGGTCGCGCAGGCAATGACATTATTTCTGGTGATGCAGGCGATGATATGTTGATGGGTGGTGAGGGCGATGACACCCTGATGGGAGATGAGGGAAGTGACACACTTCTCGGTGGCGAGGGGTATGACACGCTGATAGGAGGGGGAGGAAGCGATACGCTGCTCGGGGGGAATGGGAACGATATTCTTCTCGGCGGTGATGGCTATGATCTGCTGGTAGGCGGTGATGGAAATGACCTTTTAGTGGGTGATAAAGGCGGCGACACACTGCGCGGTGAAAAAGGGAATGACAATCTATGGGGGGGAGAAGGGTATGACACCCTCATAGGGGGTGAGGGAAGTGATATTTACCTGTTTCGTAAAGGAGATGAGGGCGATATCATCGATTCAACGGGAAATCGTGATGATGATTCCGATACCTTGCAACTTGGGGAAGGTATCGCCAGAGAGGATGTGTTATTCGAACGCAATAAGCAAAACTTAGTTGTAAAAATTGCCAATACCACTGACTATATGATAGTTAATAATTATTATGAACAAGATGCTAATACGATTAAACATATCGTACTGCACAACGGCCAAAAAATAGATCTCTCTGCCATCAACTTACTCACTGAGGCAATGTCCGCATTCACGTCAGAGAGCGATGATAAGCGTGGCGCTACCCAAACTTATTTACCTATTGCCCCTGTTTTTGCCCCTACTATCATGCTAACAAATAATAGTGGCGCTTAATTTCGTAAGCGAAGACCCTCTTACTTAATCGTGAGATGGGTGTTTCATATTTAAACCATTTATGAAAATTACCGATTTAAATTCGACCGCCATTGATGAAACGGCGATTGACCTACTTAGTAAGCTACAGAAGCTGCTGTGTATTCACTCATGCTTTTTAAACGGAGACGAGGAAATATTGTCGTTTCCTTCGCATCGCATCAATTTATAAAAAACAATATTGTAATAGGCTATCTGAATCCACTATTGCACCCTATATCGATGAGCGGATCAATGGATTCTTTGACTTACAAGAGTAGCCCCTGTCCCAAAATTATGTTTGGTGCTGTGGAAATTATGCAAATGGCTAAAAAAAGATTTAACAAAGCACATTTTGCATTTTTACAAAGCTTTCATTGATGTGTTCTACGTGTTTTGTGCTTATACCTAAGATACTCACAAGTTATCAACAAACTTATCCTTTGTGGATAAGTTATCCACAGCGCTACAATAGCCCCCTTACATCAATAGATAGACTCCACTACTGTAAATAGGGATTAGATGAGCAATTTTTGGCAAAGCGCTTCGGCCCAACTGGAGCGCGAACTGACCCCACAGCAATACCGAACTTGGATCAAACCCTTGTCATTGGTAGGTTACGACGAGGTTATGCACACTGTACAAATTAGCGCTCCCAATCGTTTTAAGTTAGATTGGGTTAAAAGTCAGTTTTCTAACCGTATCTCTGACCTAGCACGCAAGCTTTTACATCAAGATGTACAAGTGCATTTTGTGTTGGACGCACAACCAGTCGCGCCCATTCATATTAGAGAGCAAAAAAATACTGAAAAAGACGCTATCGTTATTACAGAGTCGGCAACAAAAAAAGAAGATACAAATGATTCATCACTTGTTCGGTCCAAACTAAACTCAAGTCTCACATTCGAAACCTTAGTCACAGGCAAAGCGAATCAACTTGCCAGAGCGGCAGCCACACAAGTAGCAAACAACCCGGGCAGTTCATATAACCCCCTATTTTTATACGGTGGAGTGGGATTGGGGAAAACCCATCTTATGCATGCGATTGGTAATACGATTTTGTCTGAAAAACCACAAGCACGAATACGGTATATTCATGCGGAGCAATATGTTTCAGATGTTGTAAAAGCATACCAACGTAAAGCCTTTGAAGAACTCAAACGCTACTATCATTCGCTTGACCTGTTATTAATTGATGATATTCAATTTTTCTCGGGTAAAAATCGCACGCAAGAAGAATTTTTTTATACTTTTGAAGCGCTCACTGCCCAAAAAGCCCAAGTTATTATCACCAGTGATACTTATCCTAAAGAGATCAGTGGTATCGATGAGCGACTAATTTCGCGCTTTGATTGCGGATTAACTGTTGCGATTGAACCGCCCGAGTTGGAAATGCGTGTGGCTATCTTATTAAGAAAAGCACAAAGCGAAGCAATACATCTTCCCGAAGAAGTCGCTTTTTTTGTCGCAAAGCATCTTCGTTCTAATGTGCGTGAACTAGAAGGCGCGCTTAGAAAAATACTCGCGTACACCCGTTTTCACGGTAGAGAAATCACCATTGATACGGCCCGTGAAGCGCTCAAAGATTTACTTACCCTGCAAAACCGGCAAATTTCTGTTGAGAATATACAAAAAACAGTAGCCGATTTTTACAGCATTAAAGTAGCCGACATGTATTCCAAAAAGCGTCCCGCTAATATTGCTAAACCACGCCAAATAGCCATGTACCTAGCTAAAGAACTTACGCAGAAAAGCCTTCCAGAGATCGGTGAGCTGTTTGGAGGAAGAGACCATACAACCGTCTTACATGCTGTACGCAAAATGGCTGACGAGCGTGGTAAAGATGCCCAGCTCAATCATGAACTGCATGTTTTAGAACAAACACTCAAAAATTAATGACTAATAACCTGTGCGTAAGTTAAGGATAGTTTGGGGAAAGGTTAAGCATTTGTACACAGGCCTATTTTTACCCCAAAAAGATACAGTACTAACCGTCCACTTATACACGCTAAAAAACAGAGCTAACATTTTGATTTTAAATAGGAATTCTTGTTTTCCACAAAAAACAGTTTCCTTATTATCTATTATCAAGGATATACATATATATGGAATTAATTAATATCTCCAGAGAACTCTTGCTTCGACCTTTGCAAATTGTCAGTGGTATCGTTGAACGTCGTCACACATTACCGATTTTGGCAAATTTACTAATTCATAAAAAAGGAGGAAAAGTATCTTTCACTTCCACCGACATAGAGATGCAAATCACCACGTTTAGTGATTTTGCAAAAGGGGAAGGAGAGGTAACGACAACAGTTGCTGCACGTAAATTAGTTGATATATTGCGTGCTATGCCTGAAGGTGAAGTGAGCTTAGCCCTATCAGATAAACGAATGACAGTGCGATCAGGAAAAAGTCATTTCTCTTTACAAGTACTCTCAGCTGAAGAATTTCCGATCGTTAAAGAAACACAAAACCTAAATACACACTTTACGCTGACACAAAAAACTTTAAAAAATTTATTGGCCATGACGTATTTTTCTATGGCCCATCAAGATATTCGCTATTACCTTAATGGCATGTTATTTGTGTTTGATGAAAAAAAAATCACTGCTGTTGCAACAGATGGACATCGATTAGCGTATAACAGTATCAATAATATAGACACCGATAACACGGTTCGGCATGAAATTATTGTGCCTAGAAAAACAATTATCGAATTACAACGATTACTAGAAGACAGTAGTGATCCAATTGATATTTCTTTTTCTTCAACACAAATAAAATTTAAATTTGGCCAAATTGAAGTGATTTCAAAACTGGTTGAAGGTAAATTTCCTGACTACAAACGTGTTATTCCCACAGCACATAAAAACACTTTTTTGTTGGATCGCAATGTATTGCAATCTGCATTGCAACGTGCAGCCATCTTAACTTCGGAAAAATTTAAAGGTGTGCGCTGCGTTATTAGCGATAACTTATTAAAAGTAAATTCCTCTAATAAAGATCAAGAAGAAGCGCGGGAAGAGATAGAAATCGTTTATCAAGGTGATCCTATCGACATTGGTTTTAATGTTACCTATCTTCTTGATGTGTTATCAAATTTAAAACAAGATGAAATTCAATTAAGTTTTAATGATTCAAATTCAAGTGCGTTAGTCATGATTCCAAATGATGACTCTTTTAAGTATGTTGTAATGCCAATGCGCATTTAAGGGTAGTGAAATGAATAATACTCAGGATAATCAATATGGTGTTTCATCAATTCAAATTCTTGAAGGTTTAGATGCTGTTCGCAAACGTCCCGGTATGTATATTGGTGATACTTCAGATGGAACAGGTCTTCATCATTTAGTTTTTGAAGTATTAGATAATGCGATTGATGAAGCGCTAGCTGGGTATTGTAATGAAATAAAAGTAATTATTAATACAGATAACTCAATATCTATTACAGATAATGGGCGTGGTATCCCTACCGGGATTAAGTTTGACGATAAACATGATCCGAAACGTAGTGCCGCTGAAATTGTAATGACCGAACTACATGCAGGCGGAAAATTTGATCAGAACAGTTATAAAGTTTCTGGCGGTTTACATGGTGTAGGGGTGTCTTGCGTTAATGGATTATCAAAATGGCTACGTTTAACCATTAGGCGTGATGGCAAAAACCATTACATGGAGTTTAAAAATGGGGTGGTAGTAGATCGTTTAATTGAAGAACAAAATGGTTTGGTGGTTTCCCCCATAAAAGTGACGGGTAGTACAGATTTACGTGGAACAGAAGTTCATTTTTTAGCAGATGAAACAATCTTTTCTCATGTTGAGTTTCATTATGAAATTTTAAGCAAACGAATTAGAGAGCTATCGTTTCTAAATAATGGTGTCCATATAAAGCTGATAGATCGAAGAACAGGAAAAGAAGAAGACTTTTCTTTTTCTGGTGGGGTCCGTGGTTTTGTAGAGTATATAAATAAAAGTAAATCACCACTTCATCCTAATATTTTTTACGCAGATTCAGAACATTTATCTGATCAAGCAAGCATGGTTGGTGTTGAGGTTGCTATGCAATGGAATGATGCTTATAACGAGCAAGTCCTCTGCTTTACAAATAATATTCCGCAAAAAGATGGTGGCACGCACTTAACCGGTTTGCGTGCAGCGATGACCCGCGTGATCAATAAATATATTGAAGAAAATGATTTAGCTAAAAAAGCGAAAGTCGAGATCAGCGGCGACGATATGCGCGAAGGTTTAGCGTGTGTTCTCTCCGTAAAAGTACCTGAGCCAAAATTTGGCAGTCAAACCAAAGATAAGTTGGTATCGAGCGAAGTAAGAGGCCCAGTTGAAGAAGTGGTGAGTAGAGCACTTACGGAATTTCTTTTAGAAAAACCGTTAGATGCAAAAATGATTTGTGGAAAAATAATCGATGCTTCACGTGCACGTGAAGCCGCAAGAAAAGCGCGTGAAATGACGCGCCGCAAAGGTGTTTTAGATGGTATTGGTTTACCTGGAAAACTAGCTGATTGTCAGGAGAAAGATCCTGCTTTATCAGAACTGTTTATTGTTGAGGGTGATTCAGCCGGCGGATCTGCAAAACAAGGAAGAGAGCGCAAATTTCAAGCAATATTACCTTTGAAAGGGAAAATATTAAATGTTGAGCGTGCCCGTTTTGATAAAATGTTATCTAGTCAAGAGGTAATCACCTTAATTACTGTATTAGGCACAGGAATTGGTAAAGAAGATTACAACTTAGATAAATTACGCTATCACCGCATCATTATTATGACAGATGCAGATGTCGATGGTTCCCATATTAGAACATTACTATTAACATTTTTCTATAGACAAATGCCACAGTTAATAGAACGTGGTTATGTTTATATTGCACAGCCTCCTTTATATAAAGTTAAGCATGGCAAAGATGAGCGCTATATTAAAGATGACGGCGAGTTAAATTCATATATTCTAAAAGTTGCTTTGAATAAAGCAACATTAATCAGATCCGATGGCAGTGAAATAAATAATGAGACGTTAGCGGAATTAGCGCGTCAATACCAATTAACAGAATCTATTATAGATAGATTATCTCGTATTATTGATAATGCTGCGCTTCGTGCGATTACAAAAGGTGTCAGCTTAGATTTAAATACCGAAGAAGCAGCAATGCTTTCAGCATCAAATTTAAAATCAGCATTAGCGAATAGCGGCGAAATAGATGTCGTTGCTCAATATGATGATTCTAATGAAAAACGTAGTTTGTTAATTACGCGTCGTATTCATGGAAATTTACGTTTATCCCGAGTTGATAGCGATTTTATTCATGGATCTGATTATGCTGCTTTGCAATTGGCTGCGGGAACATTTCAAGATCTCTTGGGTGTTGGCGCACGCGTGCGCCGAGGAGAGGGCGATAAATTGCGCGAACAAGACGTAAGCGATTTTCATAGCGCAATTCGTTGGCTTTTAGCGGAAGCCGAACGAGGTATTACAAGACAACGTTATAAAGGGTTGGGTGAAATGAATCCCTCGCAACTTTGGGAAACCACGATGGATGTTAAGCAACGAAGATTGTTACGTGTGCAAATTGAAGATGCGATTGCTGCCGATCAAATATTTACAACTTTGATGGGGGATGAAGTTGAGCCAAGGCGTAATTTTATTGAATTAAATGCACTTATCGCTAGAAATATTGATATCTAGCTTTTTTACGATGAGATGCACGGAGTTTAAGTATCTCATCGTAGATGATGAAAAATGTAATTAAAAATTAGTATTTGTTATTTGTATTTTTATTTTCTGTATGTCAAAAAAAATCGAAGTTAAGACCTCTGTTGTTCATGGTCGGGGTGTATTTGCTTTACGTGATTTAAAAGCTGGGGAAAAAATCATTGAATATAAAGGCGAGCGCATTGATTGGGCTGAAGCAGAAAACCGTCACCCACATGACCCAAAGCAACCTGAACATACTTTTTACTTTAGTTTAGAGACAGGCTCGGTTATTGATGGCGGCGTTGATGGAAACATCGCGCGTTGGATTAATCATGCTTGCCAGCCAAATTGTGAAGCACGCGAGATTAATAACGGAGATAATGCGCCCCGTGTTTTTATATTTGCATTAACGCCTATTGCTGCTGGGGATGAGTTGTTTTATGACTATGGATTAGTGGTTGAGGGGCGTAAAACAAAGAAACTAAAACTAAAATATGCTTGTTATTGTGGAGATGAAGCCTGCCGGGGAACAATGCTTGCATCTTAACGGTGTTATTTGCATCTTATAATACAAGTGCTTTTGGTGTTGATAAGTGTCTTTTAATAAAAACCATGTTTCACGTGAAACATGGTTTTTCGTAAGTGTCGTTGATTTGTTGTCTTAGGAATATTCGTGCAATTTCCAAAATTATTTGATGTTATCGTTGTTGGGGGTGGCCATGCAGGCACTGAGGCTGCGCTCGCTTCTGCTCGCATGGGCTGTCAAACTTTATTATTGACACATAATATTGATACTTTGGGGGCCATGAGTTGCAATCCCTCTATTGGCGGTATCGGTAAAGGGCACTTAGTTAAAGAGATTGACGCCTTAGGTGGATTGATGGCGATCGCATCAGATATATCAGGAATACAGTTCCGTACTTTGAATTTTAGCAAAGGTCCTGCAGTACGCGCTACCCGTGCACAAATCGATCGTGTTTTGTACAAAGCAGCAGTGCGTCAAACCTTAGAGCAACAAACTAATTTGTTTTTATTTCAACAGCCAGTGGAAGATCTGCTTGTTGAGGGTGATCGAATTGTGGGGGTTGTTACCCAAATTGGTGCGCGATTTTATGCCCGATCCGTTGTGTTAAGTGCAGGCACATTTTTAAACGGGAAAATTCACGTTGGCTTAGATAATCATAGTGCTGGGCGAGCAGGGGATCCGGCCGCAGTTACCTTATCAGCTAGATTAAAAGAGTTGAAATTACCTCAAGGTCGTTTGAAGACCGGAACGCCTCCCCGTATTGATGGCAGAAGCATTGATTTTTCTCGTCTTCTGAAACAGGAAGGCGATGCCGACCCTATTCCCGTTTTTTCATTTATTGGCTCAGCAGAGCAACATCCAAAGCAGGTGCCGTGTTGGATTACGCATACTAATTCAGCTACCCACGATATTATTCGCTTAGGATTGGATCGCTCTCCTATGTACACAGGCGTGATTGAGGGGGTGGGACCGCGGTATTGCCCATCTATTGAAGATAAGGTTCAGCGTTTTGCCGATAAATCAAGCCATCAAATTTATCTTGAACCCGAAGGCCTTGAAACTAATGAATTTTATCCTAATGGTATCTCAACAAGCTTGCCCTTTGATGTTCAACTTGCCTTAGTCCGCAGTATGTCGGGGCTCGAGAATGCCCATATTTTGCGCCCGGGCTATGCAATTGAGTATGATTACTTTGACCCTTGTGCGTTAAAACCAACATTTGAACTTAAGGCTATTCAGGGCTTATTTTTCGCGGGACAGATTAATGGTACAACGGGGTATGAAGAAGCCGCAGCACAAGGGTTATTTGCAGGTGCCAATGCCGCCTTGCAAGCCTTAGGACGTGAGCCTTGGATTGTGCGGCGAGATCAAGCTTATCTGGGCGTTTTGGTTGATGATTTGATTACGCGAGGTGTGCAGGAGCCTTATCGTATGTTTACGAGCCGAGCTGAATATAGATTAAGTTTACGTGAAGATAATGCTGATTTTCGTTTAACAGAGATAGGTCATCAGCTAGGATTAGTGGACGACCATCGTTGGGAGCAGTGCTGCCGGAAATATGACGCTGTTTCACGTGAAACAATGCGGCTACGTAATACCCGCGTTAAGCCGAGTGCTTTTTCGGAAATGGATAGTGAGTCCATTTTTGGCAAAACCCTTGAGCGGGAATACACCATGGCTGATTTATTGGCTCGACCAGGGATTCGTTACGAAACACTTATTACAATGCTGGACGGTGAACTTGCTCCAGATATGCCTCTGGATAAAGATGGATTTCTTGTAAAACAAATTTCCGAACAGGTTGAAATTAGTATTAAATATCAAGCCTACATTAAGAGGCAGTCGGAAGAGATCGAACGCCATATCCACCATGAGATGACTGCTTTGCCTTGTAACTTAGACTACTCCTTGGTACGTGGTTTATCGAGTGAGGTTATTCAAAAATTGAATCGCTATCAGCCGGCAACGATAGGACAGGCTTCTCGTATCTCCGGTATAACGCCGGCAGCAATCTCTTTACTTTTGGTTTATTTGAAAAAGGGATTTGCTCGATGTGTAGAAAAAATTGATTAATTCTTACACTATTTCCCCGGTATTTTTAGTGCGAGAGTCTTGGTTAAGAGAAAGCCTTCATTTGATGGGGCTTTTTTTAGGACCACTCGAGTGCCGAAAACTATTGGCTTACTTAACCTTGTTAGAGAAGTGGAATCGCGTATATAACTTAACAGCGATTCGTGATCCAGATGAGATGATTACTCATCATTTATTAGATGCCTTAGCGGTACTTCCTTTTCTTTTGGAAAAAATAAAATCAGAATCATTTTTGCGGATTCTCGATGTGGGCACAGGAGGCGGCGTGCCTGGTATCCCATGGGCGATTGCTTGCCCCGCATGGCAGGTCACGCTTGTCGATGTGGTGAAAAAGAAAACAGCATTTTTATCCCAGGTGAAAAGTGAGCTTGCGCTTACATCTGTTGTTGTCCATACAGAAAGGGTGGAGTTGCTATCTCCTTCGGTGGTAGGTGAGGGTTTCGATATCATTACTTCACGTGCGTTTTCTGATCTTGATCTGTTTGTACAATTAGCAGGTCGATGGTTGGCCATTGATGGAAGGATGGTGCCGCTAAAAGGGGAATATCCATCAAGAGAACTTGCCCTGCTCTCTGATGCATGGCAAGTAGAAGAAGTCCATGCTTTGGCTGTTCCGAGTTTAAATGCGCAAAGGCATGTTTTACTGCTTAAGCCAAATGGGTTAAAAAAGGGTAAATATTAAATGGCAAAAATTTATTGTGTCGCTAATCAAAAGGGGGGTGTTGGTAAAACAACCACTTCTGTAAATTTAGCGGCAGGCCTTGCGGCGCAGCGGCAGCGTGTTTTATTAGTGGATCTTGATCCGCAAGGTAATGCTTCGATGGGCTCGGGCATTGACAAGCAGTCACTCACAGTAGGTGTGTATCAAGTTCTGTTAGGTTTAGCACACGTGTCTGAGGCACGGCAGCGTGCGCAAAAGCCTGGGTACGATGTTTTACCTGCTAATCGCGATTTGTCGGGGGCTGAGTTTGAGTTGGTTGATATGGATAGGCGCGAGCATTGTTTGAAAAAAGCGCTTGCTGAAGTTGCATCTGAGTACGATTTTATTTTAATTGACTGCCCGCCTTCTTTGTCGTTGCTAACATTAAATGGCTTATGCGCAGCGCATGGTGTCATTGTGCCTATGCAGTGCGAATATTTTGCCTTGGAAGGTTTGTCGGATTTGGTTAATACAATTAAGCAAGTACATGCCAATTTAAATTCTGATTTAGAGGTGATTGGTTTATTGCGCGTTATGTTTGATCCGCGCGTTACCTTGCAGCAGCAAGTGTCTGCTCAACTCGTCAATCATTTTGGCGATAAAGTTTTTAAAACAATTATTCCTCGCAATGTTCGCTTGGCTGAAGCCCCTTCATATGGCTTGCCTGGAGTGAGTTTTGATCCCTCATCTCGCGGTGCGCGCGCCTATATTGAGTTTGGTGCCGAAATGATTCGACGCGTAGGCGCGACGACGACAGCGCTATAACATTAAATTGAGATAGTATTTTTAGGGTGTGTCTACGTTGTATCGACAGCGCTCATTTGATGAGGAAATTTTTGCTTAGGTAGTTAAACAAGACCAACCTATTTTTTTAAAAATAAAACTTATTCAAAGGTGAAAAAATGAGGCAAAAAAAAGGATTGGGCAGAGGCTTAGAAGTGTTGCTAGGTGCCCCGATCGAAAGCATTGTTGCCTCTCCCCAAGATGGCACGTTGATGGCGCTTGATTTAGAAAAGCTACAGCCGGGCAAATATCAGCCACGCACGCATATGGACGAAGGTGCATTGCAAGAACTTGCAGCCAGTATTCGCGCACAAGGGCTAATGCAACCTATCTTGGTGCGGGAGATCTCGCCCGATCGCTATGAGATTATTGCGGGAGAACGACGTTATCGTGCCGCCAAAATCGCAGGGTTGCGACAGGTGCCGGCATTGATAAAAGCAGTGCCTGATGAATCGGCTGCAGCGATGGCATTGATTGAAAATATTCAACGCGAAGACCTTAATCCTTTGGAAGAGGCGCAGGGGATTGATCGTCTAATACAAGAGTTTGCGTTTAGTCATGAGCAAGCAGCAGAAGCGGTAGGCCGATCGCGCAGCGCAGTGTCTAATTTGCTGCGCTTGCTTAATTTGGCAGCGCCAGTGCAAACCATGTTGATTGCTGGGGATCTGGATATGGGGCATGCCCGCGCATTACTCTCTGTTGACGCAGCCAGCCAAATTAATTTGGCTAACCAAGTGGTTAGTCGTCGTTTATCGGTGAGAGAAACAGAAAAATTGGTAACGCGATTTACTGCAACAAATGAGGGTGATGCGCCTCGTGGACAGATAAGTGTTCATCGAGATCAGCAGCGCCTTCAAGAAGAGCTGTCAGATTTACTCGGATTAGAGGTTTTTCTTAAGCTTGCAGCAAAAGGGCGGGGGCAGCTTGTTATACAATTTAATAGTTTAGATGAGTTAGATGGCGTATTGATCAAATTAAGAGGACCTGTTGCCGCTTAACTTAATAAAATGATTCGTTCGGTTACCCACACCGTTCATTGACTCGCATTGGTTATATCCATTAGAATCTCGGGTCTTTATGAATTGTTGATTTTTAGTGATACATTTTTTTGCCGGGATAAGGTCGCGATCACTTAAATAATAAGTCGATCCTTTGATCCATAGCCGAGGCTGTCCATTGTGTAAAAAAGAAAATCGGTATAGCTGCCAATGACGTTATCGAGCGTGCTGTTTTGGCAATTTATTTTCGGTTTTGTATCCGTTAGTGCTTGGTCCGTGTGGGCGGTGATGGTTTCCCCGGCTGAGTTGATGGATATGATGTCCTCCGCACTGCTAGGTTCCCTCGCGTGTTTTATTCCGGCCGCGTTTTTTGCTGGCCTGATGCGTTGTTTTGGAGGTTCTTTCTCTGTGATTGCTTTTGCAGAGATGTTGAAGATAGTACTTACCTTGGTGATGTTTTTTTGTGCCATTGAGTGGGTAAGTAATTTGCGCTGGACACCTTTGTTAAGCTCTTATTTTCTAGTGCTTAAATCTTATTGGTTTGTGCTGGCGTTAAAAAAATAACAGCTTTATTTGTGGATTCTATTGTGAGTATGACAACCCAAGCTGCAACGTTGACCCCTTCTGACTATATTCTGGAGCACTTACAGAATTTTAATAGTATCGGTGGAAAACAACACAGCATCGTTGATTTCACCGTCATCAATTGGGATACCTTATGTTGGTCGGTGTTATGCGCCCTTGCCACCATGTTAGTGCTGTGGTGTTGTGCGAGAAAAGTGACATCGGGAATCCCCGGACGTTTTCAGGCCGCCATCGAAATGGTGGTTGAGATGGCCGAAGATCAAAGCAAAAGTATTATCCACGGTGATCGCAGCTTTATTGCTCCGCTCGCTCTGACCGTGTTTGTATGGGTTATTTTGATGAATACCATCGATTTAATTCCGGTCGACTGGGTGTATGGATTAAATAGTGTGCTGGGTTTATTCCATTTGCATTTACCTCATCATCGTGCTGTTGCAACAGCAGATTTAAATGGCACATTGGGGATGTCTTGTTCCGTATTGTTGTTGATGTTTTATTACGGCATCAAGATAAAAGGTCTGTCTGGTTTTACGCATGAACTCGTTTCTGCGCCGTTTGGGGCTAAATGGTATCTCGCTCCTTTTAATCTATTGCTTAATAGTATTGAATATTTAGCTAAAGGTGTCTCATTGGGCATGCGGTTGTTCGGCAATATGTATGCCGGTGAGCTTGTCTTCTTATTGATCGCGCTGCTTGGATCAATCTGGCACTTTGAGGCGAATACAAGTGTGTTTGGCTTTGTGGGGCACGTGCTAGCAGGAACCATTTGGGCGATTTTTCATATTTTGGTTATTTTGTTGCAAGCATTTATTTTTATGATGTTGACGCTGATTTATTTGGGTCAAGCTCACGAAAGTCATTAATCTAATTTTTATTATTATTTTTTAAACAGGGAGTCGCTATGCAAGCCTTATTCGCAAACATTCAGGGTTTTACTGCTATTGCCATCGGTCTTATTATTGGCCTTGGTGCAATCGGCGCTTGTCTCGGCATTGCGATGATGGGTGGTAAATACATTGATGCTTGTGCTCGTCAGCCTGAGCTGATGGGTCCTTTGCAAGTCAAAATGTTTGTGTTGGCGGGTTTGATTGACGCAGCGTTCTTGATTGGAACGGCTGTTGCGCTTATGTTGGCATTTGCTAATCCTTTACTTGCTGTTATCAAGTAAGCCATTTTTGACATGTAAACGAGTGAGCGATCACTCGATTTCATTGCCTATCTATTTTAAGGAACCGACGTGAACCTGAACGCAACACTTTTTGCGCAGATGGTGGTGTTCTTCATTCTCTGGTGGTTTGTTGCCAAGTTTATATGGCCTCCGCTGATGAAGGCGCTCGATGCGCGCGCGCTCAAAATATCAGAAGGATTAGCCGCAGCTGAACGCGGCAAAGCTGATTTTGAAATGCTCAATGTGCGTATTAAACAAGAGTCTGAGCGTACTCGCACTGAAAACGCACAGCGCATTGCTGAGGCAGAAAAGCGCGCACAAGCCGTTGCCGATGAAATTAAACACAATGCCAAGATAGAAGCAGAGCGACTTATCGCCCAAGCACAAGCAGAAGCAGCGCAACAAATTGCGCGTGCGCGTGATAGCTTGCGTGCTGAAGTTGCTGTATTAGCTGTACGTGGTGCTGAACGTATTTTGCGTCGAGAGATTGATGAGAAAGCGCACGCAGCGCTGCTCACCCAACTTAAGGCAGAGCTTTAAAATGGCTGAAATTGCAACGATTGCTCGCCCTTATGCTGAGGCTATTTATCGTATTGCTCGGCCAAATAATTTCGATGTGTGGTTTGCTTTTTTGTCTGAGTTAAATCAGCTCAATGCGCATCCTGATTTTTGTGCACTTGTCAGTATGCCCAAAGTAGCGCCTTCAACTTTAATTGAGCTTGTGCTGGCCGCGTTAAAATCGCCCGTTACCGAAGAGGCGAAAAACTTTCTGCATATCTTGGTCGAAAATCGTCGCTTTGCTGCTATGCCTGAGATTTTGGCGCAATTTGTTACGCTAAGAGACGCAGAGAACAATGCAAGGCATGCTGAGATTAGCAGCGTGTATCCGATTGAGCCAGCGCAGCTTGCAGAGATTGTTGCTGCGCTTGAAAAAAGATTTGGTCGATCGCTTCACACGACCGTCAAAATAAATCCAGATCTTATTGGTGGACTTCGTGTGCAAGTGGGTGACGAAGTGCTCGATGCCTCAGTGCGTGCTCGTCTTGCCGACATGCAACATGCGTTGACTGCGTAGTCAGTCATTTTTAAGAATTAGGAGCACAAACTATGCAACTCAATCCATCTGAAATTAGTGAGCTGATCAAAGGGCGCATTACAGGCTTAGACAATGCTGCTCAGATACGCAATCAAGGGACGGTTATTTCTGTTACCGATGGTATTTGCCGTATCCATGGGCTGTCTGGTGTTATGCAGGGTGAAATGTTGGCTTTCCCGGGCGACACGTTTGGGTTAGCGCTTAATCTTGAGCGTGACTCTGTGGGTGCCGTTGTGCTGGGTGAATACGAACATATAAAAGAAGGCGACGAAGTCAAATGCACCGGTCGTATTCTTGAAGTACCGGTAGGGCATGCTTTACTCGGGCGCGTCGTTGATGCATTAGGTCAGCCGATCGATGGTAAAGGGGCGATCAATGCAAAAGAGACCGATATTATCGAGAAGGTGGCGCCGGGTGTGATTGCTCGGCAGTCTGTGAGTCAGCCTTTACAAACGGGTCTAAAAGCGATTGATGCCATGGTGCCGGTAGGTCGCGGGCAGCGTGAGCTTATTATTGGCGATCGTCAGACAGGCAAAACGGCTGTGGCGGTGGATGCCATTATCAATCAAAAAGGTAAAGGTGTATTTTGCGTTTACGTTGCCATTGGGCAAAAAGCATCCACGATTGCTAACGTTGTACGTAAACTTGAAGAGTGCGGTGCGATGGCGTACACCACAGTTGTAGCTGCGAGCGCATCTGATTCTGCTGCAATGCAATATTTGTCCGCGTATGCGGGTTGCACGATGGGTGAATATTTCCGTGATCGCGGCGAAGATGCCTTGATTGTTTATGATGATTTAACTAAGCAAGCGTGGGCATACCGTCAAATTTCTTTATTGCTGCGTCGTCCTCCTGGGCGTGAAGCTTATCCAGGTGATGTGTTCTATTTGCACTCGCGTCTGTTGGAGCGTGCTGCACGCGTAAGCGCGGAGTATGTTGAAAAATTTACGAAGGGTGCCGTTAAAGGAAAGACAGGTTCTCTTACTGCTTTGCCAATTATTGAAACGCAGGCAGGTGATGTCTCTGCTTTTGTACCGACCAATGTGATTTCGATTACCGATGGTCAGATCTTTTTAGAGACAGACTTATTTAACGCCGGTAT
Source organism: Ottowia sp. (assembly GCA_020853585.1). Classification (GTDB taxonomy): domain Bacteria; phylum Pseudomonadota; class Gammaproteobacteria; order Burkholderiales; family Burkholderiaceae; genus JADYYQ01. Next base: position 91,911 of record JADYYQ010000135.1, read on the forward strand.
TCGTCCTGCGATTAATGCGGGGATTTCCGTTTCGCGTGTCGGTGGAGCAGCGCAAACAAAAGTGATTAAAAAACTTTCAGGTGGGATTCGTACCGATCTTGCCCAGTATCGTGAGCTTGCTGCTTTTGCTCAATTTGCCTCAGATCTTGATGATGCGACACGCAAGCAGCTTGAGCGGGGACGTCGAGTAACGGAGCTGCTCAAGCAAGCGCAATATATGCCTCAACAGGTTTGGCAATTAGCGGCAACGCTTTACGCGGTTAACCATGGTTTTTTTGATGATGTTGAAGTCAAAAATTTACTTGCTGTAGAAAAAAGTTTGCACGATACATTGAGTACACAATATATCGATTTGATTACGCGTATACAGACTTCTGCTGATTTGAGTAAAGAAGATGATGCAGCTCTACGTGCTGCAATGGAAGCATTTAAAAAGTCGGCAGGATTCTAATCCGATACTTAGTATGAGAGAAGAACACACGAAGACCACGATGCACTGCGTCCTTAGGACAGTCGTCTTCGTGTTGCCGTTATTTGCACAGATGTACCGGGGAACATAATGGCCAGTACAAAAGAAATCCGTACAAAAATTAAAAGTGTTCAAAACACACGGAAGATAACCAAAGCCATGGAAATGGTGGCGGCTTCAAAAATGCGTAAAGCACAAGAGCGTATGCGGCAAGCACGTCCTTATGCGGATAAGGTACGCAATATTGCTGCACATATGGCTGGGTCTAATCCTGACTATCAGCATCCTTTTGTGGTTCCACGCGAAGTGAAGCGTGCGGGCATTATCGTGATTAGTACTGACAAAGGATTGTGTGGGGGGTTAAATACCAATGTGCTGCGTGCCGTAACAAATCATTTGCGTTTGCTCGATGAAAAAAATATTTCTACGCAAGCGTGTGCGATTGGTACAAAAGGTGCACAGTTTTTAGCGCGTATTGGTGTCAATGTGGTGTCTCAAGTAACGCAATTAGGTGACTCACCACATTTGGCCACTCTGCTGGGTGCGATCAAAGTGCAGCTTGAGGCTTACAGCCGTGGCGAAGTTGATGTTGTCCATCTAGCATTTACGCGTTTTATTAACACCATGCGACAAGAGCCCGTTATTGAGCAACTATTACCTTTGCCAAACGGTACATTGACTCAAAGTGCTGCTGAGAAAAAAGATTATGCGTGGGATTATCTGTATGAGCCCAACGCAGAGTCGGTTGTCAATGAATTGCTTGAGCGTTATGTAGAGGCCTTGGTGTATCAGGCAGTTGCGGAGAATATGGCTTCTGAGCAGTCTGCTCGTATGGTAGCCATGAAGGCAGCGTCTGATAACGCAAAGAGTGTCATTGGTGATTTGCAATTGATTTATAACAAGACCCGTCAGGCTGCTATTACCAAAGAATTATCTGAAATCGTAGGTGGTGCAGCAGCTGTCTAAGATTTAGACAATCTGGGTTCTTGATAGTCGCAAAAAATTTAGTTTATTTAAGGATACGACCATGAGTATGGGAAGCATCGTGCAGTGCATCGGCGCAGTAGTAGACATTCAATTTCCACGTGCCCACATACCAAAAATTTATGAGGCATTGGTGTTGCAAGAGAGTCAAGATGCGAGTTTTGCAGAATCGGGTTTGACTTTTGAAGTGCAACAATTGCTGGGCGATGGCGTGGTACGTACGATTGCCTTAGGTTCTTCAGATGGTCTGCGCCGGGGTATGCAAGTTAAAGGCACGGGTGCTGGTATTTCCGTGCCTGTCGGTCCGGCAACGCTTGGCCGCATTATGGATGTGCTGGGTCGTCCCATTGATGATGCGGGTGCGATTGGTACGGATGAGCGACGCGCGATTCACCAACCTGCGCCTAAATTTGACACCCTATCGCCCTCTGTCGATTTACTTGAAACCGGGATTAAAGTGATTGATCTGGTTTGCCCCTTTGCTAAAGGCGGTAAGGTCGGTCTATTTGGTGGTGCTGGTGTGGGTAAGACCGTCAATATGATGGAGCTGATCAATAATATTGCGAAGCAACATGCGGGATTGTCTGTGTTTGCCGGGGTGGGGGAACGTACCCGTGAAGGTAATGACTTCTATCACGAAATGAAAGACTCCAACGTGCTTGATAAAGTAGCGATGGTCTTTGGTCAGATGAATGAGCCACCAGGTAACCGTTTGCGTGTTGCGCTAACAGGTCTCACGATGGCTGAGCGTTTTCGTGATGAAGGCCGTGATATTTTGTTCTTTGTAGATAATATTTATCGTTACACTTTGGCAGGGACAGAAGTTTCTGCGTTGCTAGGCCGTATGCCTTCGGCTGTGGGTTACCAGCCAACTTTGGCTGAAGAGATGGGTAAATTACAAGAGCGTATTACATCGACAAAGACAGGCTCCATTACCTCTATTCAAGCCGTGTATGTGCCGGCTGATGATTTGACCGATCCTTCACCTGCGACGACCTTTTTGCACTTAGACTCGACCGTAGTGTTATCACGTGATATCGCTGCCTTGGGTATTTATCCTGCTGTTGATCCGCTGGATTCAACCTCACGCCAACTGGATCCACAAACTGTTGGGGAAGAGCACTATAACGTGGCGCGTGCCGTACAGCAGACCTTGCAGCGTTATAAAGAGTTGCGTGACATTATTGCTATTTTGGGTATGGACGAGTTGTCGCCGGAAGATAAATTAGCGGTGTCGCGTGCGCGTAAAATTCAACGCTTTTTATCTCAGCCCTTCCATGTGGCAGAAGTATTTACCGGGTCGCCTGGTAAATATGTACCGCTTAAAGAAACGATTCGTGGCTTTAATATGTTGGTTAATGGTGAGTGTGATCACTTGCCAGAGCAGGCTTTTTATATGGTTGGTACCATTGATGAAGCGTTTGAGAAAGCAAAAAAACTGTAATTTGATTTGCTGCAAAGTGTGTTGAATGTGGGAGATGTGCGTTGCTTGAGTGCCTATGAGTATTGCCGCTAGGCGCGTTTTTTGTAGGCAGATGTAGGCACGGCTCCCACACATTAAAACAAAGAGAAAAGATATGCCGGTCATTCATGTTGATGTTGTGAGCGCAGAAGAGGCGATTTTTTCCGGTGAGGCAACGTTTATTGTTGCACCGGGAGAATCAGGTGAGTTGGGTATTTTGCCTGGGCATGCTCCTTTAATCACGCGTATTCGGCCTGGTGCTGTGCGTATTGAAAAAAGCAGTGGTGAAGAAGAATTTGTATTTGTCGCGGGCGGTATTCTCGAAGTACAGCCCTATAAGGTCACGGTATTAGCGGATACAGCAATTCGTGCGCATGATCTTGATGAAGTAAAGGCTGAAGAAGCACGACGTGCCGCTCAAGAAGCGATGGCGAATCGCTCCAGTGATGTTGATTTCGCGCGCGCTCAGTCTGAGTTTGCCGTGGCGGCGGCACAGCTTGCCGCTATCGCTCAATTACGCAAAAGACGTTAACGTACCGGGTGTAACCTACTACACCTTCTTTTTTCCTTCCCTTATTTTTTTATATTTGCGATTTATTGCGGTCTAGTGAGCACTTTTCTATGGTGTTGGCTGCGCTATTTTTGCGCGCATTATGATTGGTGCGTTAAGAGGGTTTACTCACCTCTCTTGTCGTTGATCCTTATCGTCGATGCCTCATTAACTATTTCGTTTTTCATTATTTTTTTCATCAGTCAAGGGTGCTGCTGTGACAGGGGAGGATTCGCTTGTCTTGTCAGGATAGCTAGGGCTTTTCTCTTTACGTACCTTACTCGGCGAATTCTATTTTTATCGTCTTCTCAAAAAAAGACGTGCGCTTTTCTATCTTGTTGATAAGGCGTTGGGTGAGTTTTTAATGTGACACGGTTTTTTTTCTGGTGGACAGAACTAGATCGTGGGCCAATGCACCAAACACACATAATGATGTGACAGAAGTCACCAAAATAATATAGGTAACAGGGAGAAATCATGGCGATATCAGGCGTGACGGGAGTTGTCGTGTCCCAAATGGGTGGACACAATATAGGGGCCAGCACTGCGCTGCACAGTCAGCGTACGCCACAGCAGTTGTCGGCTGATGCGAATTGGTTGCGCCAAGCTTTAGGTGGCGCGCCCGCAGCGGAAGGCACAACGCAGTCAGCGTTTCCTGGCATTGAACGTGCGGTACAAAAAATCTCTTTAGAGCATAAGGCGATTGAGCGCGATGCACTCAAGCTTGCCAAAAATCCAGATCCTATGCAAATGGTTGCGCACAGCATTAAGGTCGCAAATGCGATGTTCACCACATCTTTGATGACCAAAATGGTGCGGCAACCTATCCAGGCACTGGATAAATTAACGTCCTTGGGGTGAAGAAATTTTTAAGCAAAAGTCGATCACTTTAGTGTGTAGTGTTTGTATATTTTTAGTGGGTTGCGGTGCGCGTATTGAGTTATACCGCGACTTAACTGAGCTGGAAGCAAATCAGCTTATTGCTGAGTTAGATAGCAAAAAAATAAAAGCTGAGAAAAAGCAGGGCAAGGGAGGTGTGGCCGTGTGGATTGCTGAAAAAGATATTTCTGAATCTGTCCGTTGGTTGGGCAAGAAAGGATTGCCGCGTAGCCCACGGACAACTTTAGGTGAGACCTTTCATAAAGAAGGTGTGATTTCAACGGCATTGGAAGAGCGCGCGCGTTATATCTATGCACTTTCCCAAGAGCTTGAGACGACATTAACGCATATGCAAGGGGTCTCGTTCGCACGTGTGCACGTTGTTCTACCTGAGCGGGTTGCGCCAGGAGAACCGTTACAAGCTGCGTCTGCTGCAGTGTTGATTCAACATCAAAAAAATATTGATACCGA
>JADYYQ010000136.1 GCA_020853585.1 Ottowia sp.
CATTGTACGAAGCAATGTGCCGTCAGCATTTTTTCCTATCCTCGCTTTGTCTGCCTGTCTCTGCGCGTCTGCAACATCTTCTTTCACCCCATTACTAAAACGCTGCGTAATCTCATCTTTGAATTGCTCTGCCGTATTTATTGCTGGCTGTCTCGCTGGACGAGAAACAGCTGATCTTTGTGCCGCAGATTTTGGTTGATTACTGGAACCAGGGTTACGCTTTTCAACCTGTTTTTGTAGTGCTTCAGCATTGATCCCTACCTTATCTGTAGGATCGCCAATATTCAATTTACGCATACTGGTGTCGCCTGCTTTCACATTCAGTCCCGTCATCGCAGCACTTTCATGCACTAAATATTCCAGTGCTTTTTGTCGGTCTTCTGGTTTGGCCGATTCATCTTGAGCAAGACGCACAGCAGCACTATGTCGCTGAATCGCTTGTTGGGCATTTTTGTTGCCGACAATACCATCTGTTGAGCCATCTTGCATTGCTTTAGCGGCCTTTTGTAGGTGGGGCTGCGCTGCTGGCATCGATTCAAATTTTTCTCCGTCGGTAATTTGAAACATGCGGTAGTTACTATTCGCTTGGCTCTGATGGGCAAACTCTTCTGGCTTCATACCCGCTTGGTAGGCCACAAATCCTGAAGAATTTTTCATGAGTTCCGATGTAGCATCAGACGTACTTTCTGTACTACTCAGTGTTTTTTGGAAACTACGTTGTGTATCTAGGGTTTTACTCAATGCCTTAGCGGTATCAGACCCTTTGTTGTTAATTTTGGCATTGGATAGCTCTGTTGATACCGCTTTTTCTAAAGACGCTGACTCATCGATGGTACGCGTTTTGCCTGTAGATGTACCCGCTTTCATGCTATCCGTTGCACTTGCTCCTGTTTTCGCAGAAACACCCGCAGAAAAACCTAATAATCCCTTACCACTGCCAGAACTGAACCCCACCTGTGCGCTTGCACCAGTTGTATTTTGGTTTGTTTTGTCTGCGCCGACAGAGTTTCCTGATGTCCAAAGGGCATTCGCCTTTTGGTTCTCCATCCAAGCCGAACGCACGGAGTCACCCGTGCGCTGATCCACACCAAGATGAGAATAATCTCTGCCATCAAATGCTTTTTTCCACGCAGCAAGATTTTGTTCTCCCTCGCTAATCGTTTTCTGTTTTTGCACAGTATTGATAAGTGTTGATGAAGCTTCGTTCGCTAAACTTGCATGGGTTGCGCTCGATGCAGCGCTAGGTAATGCGCCCGTCTGTTTAAGATTAGACCAGCCATTGCCATGTGCGAGCTGCGCCATACTGCCCTGGCTTATCAACGGTGTCGCAGACATCACACTCGGCGAAACTGCATCGACCGTATTTTTTTCTTTTGGATTGAGATTGTTAGCAACAGAAACCATCGCTGCCGAACCACCCAGCGCAAATATCATCGACATGATGACGGGCAGACTTGCCATGATATGTGATGCTGTACCAACCTGAAGGCTGAGTTCTTTATACGCTTCTATTGCGACCGCTTGCGAAAGATAGCCACCTTGGGTAATGCTGGTTAAAAAATTAGCGACTGAGATATGAATCATCCCATTTATCAATTCAGCGCCCACATTCATTACTAATAGCGGCCAGACCATAATATGCACGGCGGTCTTAATATTCTTCCCCGCATCCACGCCTGCAAACATCATAAACATGACGATGACTGGCCCCAGGCCAATGATCAAAGCCAAAATATAATTCGCAAAGCTTCCTGCATATTTCAGCATCGGTACTTCGTTGGATGCGCGATGAATATTATTACGTTCTATTTCATTTGCTTGAATCGCCGCCGCTTGGCAAGTCGTTTTGTTCGATGCATCGGCTTTAAGACAATTCAATGCGTTAGCCGTTAATTCAGCAAACAAGAGATTTAGCACTTCTGCATTCGCTTGCATAGCGCCCCCCGCTAAGGCGCTCATCGTGGTGTTGGCTGTGCGCATCGCTGTGTATTGCTGCGTTAACGTTGCCAAGCTGTAGTCAGCACCGGCAATGGGTTGATCCATGCCATTCACCGCACCTTGTACGACACGCGTAAATTCTTTTGAATTTAATGCTGACGTAATATTGTCCGCCACCACTTGTGCTGCATCAGCACACGATAAAATGGTTTGGCTATCGACCACAATCTCCGGCACAAGGCCCACTTTGTTTTGTGCTGCTTGATAGAGCAAGGCACCGAGTGCTGTACCGTGTGTCCCGGCAATTTCTATTGTTTGAGCAGCCGTAGCCCCCGTGTTTCCCGCATTCATCACTTTAGCCGTGACTGCACCATAATCAACGCCCGAGTCAGACCCTAGGCAAGTAGACAATACCGTGCGCACCTCTGAATCAATACCCCCCAATCGCAGCACGGCTGTACGCGAAGTCAGAAGTACTTTAAGTGGATTAATAAAACCATTACCTGATGCGGAGATAGACGGATAATCCGTTCCCACCGATTGGAATGCTGTCTCCACTACGCCCCCTACCTCTTGCGCCATCAGGCTAGCTGCCGCAGGGATAGCACTAATAACAAATGGCACGTTATCCACACTTGTCACCCTGCCATTGATCGTGCTTTGTACTTGTATCGTGGATTGCAGCCCTGTGCTGGTCAGTAAAAAAGCGAAGATCAAAGGCATGACCATATTGGTTGAGCCTTTGGCCAATACAGCACCTGCCGCGCCCCCTGATGATGCTGTGAGCGCAGTACTTGTCAGTGCTGAGACAATTTTCCACAGCGACACAAGCAAGGCGAAGCTCCAAATCATGGCATGTTGTTTGCATATCATCGCCACACCATTCAAGATGGCAGACAATAAGGTCACATCAGCATTGACGGTATAAATGGTTAAAGTGTGCATCGCGTGACCTTACTTAGTATTGCCGTTTAACGTTGCACTGGCATTCAGTTCTTGTGCAATACGTAAAATGGTTGCGTCTTTGATACATGCCTTTTGCATATCCATGTAATCAACACGAAGCGTTTCGATATTTTTTTTGATGTCTTCGCTCAACACATAGTGGTTGTTGTATTGAATGCCATTGGCCGCTTTATATAGACCTTCGCCTAAACGCGCCGTAATGCAATCGGACAGATAAGTGCCCAAACGTTGGGCAATGGCAATACGCGTCGATGTATTAGATGTTTTAGAGAGCAAACTAATGAGCGGAATACCGGCGTTTTTCATAAACTGGACTTGTGCTGGGCTTAAAGTCACCGTGCCCCCACCATTGATTTTCCCAACGATTGAATCAGGGGTAATGGTGTCTGAGGTCGCTGCGCCATAGAGCATTTGATTCACCCACCCTTGAATACCGTAGTAGGTGAAATTTTCTTTTTTCATATGCGTACACACCTGGGGATCAAAACCCCCATTGCCCATCCCTGCCCCAGATGGATTCACACATTTGTATAAGGTCAGTGGAATCGCGGGACGGATAGAGCCTGTGCCGCCCCCTTTGACCATATCATCGAGCTTTAATGTGGCTGATCCCTTACAGCTAATGCGCGTCAAAGTATGGTTACTCACATCAGGTGAGGTATCTTTTTGGTCGGCTTCATTGGAAGAATCGCATGGCACACCAAAAATCTCATAACCTAAAAAAGAAATGAGGAGTTTGTTGTTAAGCGTATTAGGATCACTCGCATCATCGTCTGAGCCATCAAAGTTTTTTAATCCCGCCAAGCCTAAAATATTGGATGCCCCCGAAGCGGTAATTGCTTTAACCACCTGATTGCCAGATTTTGGATTGGCTTCACCTTGCTTTTTAAAATAGCTATTGGCGTTTGCCAAATACCCTGTGAGGGAAGCCATCGAATCACTAAACATGCCTTTATTGGTGGCACCCACATTCCCATCGCCTTGCAAGGCATTGGAAATTGCTTTCTCTGCGGGATCAATGACAAGATGCGCGAGCTGACATGAATTTTTCGCTAAGTTATTCATGTTTTGTAACAGCGCTTGAAACTCGGTCATCAACGCATCAAGACTAGGAGAGATTGCCTTAATCGCCGCCTTGAAAGCTAGACCAGCAGAATTAGCGGCTACTTGCCTAAAAATCTGAACGATTTGCTGACTGTTAATCATGCTAAATGAGCCGCCATACAAATCAACACCGCCACAACCTGCATTCAAACGTGGCGGATCAAAAGCGACCACCGTTACTGCTCGCACGGGTGCACGCATGGAAATACTGCCACCAAATACCCCGACCCTATCCTTTGTATGGATTTCACCGCTCTGCGAAACATTGCTCATAAACATTTGGTTAAGATCACCGAGTACCCCAGCCTCCACAAATAAGGGTGTACAGAGTAAGCAAAAAAGGAGATGTTTTAGACGCATAGCGGCCTCTTAGCGATACTGTTTTAAAAGAAGGGGTTGCAATGTTTTTTTAATCGATGCAGGATCGTTGACATCCAATTCGAGGCTGCGCAAATCTGCTGTGGCAGCTATTCCCTGTGTCCATACGTCCAAATCGCGCACCGTTTCTTTACTTAATAGTTTGGTGCCATGACCTGCAAACGCCAGCATCTTCACTAACTCATCAGCCGCATAAAAACCTTGAGATACGATCAGATATTGGTTTGGGTCAACCGCACCGGTATAGCCGCGTGGGCGCGGCACATAGACCAGTGAGGGAGTAAGCTTTAGACCGAGTTTTTTAAAAAGACCGTTGTCCGTAACGAGCTGCCCTGTATAGCCTCGTGGGGTTTTGCCATCAATACTAACCACCAATGCCTCGATGCCATAATTGTTTTTAAGTGTCGTCACGATGGGGATCTGCATCGTACAAAATCGGCAAGCGCTATCAACAAATAACACCATACCGCCCTGCTCACTCATCTCTCTAACGGCTTGCTGTTGCGCTAAGTAGTCAGCATTGCGTACCGATTGCGAACCCATTGAGGCATAAGGTACGCGGTTGTTTTCATTAAGGAGGGGGTCTTCGTTGATGACTTGGGTAAGCGTTTCTTGAGCGCGCTGTGCTTTATCTAAAGCCACACGCTGTACATAGAGATGAGCCGCTGCGTTTTCTTTGCTTGGGTTGTCAATAAAACGCGCATGCAACACCGGCATGTTCTTACGTAACCACGCGACATCTGCTTTTTGTTTCTCTGGTTTTTTAGTCGCCAACGGCGTTGCTTGGATTGTGGGCGTAGGTAGAGACTTTTGTTTCTTACCTTGCACAACATAGGGCTGGTAATTTAAGAAAGCATCGCCATACCCTTCCTCCAATTTCATAACAGGGCTGTTATTTACGTCATCTTGTGCGCCTTGCGCCCCCCAAGACAAAAACAGCGTACTGGCAATTAAATAGTTAGCAAAGGAATGGGCAGCGAAAATTTTCATGTGTCCCTCAGAAAATTTTATAGCCACGGCCCACAATATCTTGGGTCTTGAGATAACCCCAATAGCGTGAGTCATTAGAACGGGGATGGGTGCCAATCATAAAAACATATCCTGGCGGGATGATTTCATCACGCGCAAAAGCACTCACCTGTGTTTTTTTAAGATCAAGTAAAGGAAAACCGCTCACTACGATGGCATCGTTGATCTTCACCACCCCCTCTTCGATTTGGACGTGATCTCCGGGAATACCGGCCACGCGCTTTAAGACAAATGCTTGTTTGATGTAATGCAATGCCCCCGTTGGTTTCCAAAATACATCGTCACCCCGCTGAATCGATGACGCAGCGCCGTGAACCAATAATGCAAGACGTACATCAGGTAGGCACTGTTCATCATTGGGATCATAGGCAATCGAAATCGGTGGCTTAACCCAATAGAAAAATGCCAGCATGAGGGCTGCAAACAGACACAACCACATGGCTCTCTGTTGAGATTGATGTGTTTTTTCTGTCATGGCTTTACTTGCGCCTGCGATGCAGATTTTTTGATGGCTTCCCGTAATAGCGGTGTAATGTCTACAACCTCTTTGGGTAGCGCAGCAACAGTCATATTGCCCGCGTCATCTTTGCTGATATCCATCACCACAAAACCCATCGCGGCGTAGTGATTCAATAGCGCAACTATCGGCTGACTAATTTCCTTTTCAAGGGTTTCTTGGCTCTCCCCTGCACGGGCTAAAACAGCTTCGAGAACAACCGCCCCCTTTTCTGCAACAGCAATACGCGCGGGCGGTGCCGATAACAGATGGCCTAAATAAAACGCACCGACAAGCAAAATGCCAACGGCACAATAGGGCAGATTTCCCGCCAAGAGCATTTTTTTCATTGAAGTACCTCGTGCACATCATTGATGACTTCAGCAGCAGTTAACTTGTCGTCATCATCAAAAACATGCTGTAAGGCCAGGCGTAAAAAATCGATGCGCCCCTTTTTCTTGTTGCCCATAATGTGGTGCACAGCATCAACAGCGCTCATGCCCGCCGCCATTAGATCGAATACTTCATCCCGTGCATCGCCTTCTGAACTAAATAGCGTTGAGGTAAATTTATCGACATAGAGGCGTACCGCCTCGTAATATTGTTCGCACTCAATCAGGATTTCAGAAAACACCCCCTTCTGAGTTTCAATCGATTTAATCAAATTTTTAAAATAAGCATCTTGCGCATGCTTGGTCAATAATGATTGCGCAAACAGGTCATCAATTTCCTCGTCCTTTTGAGACAGAATGAGTTTCCATTGGGATGTATTTAAAATTACCTTTCCTGCCGATGAGGTAGCCAACTTGATCAAAGACTGAACAATCACGAAAACACCTACGGCATCTTTACGCCCCTTTAAATAAATACCTTGTAGCGCCTTAGCTGCTTCAGCATCTTGAAAAACATCGTGCGCTTCATCAACAAAGATGAGCTTACGGCCTTTGATATTTTTGATTCTTGTCATCAACATATTAAGAACAAAAAACATCACGCATTTATACAAATGCAGGTCCCCATTTAATCCACCCATTTCAAATACGGTGAACTGGCTGTTGGTATTGATCGTGCCCAGACCATTAAAAAATGTGCCGCGTGATGGAGAGCGAAGGAAGGCTTCCAGACGGGGGATTAAATTCGTCGCTGCCATTTCGACTTCATTGCGCTCCGTCTTATCCATTCCTTGATCACTCGTTTGTATCAAGGCATCCACCACATCTCGAATCTCTGTATCTGCGCCATTGCATCCATGCGCTGCGCGCACGGCCTCACTCATGGCAATACGTGCGCCAGGCTGAACAGGCTCATTATGAAAAGCCATCAACAACAGCAACTCAGTAATACTCTCCTGTTCTTGATTAAACTCCTCGTCGCTAAGACCCGTAAAAGGATTTAAAGATGGCCGATAGCCTTCACTGAGCGAAAACTCATTAAATTCTCCGCCTACCGCATTACAATATTTTTTAACGCTTCTACCGTTATCGAGCAAAAAAACGTTGGTGCCTTCTGCTAACGCGCAGTTGATCAGGTATTGCAAAACAAATGATTTGCCGCCCCCCATGGTCGCAACCAATGTACCGTTGTAGTTGCTATTGGAATGAAATGGATCGAAAAGATGGGGCGTGCCACGTCGGGTGATAAATGCCGCACCCGTATTCTCGCTATTGAGTTTTGCATTGCCGCGATTATCACCATATACCGGCGCTAAACAGCCCGCTGCGGACAAAGGCATAATCGCTTCGCAGGCTAATTTGTTGGCAATACCGGGAGCAAAATTTAATGGGAGCGATTGTGCCCAACGCACCACCCCATCATGGCGTACCTGGCGTGCATCAAAATACAATTTATTCAGTGTGCTGGTCAGCACCGCACTGGTCTCTAGCGCTTGTGCGCGCGTTTTTGCAAAGACAAACGCTGTACTGGAAACGTAGACAAATTTTTCGCCATCATTGGCGCATTGTTTCTCTATGTACTTCAGATCATCGAGTTTCGCAGTGGGGTCTTCATTGCCTAACTTGAAAGGTAAGGTTTTCGTCGCTGAGCGCGACTTGATGGCACGCTGCACACGCTCCATTTCTTTACGCTGCTGACCTACCCGAATCGTGGTGTTGTAGATAAATGGGGTCAAAATGCGCTGGCCACCCCCTTCTTTGGTAGGCCCTTTATTAAAGGGCGCACCGGTCACCAAATTCATTAATCCATGAAACCCAATTTCTGGAAAAGCTTTTACTGCGACCACAGCACAGTAGGTATCCTCATTAAACACCCCAACTTTTGGGTCAGTAAAGGCAATGGTTTGATCTGGGCCAAATACTTGATGCTTTAACTCAATCAGTTCATCAAGCACAACAGGGGTTGCTGGCTTAAAGACATCGACAAACTGGGCGTAATAACCCAATAACTCACTTGCTGACAATGCGCGTACATCGTAGAAACCACAGTTTCTAATATTACTTAAAAAGTCTTCTTGTAATACCGTGGCATCTTCAATCGTTTCTGCATCGACTTGACGGATAGGAATCGCCAAGCTCATCAGTAAGGTACGGCGATTGAGTAAAGGGACATCCGGCTGCCAGCCTACTTCTGTTGCATCACGCAACAAATCGCACTGCTGATCAATCAACTGTCTGACCATGACGCTACCGTGGATTTTGCCTCTCGCAAAATTATCAGCAGCGTCATGATCTGGCTCACAAATCAGATTAAATTGAATCAAAGAATCGTCTGGTACCGATTTAAATAAATTTAACACCACATCAGAAAATTCACCGCCACCCCCAAGCAAAGGAGACATGGCATAGGCACGACCGATATAGGTTTTATCTTGCTTGGCTTTACTGACCACCAAATGATGGTTAGCAATATAGGTGTCGATATGAATCAGATCGGATGCGTACTGTGTCTTTACGCTGGGGGTTTTTAGGTTCACGATGGATTCCTCTAGCGCGCTTTCATCACAGCATGGGGAGCCGTTATTGACGCTACTTCACCCGTAGCTGTTGCAATCGTCGTCACTAAACCTGGGCCAATCAGTGCCACCGCTAGTATCCCCAAAACAACGGACAACATGCCATATCCACGACCATGCATGAGTTGCCAAAGACAGGCAAGTAATACCACCAAAACAATCACGATGACCCAGGTACTCGCCAACATCCCTGACAACCAGGTCTTAAGTGGATCCCATACACTTGCCGTCAACGCTGTCCCGCCATTTAAGGCCGCCATAGTAGACAACAAAAAGACACTGCAAAGAATTAACATCAGTGCTGTCATGACAGTTTGATTCATACGTGGCAATGTCAAAGCAGGTAAAGATGGGGTTGATTTCATAAAAGCTCCTTATTGAGGCATCGAGGTTGACTGTCCACTTTCGGCGGGATCATTAGCCGCTTCAGAAAACGCGGCCTGTGTGCCGGGTTGACTAAATTCCGTGGAGGTAGGGGTCTGTGTTTCTGGAGGTATGCCCGTATTAGCTGACATGCTCTCAACCACTCTGTGTGGATAAGTTTCTATTTGTGCAGCCATCCTATTTTTAGAACCATCAAAACCCACCCAGCGCGTGCCGCGAATTTCTTTATAAACAATCGTGCTTTCTGTCAGCAGATCACGACCATCCACAAAGCGTTTGATCCATACTCGTTGAATCACCGCTGCTTCGCGTACAGGCGCACCTACTAGCGACGGCTCAAGACGTACTTGATGAGGCAATAACATCGGTTTGTCGGATGATTTGCGATTGTCTTTCTCAGGCACAGTTCCTTGCTCTTCATCCGGGGCAATGCCTATCGCACGATCCATATCACTCATCCTAAATTCCTTGTCAAAGCGCGAAGGAGGAATTGCACCAGTCGTCGACGCTTCCACCGATTTAAAAGAACGGCAGTAAGGACTTTTTGCATCTTGCTTACGGTTGCAATCAAATTTCGCGTCACCAATGGGGTTCATCACACTGGCGCAACCGGGTAGTAACAAAACACCGCTTACGAGGGCGATGCCTAATAATTGTTTTTTAATCATCACCCACCTGCCTTTTTGATTTTTTTAAATTCAACCGACTCTTTTAAAATCCACGTCACACGTGTCCCAGCGACTACCTCAATGACAGGGAAAGTCTCTCTGGCAAATTCCAGGTAAAAACGTGAGAGTTGACTCGTTGCGTTATTAATCCCTGAGCCAATTGCTGTACGTGCGAGTAAATTAGGATCAGGAAATTGCGCCCCCTGTGTGCTACCCGGTTGGGCAGAGGAGTTGTAAGCTGGGATCGGTGTGGGACTGAGTGCCGCGCCTAAACCCCCGGCCAATCCTGTGAGCAGTGCCTGAAACAGAATCGCACCTTGCTTACTCACAACCTTTCCAGCAACACCTTGAATGCCATCGATGTCTAAGCCATAGGCTTTGACAGGTGCTTCGTAGACTTCGCCATTCGCGGCAATACAGCTAATAGTGTTAGAAATCACATAGGCACGTTCCGCACTTAAAATCGCAATCCCTGAACCACCTAAGAAACAATCCCCCAGATCAGATAATTTCCAACCATTAGGTAAAGTGGCATCGCCTTTAATACGAGTCACAAAGGGTGCGCCAACTGAGGTAGCCTGACAAATTCGGACACTCCAACTTGGTATATTACCTAAAATTGGAGCAAGGATGAGCAAGCAAGAAAGCTACACAAAAGAGTATCGCGGCGAGGCGGTCAAACTTGTATTGG
>JADYYQ010000137.1 GCA_020853585.1 Ottowia sp.
CGGGTTCGCACAGTAAGATATGCAATGATCTTCTCCTGCCATTTTCATCACCCCATACCGTTTAATAAATAGATGTCGCGCGCTTATTCACGCTGCTGATTGAAAATCAAAAATATCATTTTATAAAAACCGCGGTATGCGTTATGTATGTATCCATACCGCGATTTCTCGTCAAGCGCGTTAAAAAATAATCACCACAGCCCATTAAAGCAGCTATGTCTAGCTACTCATATCAACGCACCATATGTCGCAAATGCGTAGTGATAATGTGCGCAGCATATTGTGCTTTCTCCCATTTGTGCCATAAAAACAGACCGCCACCCCGACTGGCATTAGCCGATAAAGTAAGCAAGGCTTGCCACGCGGGAAGAGGTAAATCAAACTCGGGCATCGGTCGTTCGGCAAGCATACGATCACTGGCCATAACCATTCCATGACAAGATACACAATGATCTGCGCTCATATGCACGGTACCAAATGCTTCTGGTAATAAAGTGATGGGATCAAGCAATAAATATAATTCACCACTCTGCGCCCGCTCGGGACCATTCTGCCAATGTAAGCGATGAGGCGTAGGAAAAGAAACCGTTACCTGGCTACCATTAATAAAAATACCTTGCGTATTAATATCAAGCTGAAGAGTGGGTTGTTCTGCTTCCTTAACTAAACGCAATGCGTAACGCCCACCAAAAATTTCCGCTATTGCAGCGTGCGCATGCCAGGCTTGTGTACTCTTTAGATTGCCCAGTGCCAACTCAAAATGTTGCTCACCGACAATCAAGCTACGCCCATTAAACGAAATAGGACCGGGTAAACGTTTGTCATCCAAACTCGCTTGCAGATGACGGCCCTGCTCAGCGTTATAGGCACAAGTGAGTTTTAAAACATGATGATTATCTACCAATGCTTGTCGATAATGACCCACACATCGACTAGGATGATGTCGCATAGGATCAATTTCATGCCAAATCATCGCGTTTGCACTACTTTTATCCATCGCATCTGACCAAATCGTGCCCAATAGTCGGCGTTGTCCATTGCGATCCACATCCAGACGTAAAAAACCATGGGTGTAACGCCCTCGCCTCGCCTCCCATTGCAATACGCCGCGGCCAAAGCGAAACCCTTTAATCTGTTTAGCATCGATAAATAAACCGCTGCTCCGTACACCGGAAGGACTCGCTAAGAGCGTAATGATCTGCTGATTTTGAGGATTAAAGTACACCCCACTCCAAGGCAATAATTGTTCGCGTTGCAATAAATCAATATCACTGCGCATATTGTCAATATCAAGTGGATAGCCTTTGCTCTTAGCCCATACAGACAAAGCATCGCTATTTGTTTTGCCATGACGAGCACATTGCAATAAACCCGTCGCAAGAGGGCGACGACTTAATATATGCCTTAAAAAATGTTGATTTTCAACAGAGCGCTTAGCGCTGCCTTTGGCGGCAATTTGAATCGCCCCTGCATCGCGTGTGGCAAGCAAAGATTGTTCACGGGCACTTAAACCAGGAAATATCTCTGCAGATACCGCTTTAATAGGATCACGTCGATATAAATCTTGTAATGCTAAATCTTGACGTAATTGGATTAAAAAACGACTAGCAGCCACATCTTCTTGCCAATGATAATCGCGCGGCACTTTAAATTTTCCATATGCTTGAAACGCTTTACGCTCACGCGGACCATAGCGACCAATTTCGCGTAATGGACCCGATGCGGGTTTTAATGTTTCGCCTGCTTTGAGTAAACCTAATCGTTGCAACATCACAGGATCGGCTTCTACCGTCTCTTTCGGAGACAAATAAAAAGTAGAGATCCCCGTTACTTTAAGTTGTGTCGTAGGGTCATGTAATGCCGATAGCGGTAAGGTTTCGATTAACGGCGGTATAGTCGGATAACGTGATGCAACATAGTGTGTGATCGGATAATCTTTGCCATAAAATGATTGCAGATAATCGATCAGTACCGAAAAATTACTATTGATATACCCTTTACGCCGAAAACCCATTTCGCCAATTAACCCCACTTGCCACAATACAACGTGTAGACCAGTATCAGGTTTACGTTGACGGATCAACATATCGGTCGCTTCATGCGTTTGCAGACCCGGATGACAAGGGTCGACACCCAGATCAGCGCATAAACAATCAAGTGCACACACACCCGCGCGCATTGTGGCAAGATGACCTTCGCGACGCGCTATTTGAATAGAACGATGCGTTGATAAAACAAATACCCCCGGATGTCCATAATAAATCGCAACTACTTTTTTTCCTTGGCGAACGTGATAGAGCATCGCCTCCGACATTTGCATATAGGTGGTATAGCGTACTTTATGGTCATCGTATAAAACATATAAATCATACGCATCTGGACGAATATCTTTAATCCATATCACCGTGGCCGGATCTGCAACGCAATAAAACACTGCATCCGCAGCGCGAATTAATGCCTCATCACCCAGACTAAAACCAACCGTCTCAATACCTGAACCAATAATCGTCAGCTCACCGACTTCTTCAGCAGATAAAGGAGTAACAGGGGAAGACTCGCTAATTTTGTCAGCACTTTCTGCAATCGCTTGCGCTAAAGTATGCCAAGCGGTTTCGCTATCGGCACGCAAATCGATCTTT
Source organism: Ottowia sp. (assembly GCA_020853585.1). Classification (GTDB taxonomy): domain Bacteria; phylum Pseudomonadota; class Gammaproteobacteria; order Burkholderiales; family Burkholderiaceae; genus JADYYQ01. The sequence goes on from JADYYQ010000137.1 coordinate 2,640, forward strand.
TTTTGTTGAATAGTAGAGTTAAGCATAGAGCGCCTTTTTTAGACGGTGCTAAGGGTTTTGGCAGAAGATACTTGGCTTGAAGGTGTAGATGAAGAGCCACAATATTTCATGGCAACACTACACGCGACTTTAATGGGAAGCGCTTGACCTTTATAGGTGTAGGTCGCCAAAGCCTGATAAGCAAGATACGCACTGCTTGTTTTGCTCATCGTTTGTACCGCAGCGCTCTCATCATCTGTCGACCAACGCCATGCTGACATCGCTTGATCAGCGGCATCATTTTTGGTCATCAATATCGACACTAAGGTTGTCTCTTGACTCGATGTATCAGGGTTGGTCTGTTGTGCCCAATCGGCAAAAGTATTCCAGCGTACTTGGGCCGTGTTATTGGTATTGAGCATGTAGTTGACCAGCATACCTAAGCCTGTTGTTTGCTGTGGAGAGAGATTATCCAGCGCTTGCTGGGCAGAGCCTTTCCATACATTGAGCAGCGTTTGGGCGCCTTGAAATGCAGCCATAATCGCAAGATTTTGCACAAGGGCTGGGAAGCCTTTTGTCATAATCCAGCTACCGACTTTACTGAGTAACGCAGTAATCGTACCCGACTCCACATTGACATCGGTATCAATATCGACATCGGTATCGACATCGGTCACATCAACGGTATCGACAACATTATCCACATCCACATCGACATCCACATCGACATCCACATCAATCACCGCAAACACATCATCATCGACATCAATATCCACATCGATATCGACATCCACATCAGTATCTTCATCGGTATCAGTATCGGTATCGACATCAACATCCACATCGACATCTACATCGACATTGATGGGATCAACGGGGTCCCCCATCGATGCAACCGGATCTGCATCTTCACCTATCCCTTCAAATTTGCTACGCACCGAAGAAACAAAATCACTCATCTTGCTCGCTAAATACTGCACTCCATTACTGATACCTGATAACACATGCACAGCCATATCCAAGGTCATCGCAATTTGCACACATAAGAAAGTGGCAAAGGCCATATCGTAAGCTGCCGCCCACCAAGGCAGGCTCGGGTTTTGATAAGGCTGCGCAATAAAATCAGTGCCGTTATATTTACCGCTAAAACACATTGCTTGTTGTGTCGGCTTACCTTCCCAACTTAGACTACGTAACACGCCGGTCAGTGATAATCCGCTGGCGCTCGTTGCCCCATTAGAACTCAGAATGCTATTAACAAAAGTCAATGCAATACCTGATCCATCTGCGGGCGTGAAATTTGCATTGCCATTGGCAATCACAATTTGCCCCGTTTGGACAGTGGGCATAACAAAGCCCGCGGTATTGTTATCGGGTTCATAACAATAGTAAGTACCGGGGCAGGCTTGTAGGGAATTAGTTGCCCAATAAGAAACAATCGAAAAGTGTGTGTAATCACAACCCGGATACCCATTCTGCGCGAGGAAACTACTAATTTGATCGTTCAGCGTTAACACATTCGGGTTATCCAATAACAACTCAGTAAACTGCAAAGAAACCGGCGCATAAGGTTGGCTAACATACGTTTGGTAAAAAGACCATGCGGTTTGGCATGCCGTTAAATCTTGCGTAGCAATTTGTATTGTTCCGCCACCCATAATCGGCGGAACGTACACACAAATAGGAAAATCCGTATCTGCACGAGTAAGTACAAGTCGTGCGAGCGTTTCACTCACGGCCACTTGTTGTGTACTGTTAGCGGCAACAGTCGCAATTTTTGTATAGACCGGGTAATAGTCAGCTTGATTCGTACTAGGAGGATTAGTGGGTGCGTCGGTAGACGTCGTGTCGTATACGGTAATAGCAATATTTAACTGATTGGTAATCTGCACGCTGTTATCGGTAGTTGTCGTAACCATCTGCTTTTTTCCTTGAAGCAATGTAGATAACGTCCTTCACCTATCGTGAATCCACGAGGCCTAAAAAAATAATTCCAAAATACGCTGCTCTATTTTTATCTGGCTTAGCGAAGGCTTGTGACCATTATCTAAAATGTATATCAGGTGATTGAAAATGATCAGAGAGAGGAGATATGAGGTGTACTGTCAATAACGGACACTCGCATTTCAAAAAACTACTTAAGCTGCATGAAATTTTTTAGTAAATGCAGCGGGAGACAAGTAACCTAATCTTGAATGTCTCCGCTGCCGGTTATAGA
>JADYYQ010000138.1 GCA_020853585.1 Ottowia sp.
AGCTAGGAGTGGAGAAAAAAATGAGTCGAGGCCTTGTTGGGCGCAAGGTTGGTATGACAAGGATCTTTATGGATGATGGGGTTTCTGTTCCTGTCACCGTAATAGAGGTCAATGCCAATCGTATTGTGCAAATTAAGACAGATGTTACTGATGGCTATAGTGCGATTCAGGTCGCCTTTGGGCATAGACGCGCGTCTCGCGTCAATAAAGCAATCTCCGGTCATTTGGCAAAAGCAGGCGTAGAGGCTGGGGAAGTGCTGAAAGAATTTCGTGTGGCCCCATTGGAGTTGGCTGACTTTCAGGTAGGCTCTTCGATTGGTGTCGATATATTTTCTGTTGGGCAAAAGGTTGATGTCCGTGGCGTTTCTATCGGTAAAGGCTATGCTGGTACGATAAAGCGATACAATTTTGCTTCTGGTCGTGCTTCTCATGGGAACTCTCGTTCTCACAATGTCCCCGGTTCAATAGGGATGGCTCAAGATCCTGGTAGGGTTTTTCCTGGTAAACGTATGACGGGTCATATGGGTGATGTGACTTGTACCGTGCAAAATCTCGAGATTGCTCGAGTTGATGTTGCTCGTGGTTTACTTTTGGTCAAGGGTGGTATCCCTGGTGCTACCGGTGGGCGTGTCATTGTTTTGCCCGCAGTTAAAGTAGCTGCTAAGAAAGAAGCGGGAGGCGCACGTGCAAATTAGTCTTCTTAATGATGCTGGTTCGCTTGAGTTTGGTGTGGATGCTTCACCTGAAGTATTTGGCCGGGCTTATAACGAAGCATTGGTTCATCAATTGGTTGTTGCTTATCAAGCAAATGCGCGCGGTGGGAATCGCAAGCAAAAAGATCGAGAAGAAGTTCGTCATACAACTAAAAAGCCTTGGCGGCAAAAGGGTACAGGCCGTGCGCGTGCGGGTATGAGCTCTTCTCCTCTGTGGCGTGGCGGTGGTCGTATTTTCCCTAATTCGCCCGATGAGAATTTTTCTCAAAAACTAAACCGTAAGATGTTCCGTGCTGGAATGTGCTCTATTTACTCCGCTTTGGTTCGTGAAGGCAGATTAAATTTGGTGGCTGATTTTTCTATGGCTGCGCCGAAGACAAAGCTATTGGCTGATAAGTTTAAGTCGATGGGTGTTAGTTCGGTTTTGTTGATCGTTGATCAGGTTGATGAAAGTTTATTTTTGGCTGCGCGTAATCTGCCTCATGTGTCGGTTGTTGAGTCTCCACATGCAGATCCTGTTTCTTTGGTTCGCTATGAAAAAGTCTTGGTGACCAGAGCCGCGATTGCTCGGATTGAGGAGATGCTGAAATGACGCAACTGGTAAAAAATGATGAACACCGTTTGTTAAAAGTTTTATTGGCTCCGGTTGTTTCAGAGAAAGCAACAATGTTGGCTGAGAAATGTGGGCAAGTGGTTTTTGACGTGCTTCGCGATGCCGATAAAGCTGAAATTAAAGCTGCAGTTGAAATGTTGTTTAAGGTTGAGGTTCGCTCGGTAACAGTGATGAACCGCAAAGGTAAGCAAAAACGTTTTGGCCGTTTTATGGGGCGTCGAGATCATGCAAAAAGAGCGTATGTTGCTTTGATGCCGGGGCAAGAAATTAATTTTGAAGTGGGAGTTAAGTAAATGGCTCTTGTTAAGACTAAGCCGACTTCCCCTGGTCGTCGCTCAATGGTCAAGGTGGTTAATAACCTGTTGCATAAGGGTGCACCTTACGCTCCTTTGCTGGAGCCGCAAATTCAAAATGCTGGGCGTAATAATAATGGGCATATCACTACCCGTCATCGGGGTGGTGGGCACAAACATCATTATCGTGTTGTAGATTTTAATCGTAATGATAAGGATGGTATTCCTGCTAAGGTCGAGCACCTTGAGTATGATCCCAATCGGAGCGCCAATATTGCTTTGCTTTGTTTTTCGGATGGTGAGCGACGTTATATTATTGCCCCTAAAGGTTTGACTGTTGGGCAGCAGCTTGTCAGTGGTTCTGAGGCGCCGATTAAGAATGGTAATAATTTGCCAATTCGCAATATACCTGTCGGTAGCACTATTCATTGTGTTGAGATGCTTCCAGGAAAAGGCGCGCAGATAGCGCGTTCTGCAGGCGCTTCGGCAGTTTTGCTGGCTCGCGAAGGTGTGTATGCTCAGGTTCGACTTCGTTCCGGGGAAGTGCGTCGCGTTCATGTAGAGTGTCGCGCTACTATTGGTGAGGTTGGTAACGAAGAGCATGGCTTGCGGCAAATTGGTAAGGCAGGTGCTAACCGCTGGCGCGGGATCCGCCCAACCGTTCGGGGTGTTGCAATGAACCCTGTTGACCATCCGCATGGTGGGGGTGAGGGCCGTACAGGTGAGGCACGTGCTCCGGTTTCTCCATGGGGTACCCCAACTAAAGGGTACCGCACTCGCCGTAATAAGCGCACGACTAGCATGATTGTCCAGCGCCGGCATAAGCGCTAAATAAGTAGGATTGAAAAATGACACGTTCCGCAAAAAAAGGCCCGTTCTGCGATGCTTGCTTGCTCCGTAAGGTGGAGGCAGCTGTTGCTGGGAAGGATAAAAAGCCTATTAAGACTTGGTCCCGTCGTTCAACCATTCTGCCGGAATTTATCGGCTTGACGGTTGCTGTGCATAATGGCCGTCAACATGTTCCCGTCTATGTTTCGGAGAATATGGTTGGTCATAAGCTAGGGGAATTTGCGCTTACCCGCACGTTCAAAGGGCATGCGGCAGATAAAAAAGCGAAAAGGTAGGGGTTAGAGATGGAAGTTAAAGCGATTCATCGTGGTGCCCATGTTTCTGCGCAAAAAGCTAGGTTAGTTGTGGACCAGATTCGTGGTTTGTCGGTTTCTCGCGCGCTTAATGTTTTAACTTTTAGCCCTAAAAAAGCGGCTGTTATTGTTAAAAAAACCGTTGAGTCCGCCATTGCCAATGCTGAGCACAATGCAGGGTTAGATGTTGATGCGCTCAAAATTTGTTCGATTTACGTTGATAAAGCGGCTTCTCTTAAGCGTTTTACGGCACGAGCAAAGGGTCGTGGCAATAAAATAGAGAAACAAACTTGTCACATTACTGTGACGCTTGGGAATTAAGGAGTTACGATGGGGCAAAAAATACATCCGACTGGATTTAGGTTGGCCGTGAGTCGTAACTGGGCATCCCGCTGGTACGCTGGGGGTTCTCGGTTTGCTTCAATGTTGCAAGAAGACATAGAGGTACGCACTTTTCTTAAGCGGCGTTTAAAAAATGCTTCTGTTGGGCGTGTTTTGATTGAGCGTCCAGCGAAAAATGCACGAATCACGATATACAGTTCACGTCCTGGTGTGGTTATTGGCAAAAAAGGCGAAGACATAGAGCTGTTGAAAGCACAACTTCAGGGAATGATGGGCGTTCCTGTCCATCTCAATATCGAAGAAATTCGTAAACCTGAGTTAGATGCACAACTTATTTCCGATTCGATTACTAAGCAATTGGAAAAGCGCATTATGTTTCGTCGCGCGATGAAGCGGGCGATGCAATCTGCCATGCGCTTAGGTGCGCAGGGTATCAAGATTATGAGCTCTGGTCGTCTAAACGGGATTGAAATTGCGCGTACTGAGTGGTACAGGGAGGGGCGTGTACCCTTGCATACGTTGCGTGCTGATATTGATTATGCTACCTCTGAGGCTGAGACGACATACGGAATTATTGGCGTTAAAGTTTGGGTTTACCGTGGTGATGGCAGAGCAACTGAGCCAGCGCTGGTGGCAGATGAAAATCCAGATGATAAGCGTGGTCGTCGTCGTGACGGAAAGCCTGTTGCGCGTCAGTCGCGTAGCGATGCAAGTGCTAAACCGTTGCCTGGAGCTCCTCTTGGGGCAGCGCTTACTGAGGATGCTGGTAGGCCTGTGTTAAAGCGGGTACGCAAAACTGGCGGTAAGTTGGCTGATGAAAATACTAATGCCGGAGAATAAAAATGTTGCAACCTAAGCGTAGAAAGTATCGCAAAGAACAAAAGGGTCGTAATACGGGTTTAGCGACTCGGGGTAACGCCGTGTCTTTTGGTACTTTTGGCTTAAAAGCCGTGGGACGTGGCCGTCTTACGGCTCGCCAGATTGAGGCTGCTCGCCGAGCCATGACACGTCATATTAAGCGTGGTGGTCAAACGTGGATACGTATTTTTCCAGATAAGCCAATTTCTCGTAAGCCTGCGGAAGTCCGCATGGGTAATGGTAAAGGTAATCCGGAATATTATGTTGCTGAAATACAGCCGGGTAAAATGCTGTATGAGATGGATGGGGTTGATGAAGTGTTGGCGCGCGAAGCATTTCGCTTGGCTGCTGCCAAGCTTCCGATTGCCACTGTTTTTGTCGTTCGACAAATTGGTGTATGAGGGGGAAGAAATGAAAGCTTCTGAGATACGTGGTAAGAATTTGGTCGACTTAAATAAAGAGTTAAGTAATTTGTTGAAGGCACAGTTTAATTTGCGTATGCAAAAAGCAACTCAACAATTGCAGAATACAAGTCAATTAAAATTGGTGCGTCGGGATATAGCGAGAGTCCTGACCGTGGTGAACGAGAAGGCGAACTAATATGACGGATGTCCCAAGCAAAGCGAGTCGTGTCCTATCCGGGCGTGTGGTAAGTAATAAGATGGACAAAACGGTGACCGTGTTGGTTGAGCGTCGTGTTAAGCACCCGCTATATGGGAAGTACGTGGTCCGCTCAAGGAAATACCACGCTCATGATGAGCGTAATGAGTATGTTGAGGGCGATTCTGTAGAGATACAGGAAGTTCGACCTATTTCGCGGACTAAGGTTTGGATTGTTTCACGTTTGCTGGATTCTGTTAGAGCGATATAACACTTGTAGCTAAGCCAAAGGAGTGTTACAGTCCGTCCTCTTTTTGGCTAACTAATAGCGTTGTTTTAGAAATAAGCCAAAACAAAAACCAGGTTCATATAGTTAAAGCCCAAGCGGCACCAAAACTGACCAATAAACGATTTGGTTAAGTTGGGATGAGGATAAAATGATTCAGTCAGAAAGCAGACTTGAGGTTGCCGATAATACAGGCGCTCGTGAGGTTTTGTGCATCAAAGTTTTGGGCGGCTCACGGCGGCGTTACGCTGGTATTGGCGACCTTATTAAAGTAACGATAAAAAGCGCATCTCCACGCGGACGCGTAAAAAAAGGTGATATTTATAACGCAGTTGTTGTTCGTACTGCTAAAGGTGTCCGTCGTCCTGATGGCTCTTTGGTTAAGTTCGATGGTAATGCCGCGGTTCTTTTGAATGCCAAGCTTGAGCCAATAGGGACTCGTATTTTTGGGCCTGTGACGCGTGAGTTGCGCACGGAGAAATTTATGAAGATCGTTTCTCTCGCGCCTGAAGTACTGTAGAGGAGTTGTTATGAATAAGATTCGTAAAGGTGACAATGTCATTATTGTTACGGGAAAAGACAAAGGTAAGTCAGGTATTGTGACTGAGGTTGCCTTAGATAAGGTTTTTGTGGCAGGTATAAATCTAGTTAAAAAGCATACTCGTCCCAATCCCGCTTTAGGTGTTCAGGGGGGGGTGGTTGATAAAGTGATGCCCATTCATATATCTAATGTTGCGCTTGTCGGTGATGATGGCAAGCCTTCGAGAGTTTTTATTAAAACTGATGGCGGCGTTAAAGTGCGTGTACTTAAAACTACCGGCTCTCAATTAGCTGTTTGATTTATTGTCAGAGAGATAAATTATGATGACCCGTCTTCAAAAAATATATAAAGACAGAGTTATTTCCGATTTGATGCAAGAATTTGGTTATAAGTCTGTTATGGAAGTTCCTCGTTTTACAAAAATCACTTTGAACATGGGTTTAGGTGAGGCTGTTGGGGATAAAAAAATTATTGAGCACGCTGTAGGTGACTTAACAAAAATTGCTGGGCAAAAACCTGTTGTCACCAAGGCGCGTAAGGCAATTGCAGGATTCAAGATTCGGCAAGGCTATCCTATTGGTGTTATGGTGACCCTTCGTGGTAGGGCGATGTATGAATTTTTAGATCGTTTTATTACGGTCTCCTTGCCTCGCGTACGTGATTTCCGTGGTATATCTTCGCGCTCATTTGATGGCCGTGGTAACTACAATGTCGGTATAAAAGAGCAAATTATTTTTCCTGAAATTGATTATGACAAAATTGATTCCTTGCGAGGAATGAATATAAGCATTACAACAACAGCAAAAAATGATTTGGAAGCAAAAGCACTTCTTGCTGCTTTTAAATTTCCATTTCGTAATTAAGGGGCGTTAAGTGGCAAAACAGTCTATTGTTGAGCGCGAAAAAAAACGGGCTAGGCTAGTCAAGAAATTTTCTTTGCGTCGGGCAGAGTTAAAAGCGATAGTGGAAAATACTGGCAAGACAGAGGATGAGCGGTATGAGGCACGTCTTAAGTTACAAGCGCTCCCACGCAATGCTAATCCCACGCGTCAACGTAATCGTTGTGCATTAACTGGGCGCCCTCGTGGCACGTTTCGTAAATTTGGCTTAGGGCGTGCAAAAATTCGCGAGATTGGTTTTAGGGGTGAGATTCCCGGATTGACTAAAGCGAGCTGGTAGCGCTAGCCGCCTTAAAGGAGAAAGTATATGAGCATGAGCGATCCTATCGCGGATATGTTAACGCGCATTCGTAATGCCCAAGCGGTAGAAAAAAAGACGGTAAGTATGCCTTCGTCGAAGATTAAGCAGGCTATTGCGGCCGTGCTAAAGAGTGAAGGTTATATAGCTGATGTCCATTTAGAGGGAGATAGCGTTAAGCAAAAGCTAGTGATCTCTTTAAAATATTATGCTGGCCGTCCTGTTATTGAGCGTTTAGAAAGAGTTTCTCGTCCTGGTTTGCGTGTATATAAAGGATGTCAAGATATCCCGCAGGTGATGAATGGTCTCGGTGTTGCAATTGTGTCCACTCCAAGTGGGGTGATGACTGATCGCAAAGCTAGAGTTTCCGGTGTTGGTGGCGAAGTTATTTGCTACGTTGCTTAAAGGGGCGAGTAATGTCACGAATAGGTAAAGCCGAAATTTTGCTGCCCAATGGTGTTGATGTTGTGGTTTCGGATGGAATGGTTGTTGCAAAAGGTCCATTAGGTACATTGTCCCTTGCTTTGCATAAGCTAGTTACTGTTGTTAGGCAAGGCGATGCTTTGGTTTTTAGTGCCGTTGATTCTTCACGTGAGGCCAATGCAATGCATGGTACGGTGAGAGCCTTAGTCAGTAATATGGTTAAGGGGGTTGCTGTTGGTTTTCAGAAAAAACTAAATTTGATCGGTGTCGGTTATCGTGCGCAAGTCAAGGGTAAGCTTCTTAAGCTTCAGCTTGGGTTTTCGCATGATATCGAGTACGAAATGCCGAAGGGAGTCAGTGCTGAAACACCAACACAGACAGAAATTTTGATTAAAGGTATCGATAATCAAGCGGTGGGTCAGGTCGCTGCTGAGATTCGAGCGTACCGTCAACCCGAGCCATATAAAGGTAAGGGCGTCCGTTATAGTGATGAAGTTGTATTGCTTAAAGAAACGAAGAAAAAATAGTAGCCATGGATAAGAAAAAATCTCGCTTACGTCGTGCTCGGCAAACTAGGTTGAAGATTGCAGAGCTTAAGGTCTGCAAATTGACTGTGCATAGAAGCAATATGCATATATATGCGCAGGTTTATTCCGCTTGCGGTACTAAGGTCTTAGCTTCCTCTTCTACGCTTGAGGCGGAGCTCAAAACTGTTTTGAACGGTAAGGGTGGTAGTGTTGCTGCAGCTGCAGTGGTGGGTAAAACTGTTGCTGAGCGTGCAAAAAATGCTGGCATTGAGTCTGTTGCGTTTGATCGTTCCGGTTTTTGTTACCACGGGCGGGTTAAAGCTTTGGCTGATGCTGCTCGTGAAGCCGGTCTAAGATTTTAGGGGTAGGGTATGGCTAAAGTACAAGCAAAAGTTCAAAGTGGTGCGGATGACGGTTTTCGTGAAAAGATGATTGCGGTCAATCGGGTTACGAAAGTTGTAAAGGGTGGACGTATTCTCGGTTTTGCCGCTTTGACGGTTGTCGGTGATGGAGATGGCAGGATTGGTATAGGAAAAGGCAAGTCTAAGGAAGTGCCCCTTGCTGTGCAAAAAGCAATGGAAGAAGCGCGGCGAAAAATGATTAAGGTGTCGCTGCGTGATGGCACACTACAACATCCAGTTATTGGCAAACATGGTGCCTCGCGTGTGCTGATGGCGCCAGCCAAAAAAGGTACGGGCGTAATTGCAGGTGGACCGATGCGCGCTATTTTTGATGTTGTTGGGGTGACAGACGTTGTGGCCAAATCTTTAGGTTCGACGAATCCATACAATATGGTTCGTGCTACGCTTGATGGCTTACGGAGAATGAGCACTGTTGCTGAAATTGCCGCAAAACGCGGTAAAACTGTTGAGGAGATATTCAGCTAACCCAGGCTGGATAAATTTTATGGTTGAGAAAAAAATCAAAATCCAATTGGCGCGTAGCGTAATTGGTACAAGAGAATCTCATCGTGCGACTGTTCGTGGCCTTGGTTTGCGAAAAATAGGTTCTGTGGCTGAGTTGCAAGATAGTGCTGCTGTGCGCGGGATGATCAATAAGGTTTCTTACCTCGTTAAAGTTCTTGATTAAAGTAAAAATCAGTGAGTCAGAGAGTGCTTGCTTTGGAGAAAACAATGATGAAGCTTAACTCGATTAAGCCGAAAGAAGGTTCTACGCACGCTAAGCGTAGAGTAGGTCGTGGGATCGGATCTGGTCTAGGAAAAACGGCTGGGCGTGGGCATAAAGGGCAAAAATCTCGCTCAGGTGGTTTCCATAAGGTGGGTTTCGAGGGAGGGCAAATGCCTCTTTATCGTCGCTTGCCAAAACGTGGATTTCATTCCCGAACTAAATGTTTTGCTGATGAAGTACGTCTTGGTGATTTAGATCGATTAAGTATTGATCAAGTTGATGTTCTTATTTTGAAAAAAATGGGCTTAGTGTCCGCTTTTTCAAAGAATATCAAGATTATCCAATCGGGATCGATCACTAAAAAAATACAGTTGTCGGGTGTTATGGTGAGTGCTGGTGCGAAGGCTGCTATTGAGGCAGCTGGTGGCTCTGTTTCTTAAATAGATCGGGATGGTTTAGTGATTACGCAATCTACGTCTGGAAAATACATTGATTTAAGGCGTCGCTTGGTTTTTTTGCTTTTGGCACTCGTTGTCTATCGAATCGGTGCCCACATCCCTGTTCCAGGTATTGACCCTGAGCAGTTGATGAAGTTATTTCAACGGCAGCAGGGTGGTATTTTGGGGATGTTTAACCTGTTCTCAGGTGGCGCTTTGTCACGAGTTACGGTTTTTGCGCTGGGGATAATGCCGTATATTTCGGCATCGATTATTATCCAATTGTTGTGTGTTGTTGTGCCAAAATTGGAATCTTTAAAAAAAGAGGGGCCGGGTGGGACGCGTAAAATTGCGCAATACACACGTTATGCTACTGTTTTTTTGGCTTGTTTTCAAAGTATTGGGATTGCTTTTCTTTTGCAAGCACAACCTGATCTGGTATTGATTGCAGGGCGCTGGTTTATTGTGACGACTGTTATTACGCTTGTAGCGGGGACGATGTTTTTAGTTTGGTTGGGTGAGCAGATTACAGAGCGTGGTTTGGGTAACGGGATATCAATACTTATTTTTGCGGGTATTGTTTCGGGATTACCTGGCGCAATCGCTAGTTTATTCGAGTTAGTGCAAACCGGATCTATGAGTGCGTTGTTATTTTTGGTGGTGGTACTGGTTGTATTTTCGGTGACCACGCTTGTTGTTTTTGTTGAGCGCGGTCAGCGGAAAATCTTAGTGACTTATGCTAAGCGTCAGGTGGGTAATAAGTTATACGGAGCGCAGTCCTCCCATCTGCCTTTGAAGCTTAATATGGCCGGAGTCATACCCCCCATTTTTGCGTCATCGATTATATTGTTCCCGGCGACAGTTGCCAGTTGGTTTGCATCTTCTGCCCCAACTAGTTTTTCTGGGCATTTAATGCGAGATATTGGTATGATGCTGACCCCAGGCCAACCTCTTTATACTGCTTTATATGCGCTTGCTATCGTTTTCTTTTGTTTTTTCTATACGGCGCTTGTTTTTAATAGCAAAGAGACAGCTGATAATTTAAAAAAGAGTGGTGCTTTTGTGCCTGGAGTTAGACCAGGTGAGCAGACGGCACTTCATGTTGATAAAATTTTAGTACGGCTAACAATGGCAGGCGCCATATATATGGTGTTGGTGTGCCTTTTGCCCGAGTTTTTAGTTTTGCGTTGGAATGTCCCATTCTCTTTTGGTGGAACATCGCTCTTGATTATTGTTGTTGTAACTATGGACTTTATGTCTCAGGTTCAATCGTATGTCATGTCTCAGCAGTATGAGTCTTTGCTAAGGAAGGCAAATTTTAAGGGCAATACGTTGCCTTCACGATGATTGGATAGTAAAAAAGTATGGGAAAAGATGAAGCGATTCAAATGCAAGGTGAGGTATTAGAGAATTTACCGAACGCCACGTTTCGGGTAAAGCTGGAAAATGGGTACGATGTTTTAGCGCATATATCAGGTAAAATGCGAATGAATTACATTCGTATTTTACCTGGTGACAAGGTAACTGTTGAGTTAACTCCATATGATTTGTCTCGCGCGCGTATTATTTATCGCGCCAAGTAGAGATAATTTGCGAAGAGGTATTAGAAATGAAAGTTA
>JADYYQ010000139.1 GCA_020853585.1 Ottowia sp.
ACTTTTACGCACAATCCGTAGACGATATTGCGTCAACTCTTTTATCAGAAGAGGGACGACATGGGTGCGTGACTGAGGACTCACAAAAACACGATGATGATGAAGTGCACGCAACCCACCTTCTTGTATCTGTGCATTCCATCGTCGCAAGTCAATGATAATTTTGGGCGTATTACGCACCAAACACAAAGAAGTCGAACCCACCAAAAAAAACAAAATCAACAAAAACCACCAGGCGCTGTAAACGGTATACAAACCTAAATGGGCAAATAACATCGCCCAAAACGAACCGAACTGATCAATGTAGCTCGCCTGTGCAGCATTTTGCGTTAATACCGTCCCTACAATACTCGCCACTGCGACCAATACCAACAAGCTAATCGCAAAGCGCATCGAGCTCATCAGCTCAAAAAAACGGTCCCAATAATAGGAAAATCGACGAGGTGTCGTAATATTCATTCGCTTAGAGAAATAGGCGCACACGCGTAACAGGAACAAGCACATTGGTGTGCCATAGCATCACGCCATATGGATAGATAACAAAGAAAACATGCGCTTTCAAAAAAACACGTCCTAACTAAGTGCGCTTTACACACAAAGCCTCAGCTAAAGACGCGATGACTTACTCGCACGCACAGCAGGCAGCCATTTTCTTTTTAAAAATATACCCATAAAGGCGCATAAAGGAGAAACCCCGTACAACACCTAACGGGGCATTCATACACATTCGAAAAACAAGAAAAGGTCTAGCGTATACCCGCAATGTAGTCTGATACGGCCTTAATCTCCGCATCTGTTAACTTAATCGCGATATCGTGCATTTGCGGGCTGTTTTTGCGCTCACCCGAGCGAAAATTTGACAACTGAGACACCGTATAGTCAGCCCACTGTCCACCAATACGTGGATACTGGATCGGAATACCTGCGCCGGCCGGACCATGACAACTTGCACACGCAGGCACTGCTTTTTCTGCAATCCCCGCACGGTAAATTTTCTGACCAAGCGCAATACTCGCCTTATTTTTTGCGCTACCTGGCTTACTCACCTGCTTTTCCAAATAAGCAGCCATATCTCTGATCTCTTGATCACTTAAGGCCCGCGCATACGGTGACATAACGGGATGATCCCGTTCAGTACGCACTTTAAAATTCATCAGCTGCTTAATGGTATATTCCGCATGCTGTCCGGCCAAGGTTGGGTTAATCGCTGCCGCACTGTTGCCGCCAGCACCGTGGCAACTTGTACAAGCAGGAATATTTCGGTCAGAAGCACCCATATTAAACAGCGCCTCTCCTTTTACCAAATCTGGTTTGGCAATTTTTTGCTCTTCCACGGCAAACACAACCGTTGAAAACAATGCCCATATCACACTTAACAGCCACACCTTGCGGTTCATCCACTCACCCTGTCATTCTTCAATTAATTAGCCACAAAAACTTTTAGGCACACATTCGCATTAAAACCGACATGGTGCCCAACCAAAAATTTCGCAGCTCGGGATTGTACAATGAATCCCGAGCCACCCATTTAGCCTTAACAGAGCTTTGCGGCTATGGTGTCGCCTTTTTTATTTAACAAACCATGTCTATTCTTCAGCAAACCCGCTTTAAAGTTACAGTCAATCACTCCGCTGATTTGCCCGACAGCCCGCTTAGCGAAATCGCCTTTGCCGGACGTTCTAACGCAGGAAAATCAACAGCAATTAACGTGTTATGCGAACAAAAACGTTTAGCTTTTTCAAGTAAAACACCTGGACGTACCCAACATATTAATTTTTTCTCTATCACTAACCGAGATGGGGTGCTAGCCAATTTAATCGATTTACCCGGCTACGGCTACGCCCGCGTCGGTGAAGAGATGAGAGCCCACTGGGAACAGCTTTTGAGCGACTATATCCAAACCCGATCACAATTATGTGGGCTGGTTATTATGATGGATGCGCGGCGCCCCTTTACCGACTTAGATCATCAAATGGTGGCATGGTTTCTTCCCACGGGCAAACCTCTTCATATCCTACTTACAAAAGCGGACAAATTAACCCGAAGTGAAGCAACGCTCACCTTGGCAAAAACACGCGAGATACTAACGCAATACCAAGCACAAAATGGCATCGCAGTAGGACAATCGCTTAGCGCACAACTTTTTTCTGCAACAAAGCGCACCGGGTTAGATGAAGCAAGAAAAAAAATATGTACGCTACTTAATATCGAAATAGAAGACAAAAAAAAGACCCCGCTGTAAACACAACAGGGCCTGCAAGCCGTCAATTAACGACCGGCACCCGCTCAGGGAGGAAAAGCGGGACAGGTGCAATACTGATAACACATAGCACCACAACCTGCCCGGCCATCATAGCCGAAACGAATTAAAAAATGACCGAATTGTCTAAATTAATCACTCTCTAATCTCATATTTTTACAATTTACCCCTACATATGGCACTTTACCAATTCCCCTCACACCGCCCTCGGCGTATGCGCCACCAAGATTTTTCACGCCGTATGATGCGTGAATCTTATTTACATACCAGCAATTTAATCTATCCCGTTTTTCTTTTAGATGGTCAAAATCAACGCCAAGCGATTCCTTCTATGCCGGGTATCGAACGACTGTCGCTGGATTTACTCTTTCCGGTTGCTGAGGAGTGTTTAACACTCGGCATTCCAGTGCTAGCACTTTTCCCCGTCATCGCACCCACGCTCAAGACACCAAACGGGCAAGAAGCACTCAACCCCAGTGGACTCATACCAACAGCCGTCGCCGCACTTAAAACACGTTTCCCTGAGCTTGGCATTCTTACCGATATCGCACTTGATCCCTATACCAGCCATGGACAAGATGGGCTTCTTAATGGGAGTGGCGATATTCTCAATGATGAAACCGTCTCAATGCTCACCGCCCAAGCACTTATCCAAGCACAGGCTGGAGTCGATATTGTTGCCCCTTCAGACATGATGGATGGCCGTATTGCCGCTATCCGTATCGCGCTGGAGCAAGAAAAAATGACCCACACGCGTATCATGGCCTATGCAGCAAAATACGCTTCCAATTTTTACGGTCCATTTCGTGATGCTGTTGGCTCAGCATCGGCTCTCGGAAAAAGCAATAAAATGAGTTACCAAATGGATCCGGCCAATAGCGACGAAGCCTTACGTGAAGTGGCACTAGATATGGCCGAAGGCGCAGATATGGTTATGGTCAAACCAGGAATGCCTTATCTTGATGTTTTACAGCGCATCAAACAAACTTTTCTTTATCCAACGTATGTCTATCAAGTCAGTGGCGAATACAGCATGCTCAAAGCAGCCGCAATAAACGGCTGGCTTGATCATGACAAAACAATCATGGAGACATTACTCGCTTTTCGTCGAGCAGGCGCAGATGGCATACTCACTTACTTCGCATTAGAAGCAGCACGACTACTGCATAGAGACCGCCCCTAGCCCACATATTTAAATCGAATATATATCGGGCACGAACTTTATTGCGGAAAATCGGAAAACTACCGCCCGACACGTGCCTGGTCCAAGCTATGCTGAAAGCGCGCTACATTCTGATAGCCTACCACACGAAAATGAGGTATCTCTTTATCCGATGGCGTAAAAAATAGCAGAGCAGGGGGTCCAAATAAATCAAAATGGTGTAGCAATGCTTGATTCTCTGCTGTGTTATCCGTCACATCAATTTGCAGCCATACTAGCTGACTTAAACGTTTACGCACATCTGGATGATTCAACGTAAAGCGTTCCATCTCTTTACAGCTAATGCACCAATCAGCATAAAACGCTAGCATTACAGGTTTTTCTGTACGCGCCAAAATTTTACGCAGCTCCGCCAAACTACCCACCCGTACAAAAGGCGCCTGTTCTACAGGATGCTCAGCAATAGTCACACTACGATAAGCAAACGATAAAACGGGTAAAGCCACCCACACGGCTAATAAAAAAAGCAAAACACCAAAAACATGCTTCACTCTATTCATCCATGGACCACTTCGCGGTACGAGTTTCCCTGCGCCCACGGCAATCAAGATAAGTGGTAGACCCATCCCCAACGCTAATGAAAATAAAAGTCCCGCCCCAAGCAAGGGCGCACCCGTATGTGCAATTAACAACAAAATACCTGTTAAGGGGGCTGTCATACAAGGACCCACTGCCAAAGCGGAAAGCATGCCCATCACGAAGGCGCCAAGCAAGTTTCCTCCTTTTTGCTGGCTTCCGACGCGATGCAAAGGCTCCCTCACCCAAGCCGGCATCTGCAATTCATACCAACCAAATAAAGAGCCGGCCATCCACACCAAAATCAGTGCCACTGCACCCAAAATCCAAGGGTTTTGTAAATACACCGCCATGCTTGCCCCCGCAAGCGCCGCAAGCACACCCACTAAACTGTAAACCACAGACATACCCAACACATAGCTTAGCGACAACACAAAACTCCGCCAGCGCGTACCTCCACCTGTTTTTTGACCCACAACAATTGCCGAGATAATAGGCAACATGGGTAGTACACATGGGGTGAAAGAAAGCGACACACCCACCAGCAATAAACCTAAAAGCAAATGCTGCCAAGGGAGCTGACTTAGTAAGGCATTTAAAGCCATTGCATCGTCACGCGCAGCCCATAAACGTGCAAGACTCACTTCCTCCCGGATAAGTGCCTGTGCCACACGTGTGCTCTCATTAGAAATAAACACGTCCGGGTGAAGGTAAGCCTGCATAGGCGAGTAACAAAGCCCTTTATCTGCACAGCCTTGATAAGTAATCGTTAAAAGGGGTAAAGGATCAATCTCTGGCAAACTAAATTGAATATTTAAACTATCACGATAAACCTCAAGTAATTTTCCAAAATTCTCATCAAATTTCTGCTGATGTGCGGGAGGTAGATCTACTTTGACGGGAGTGGCGTGAGGCAAGCTGGGAGAAGCCAGCGAAAATTGAAACTGATCTCGGTAAAGGTAATACCCCTCCGCGATCTCTATTCGCAAATCAACAAGACGATTGGGCGCCTTGCTGATAAAAACCTTAAATGCTTGCTTAGGAGATAAAAAAGAATCGTCGGCTAATGTAGTCCCGGCACAAAATAAGATGCACCAAGTACACAGCGCTATCAAAAAAATTTGCTTATTTTTCATGAAGAGGATGCTATCTGACAGCTAAAGCAGCAGAAAAAACATAGCAGAATTGCTAAGAGCAGCATGAAAATAACAACGCCAAAGCATTGTGAAAGCCAAAAAACGACACCTTTACATATTTAGCATAAGCGCGTTTTCTGACTTTATGCTTTTTAATTTTCTAAGAAAATTAAAAAGCCAAATTAAAACTATCAAAACCGTACAACGTAACAAATATCGCTAGCTAACAATCAGCTATATCAATCAATCGCTTCAATCACATCGGCCTGCGCATCAGCCACCTCGACCCGGTCAACCAATTCAACCAATGCCATAGGCGCATTATCGCCATGCCTAAATCCAAATTTTAAAATGCGAGTGTACCCGCCAGGACGCACAACATATCTAGGTCCTAGCTCATTAAATAATTTGGTAACCATCTCGCGATCACGCAAACGACTAAAAGCGAGACGGCGATTTGCCAATGAATCTACTTTTCCCAAAGTAAGCAAAGGCTCAACAACTTTGCGTAATTCCTTTGCTTTGGGTAATGTCGTCTTGATAAGCTCATGGCGAAGCAAAGAAACAGACATATTTCTAAACATAGCTAAACGATGAGACGACGTGCGATTTAATTTTCTTAAACCATGACGGTGACGCATAATACTTCCTTCCTAAGATTTTTAATCCAGCTCTTCTATCTTGCAAGGGGCGCATCTACTTACAAGCGGGCCGGTCGTAATGTAAATTTATTAATATTTTTCTAAATTTGCTGGCGGCCAATTCTCAAGCTTTACGCCCAAAGTTAGACCTCGCGAAACAAGCACTTCTTTAATTTCATTAAGTGATTTGCGGCCCAAGTTAGGCGTTTTCAACAATTCATTCTCACTACGCTGAATCAAATCACCAATGTAATAAATATTTTCTGCTTTTAAACAATTAGCGGAACGCACCGTCAGCTCAAGATCATCAACCAATTTCAAGAGCATCGGATCAATTTGCGGTGCACGCGCAGAAGCGCCATCGGCCAAAACCTCTGTACCCTCAAGTGCAATAAACACTGATAGCTGGTCGCCAAGAATCTTGGCTGATTGACGGATGGCTTCTTCTGGAGAAATTACACCATTTGTCTCAATATTCATCACCAACTTATCAAGATCAGTCCGCTGCTCAACACGCGCTGGCTCAACTGCATAGCTTACTCTGCGTACTGGACTAAATGAGGCATCCAATACAATACGTCCAATCGCTAGACTTGCATCGCCAGAAAATTTGCGTACGCTACCCGGAACATAACCTCGACCACGCTGCACATGCAGATGCATATCAATCTTTCCACCTGCAGACAAATGCGCAATCACATGACCAGGATTAATAATTTCAACATCGTGAGGCACATCAAGATCTGCCGCTGATACCACGCCTTCGCCTTCTTTACGCAAAGTCACAGTAACTTCATCACGCGTGTGCAACTTAAATACAATACCTTTAAGATTCAACAATAAATTTACGACATCTTCCTGCACACCATCAATTGTCGAGTATTCATGTACAACGCCAGCAATCGTTACTTCCGTTGGCGCATAGCCATCCATAGAAGAAAGAAGAACACGACGCAGGGCATTACCTAAAGTATGCCCATATCCACGCTCAAAAGGCTCCATAACGACCTTAGCATGGTTCTCGCCAATTGGCTCGACAGAAATAGTTTTCGGCTTGAGAAGCGATCTTTGCATCAAATTTCCTTTTCAATACTCTCGGCTTATTACACCAATAAAGCTAACTTCTTCTAGTCTTTGGCACATTGATTAGATACACAACACATCTAAGTCCACAACAGCAAGACTGTCATGTATCCAACGCAGTGTCACAGAAGCTATCGTGAGTAAAGTTCAACAACCAAACTTTCATTAATATCGTTAGCAATATCCGTACGATCAGGAGAGTGCTTAAAGACCCCCTCCATCTTGGTAACATCAACGGATACCCAACCAGGAAAACCAATTTGCTGAGCTAAAGTCAAAGACTCTTGTACACGCAATTGTTTTTTTGACGCTTCACGTACAGCAACAACATCACCATCCTTAATTTTTAAGGATGGTACATTCACTGAGGCGCCATTGAGCATGATTGATTTGTGCGACACTAATTGACGCGCTTCTGCTCGTGTTGAGCCAAATCCCATACGATAGACAACATTATCTAGACGCGACTCTAAAAGAAGCAACAAGTTCTCACCTGTATTGCCTTTACGCCGATCAGCTTCAGAAAAGTAGCGACGAAATTGCCGCTCCAGCACACCATAAGTGCGTTTAACTTTTTGTTTTTCACGTAACTGATTACCATAATCAGAAGTACGCTGACCAGAAGTGCGACCATGCTGCCCTGGTTTCGTATCGAGCTTACACTTATCAGCAAGAGAACGCCGAGCACTTTTTAAAAATAAATCGGTACCTTCACGCCGTGAAAGTTTAGCCTTTGGGCCAAGATAACGTGCCACAATATTTCCTTCTATTAAAATAGAACCCCTTTAATAAATCTCTAAAAAATAAACAGGAGATTTATTAAAAACAAGACAAGGGTAAACTCAAATCCACCAATTAAATGCGGCGGCGCTTAGAGGGACGACAGCCATTGTGAGGGACTGGCGTCACATCAGAAATCTCCATTATTTTAATCCCTAGCGCATTTAGCGCTCTTATTGCGGATTCACGACCAGGACCAGGGCCCTTTATGCGTACTTCAAGATTTTTAATGCCACACTCCTGCGCCACTTTCCCAGCATTTTCGGCCGCAACTTGAGCCGCAAATGGTGTTGATTTACGCGAACCTCTAAAACCTTGCCCACCCGAAGTTGCCCACGATAAGACATTACCTTGACGATCAGTTATCGTCAAAATCGTGTTATTGAATGAAGCATGGACATGCACAATGCCATCAACAACATTCTTCTTTATTTTTTTACGTGCGCGCTGCGCAACATTACTTGCTGACTTTGCCATTTATAAATACCCGAATTTGATAATACTTATTTTTTAAGCGCAACACCGGCTTTTCTTGGCCCTTTACGGGTACGGGCATTCGTTCTCGTTCGCTGCCCATGAACAGGTAGACCACGACGATGACGAACACCACGATAGCAGCCTAAATCCATTAAGCGCTTAATACTCATGGTCACTTCACGCCGCAAATCGCCTTCAATGGTGTATTTATTAACCTCATCACGCAATTTTTCTAAATCAAGGTCTGTCAGATCCTTGATTTTTTTCGCAAACGGCACTTTACACACGTCACAAATTTTTCGCGCGCGCGGACGACCAATGCCATAAATAGCAGTTAGACCCACATCAATATGTTGATGGTTTGGTATGTTTACCCCTGCAATACGTGCCATTCTTTTTAGCCCTTTAGATCACTAAATTTTCCAATTAACCCTGACGCTGCTTGTGCCGAGGATCAGAGGAGCAAATAACACGAACCACCCCTTTGCGCTTAATCACCCTGCAATTGCGACACATA
>JADYYQ010000140.1 GCA_020853585.1 Ottowia sp.
CAACGTGCCAACATACTTGCTCGATTAAGCGTCGCACCTACACTAAGTGCATTGGCCAAGGTGCATTTGATCGTAGAAGCCATTATTGAACAACGCGATGCAAAGCAAGTGTTATTTACACAGCTCGAGTCGATCGTTGCTAACACGACGGTGTTTGCGAGCAATACTTCATCGCTCTCCATCACAGCACTTGCGCAAGGATTAACGTATCCACAACGGGTAATCGGTTGGCATTTTTTCAACCCTGCCACACGAATGAAGTTAGTCGAAATTATCCTGGGTGTTAAAACAGATCCTACACTCCTACACACCATAGAGGCATTGTCATGTGCCTGGGGGAAAATTCCTGTACATGCCCCCAACACGCCCGGATTTATTGTCAATCGCGTGGCGCGCCCTTATTACGCAGAAAGCCTACGTCTGCTGGCCGAAAATATTGCGCCGTTAGCAATGATCGATAAAGTCACGCGGGATATCGGTGGATTTGCGATGGGACCATTTGAATTAATGGATTTAATTGGCACTGATATCAATCTTGCTGTCACCGAATCGGTATTTAATGCAACTGCTTACGATAGGCGTTATGCACCTCATACCATTCAGCAAGAACTCGTTCGAGCCCAATATCACGGCCGCAAATGTGGTATCGGATTTTATGACTACCGTCAGCATGGCATCCCTACCGTATCGCCCCATCTTGATTACCCCACCTCAAACCAAACACAGTTAGAAAATAGCACGCTCGTCACCCCCACCTTATTACCCACAACACCCCCTATCCAGCAAGTAAACACGGGGCAGTTCAAGACATCACGCAGTCAAGATTCCTCGGAACACACCGCATGTGTGGCAGAACCATTAACAGAAGCCTCTCTGACTATTGCAACTGATACCGTACTGCTCTCTGCGCTTATTAAACGATTAAAACAAGCCGGCATCACGATCCGCTTAGACTCAACATCTCTACCTGAAACCTTACGTCTAGGTAACACAACATTTGCATTAACTGATGGTCGAACTGCCGAGCATCGTGCGAGCATACTTGGTGTGCCCTGCATCTTGATCGATTTGGCCAATGATTTTTCGCTTACTCAACATCTTGCTGCCGCGCCCAGTGTGCATGCAGAAAGTGCATTTATACAATTCTCCGCACTCTTAGCGCGAGCCAATATTGAGCTTATTCGATTACAGGATATCGCCGGCCTTATCGTCATGCGTCTCGTCGCTTGTTTAGCCAATGAAGCGGCTGAACTATTAAGTTGGGGGCGCACATTAGCCATAGATATCGATACGGCCATGCGCTACGGCACAGCCTATCCACAAGGTCCACTCGCCTGGGCTGATGCGCTGGGCCATGCACGCATTGCACAATGCTTGGCACATCTTCAAGCACATTATGGCGACACACGCTACCGTTGTGCACCCACGCTCAGTCATCGGGTCTATACCAAAGAGAATTTTCATGACTGAAACACACACCGCACAACAATTAGCCGAACGTGTCTGCAAACACTTGTATGCACAAGACCATGCCTCGCGCGCATTAGGCATGCACATTACCCAGGTTGCTCCCGGTCAAGCTTGCCTCACTATGCACGTACGTGCCGATATGCTCAATGGCTACCATACATGTCACGGTGGCTTAATCACCGCATTAGCGGACTCTGCTTTTGCTTTTGCTTGTAACTCTCGCAATGTGTTAACGGTGGCATCCGGCCTATCAGTCGAATTTATCGTGCCAGCGCAACAAGATGATGTACTCACCGCCTATGCAAAAGAAACAGCCAATGCCGGAAAAACAGGCGTCGTAGATGTCAACGTTTATAACCAACATGAAGTGCTCGTCGCCGTTTTTCGTGGCCGCGCACATCGCCTATCCAAACCAGTGATTAACGAATAGGATTATTTTTACACCTTGTGCGATCAGTGCAGCAGCGCAACACGCTTTTCCAGCGAACAAGATAAGGAACAGATATGTATACGCAAGCGATGGACCTCATCAATAAAAACGACAACGATCATGCTGATGCGCCTGATCCTGTACGAGAACAAGCTTTTGAGGCACGCATCGCTGCCGGTGAATTTATCGAGGCCAAAGATTGGATGCCGGGACATTATCGCAAAACCCTAATTCGCCAAATTAGCCAGCATGCCCATTCTGAAATTGTAGGCATGTTGCCAGAGAGTAATTGGATCTCACGTGCACCGACACTTAAACGCAAAGCGATTTTGCTAGCCAAAGTGCAAGACGAAGGTGGCCATGGCCTTTATCTCTACGCCGCTGCCGAAACACTGGATATCTCCCGCGATCAAATGATCGAAGCACTCCATAATGGCCGCGCAAAATATAGCTCGATTTTTAATTACCCTACGCTGACTTGGGCAGATATGGGTGTGATTGGTTGGCTCGTTGATGGGGCAGCCATCATGAACCAAGTGCCCATATGTCGCTGCTCTTATGCACCATATGCACGTGCCATGATCCGTATTTGCCGTGAAGAGTCATTTCATCAACGCCAAGGTTATGAAGCCCTCCTCACTATGATGCAAGGAGGAACCGCAGCGCAAAAAGCCATGGTCCAAGATGCCGTTAACCGCTGGTGGTGGCCATCATTAATGATGTTTGGTCCACCCGATAGCGAATCGCCTAACTCAGCACAATCAATGCGATGGGGTATTAAACGCGTCTCTAACGACGACTTACGACAAAAATTTGTGGATGCGACTGTGCCTCAAGCAGAAATTCTCGGCATCACCCTGCCCGACCCGTTACTCCACTGGAATGCCCAGCGTGCTCATTATGACTTTGGGCCTATTCAGTGGGATGAGTTCTGGCGTGTAGTGAACGGTAATGGTCCCTGCAACCATGAGCGATTAAAAATGCGCGTCGATGCATGGGAAAGCGGCGCATGGGTACGTGATGCCGCTTTAGCGTATGCAAAACAAAAAACCCCACAAACAACAGCACAAACTTAGTCATAACAATGATGCACACGCGTATCACCATCACACTATGTGAGGTCAATTTTATAAAAGTAGTGTGCACATCTAGGTACACATATCTTTATCTAAACTGATAACCCTAAGGGGAAAACATGTCTAACCAAAATCTAAAAGAAGAATGGCCACTCTGGGAAGTCTTTGTCCGCAGCAAAGCAGGGCTCGATCACAAACACTGTGGCAGCCTACATGCCCCCGATAAAAATATGGCCCTACAACTTGCACGTGATGTTTACACGCGCCGTCAAGAAGGTTGCAGCATATGGGTTGTACGCTCAGATCAAATCGTAGCCTCCGATCCGCATGACAAAGATATGTTATTTGACCCGATGGCAGACAAGGTATATCGCCATCCTACTTTTTATGTATTGCCGGAGGCACTAGACCATATGTAGCACGCGTTACTTGGATAGTCATGCGTATGCATCGCCTTTAATCACACACATTATTGTCAAAGTATCTCTTTCTACTTAAACAAAAATTTTAATTAAAAATAATGAACTCATAATTTGCAGAAAAATTTATCCAGGCCCAGTACACCGCAAAAAATTTGAGCCTACATCTTGTAATAGCAACCCAGTTCGCACCTATTCATTTACTTAAAATGCCCGCCCAATTATGCATGCATCTATCACCCTCCAAACTCATCCAGAAAGACAATATCTATTGCGTATTGGCGATAGCTGTTTAATTCTGGCGCAACGCCTTAGCGAATGGTGTGGTCATGGACCTGTCCTCGAAGAAGATATTGCGCTCGCCAATATTGCGCTTGATTTGATTGGACAAGCACGCGCGGTACTGACTTATGCAGGCCATATCGCCGCCCCCACTTACAGTGAAGATCAGCTCGCTTTTTTGCGTGATGAACGTGATTATCGCAATCTCACACTCGTTGAATTACCGCGTGGCGACTTTGCTTTTACAACATTGCGCAATCTCTTAGTCACCACTTTTCTCAAACATTTATGGCATCGTCTCTGCAGTTCATCCGATGCCACCCTCGCAGGGATTGCAACTGCTGCTGTAAAAGAAACGCGTTACCACCAGCGTCATGCCGCAGATTGGATTATCTGTTTAGGGAAAGGGACGGAAGAATCACATCAACGCGTAAACAATGCACTTAATGCACTGTGGCCCTACACCACAGAAATATTTACAGCCAATGCAATCGATGATGAGGTTAGTGCCACTGGCTTTGGTCCACGTTGGGCAGATCTACAGCAAGATTGGCTTGCCGAAATCGACACTATATTCACAGCCAGTGCACTAATTCGGCCCAACGATACAAGTTTTTCCAGCGATGGAAAAAATGGTATTCATAGCGAGCACATGGGCTACATCTTAGCGGAGATGCAATTTTTACAACGTAGCTTTCCTGGAGGTGTATGGTGAACACGCCTTCACAGACCAACAAACCAAATGCAATTGCTGCGCATCCGCAAGCGCACTCACCACGCCAGGCTCAAGCTTGGGCTGTACTCGATCAAGTATTCGATCCAGAAATTCCCGTTATTTCTGTGTGCGACCTGGGTATCGTGCGTCATATCTTTGTTTGCAACGATGCACTTGAAGTAGTACTCACCCCCACCTATTTAGGTTGCCCAGCGATCGCACAAATTGAGCAAGATATTTGTAATGCACTACAAGCGGCCCAGCTGGGTCCCGTGCGTATTCGCATACAGCGTGCGCCCGCATGGACAACAGAATGGATAAGTGAAACCGGAAAACAAAAATTACATGATTACGGCATCGCTCCCCCGCACCCCACGACAATACAACCGCTTCATTTTATTGCACATGCGACGACCACCTCTCGCCCACTCATTGCTTGTCCACGCTGTGCAAGCATCAAAACCGAGCAACTCGCCACATTTGGCGCCACGGCCTGCAAAGCGCTATATCGCTGTTTAGCCTGCCGTGAACCATTTGAATATTTCAAACCTTTTTAATGGCACATCATGAGCCTACAGTTTTATGAATTAACCGTACGCGCCGTACAAGTTGACACAGATGAAGCCATCATCGTGACATTTGAGGTACCCGATGCGCTACAAAAAATATTCCACTTTACGCAAGGGCAATATCTCACGCTACGCCACGTTATCAATGGCCAAGATGCGCGCCGTTCTTATTCAATTTGTGCAGGCATCGATGAAACACTACGCGTCGGTATACGCAAAGTGATGGGGGGACAATTTTCAGGTTGGATGCACACCCATCTTAAAGCAGGTGACAAACTACAAGTGATGCCACCCCAAGGTCGTTTTTTTGTCCCCATTGATCGCCATGCGCAACGACACTACTTAGGATTAGCCGGAGGCAGTGGCATCACACCTATCTTATCTATTATCAAAACTGTATTAGCTTGCGAAGCAAATAGCACGTTCACTTTGATCTATGGCAACCGTAGTCAAAAATCGACTATGTTTAAAGAAGAGCTAGAAGATCTCAAGAACAGTTATCTTCATCGCCTTACGATGCACTATGTTTTTTCTGATGAACATATCGATGTTCCCTTGCACAGTGGCATCCTAAATCAAGAAAAAATCGCCGAATTTTTTCGCTATGCGGTGCGCGCTCAAGATATCGATCATGCTTTTGTCTGCGGACCATATCAAATGAATGATCAAGCCGAAGCCGCTTTACAACAAGTAGGTATCGCTAATGAGCGCATTCATATTGAGCGCTTTGGTATACCCTTGCCATCGCATACCTCAACCCAATCGCCCAAACACAACAAGAAAGATAAAACGCATGCGCGTATTACGATCGTACGAGATGGCCTTCGACGTGACATTGACTTTACGCCGCAAGCAACCAGCATTCTGGATGCCGCTGCGAGTGCAGGACTGGACGTGCCGTATTCTTGCAAATCAGGCGTATGTTGTACGTGTCGCGCCAAATTAATGGAAGGCCATATTCGCATGGAGCGAAATTTCGCTCTTGATAAAAAAGAAGTCGACGCAGGCTATATTCTCACCTGCCAAGCACACCCATTAACCGATCATGTCGTCATTTCTTTCGACGAACGCTAATTTTATGTCCCGTACTCGCTCACCCCAATACAACGATCAATGCGAAAAAATCTTAACGATTGCAGCTGCGCTGTTTGCGCACAAAGGTTACCAAGCCACCACGATGAACGATGTCGCACAAGCATGTGCATTTTCTAAACCAGCGCTTTACCACTATATGCGCGACAAATATGCGCTCTTGACCCATATTTGTGAAAACCATGTCGCTCGCCTTGAGACACTGATAGATCAAGTGATGCAACAACATCTCTCACCTCAAGACCACATCCGAGCTTTGATCATGTGTTTTGTCGAAGCTTATGCGGATGCACAACATGCACATCGTGTTCTGATCGCTGAAGCAAAATTTCTCAATCACAGTGATCAAACACGGATCCTCGATAGCGAGCGTCGCATTGTGTCTGCATTTGCACAGGCAGTCGTGACACTGCATCCCGAGCTGGCTAAACGTCAGATTACCAAACCCCTCACCATGTTGCTATTTGGCATGATCAACTGGATGTTTACGTGGTTAAAACCCAATCGTGCATTGACCTATCAAACCATGGCCCCACTCGTTGCTGATTTTTTCTTGGGCGGATTACACGCGCTTTGTATCGATGCATCGCAACACAATAATGAAGCCCAACCGGCGACCAAGCTTAATAGCACAGTATTTAGGTCACATGCATAGCCAATAAAAACGTATACATCCCTTTCAACAAAAAATTTTGCTATGACAACACACACACTTGCTTGGATTATCGATGGTATTCGCACTCCATTTGGCCGTTATGGCGGGGCACTTGCACAATGTCGTGCTGATGATTTAGCGGCTATACCCATAAGCGCATTAATGACACGCAATCCCTCCATAGATTGGACAACACTCGATGACGTACTATTGGGTTGCGCTAATCAAGCGGGTGAAGATAATCGTAATATTGCGCGTATGGCCGCACTATTAGCAGGGTTAGCACCGACAGTGCCTGGAGTAACGATCAATCGCTTGTGTGGTTCAGGGGTTGATGCCGTTGCCATGGCAGCCCGTACACTGATGACAGGCGAAGCAAATCTAATCATTGCCGGCGGTGTCGAAAGCATGACGCGTGCGCCTTTTGTGATGGGTAAAAGCGAGCATGCTTTCGCACGTTCGCCCACACTAGAAGACACCACACTGGGCTGGCGCTTTGTCAATCCACGCATGCTTAACACCTATGGCATTGACTCCATGCCGCAAACTGCGGAAAACGTAGCAAGTGAATTTCACATTACCCGTACTGACCAAGATCAATTTGCTTTACGCTCACAACAACGTTATCAAGCCGCTCAACTACGCGGATTTTTTAACGATGAAATAATCAGCGTCACCGTGCCCCAAAACAAAAACACATCGACGCTTTTTCAGATAGACGAACATCCTCGTGCCAATAGCACACTTCAACAGCTCAGCGCGCTCAAACCCGTAGTGCATGCTACTGGCACGATTACAGCAGGCAATGCCTCGGGCCTTAATGATGGCGCTTGCGCATTATTACTAGCCTCCGATGAAGCGGTCCAACGCTATCAACTCACTCCACGGGCGCGTATTGTCGGTACAGCGGTGGCCGGTGTGCCTCCACGTATTATGGGTATTGGCCCCGTCCCCGCCACTCAAAAATTACTCACGCGACTCGGGTGGTCACTCGATAGTATTGACTGCATTGAACTTAACGAAGCATTTGCTGCGCAAAGTCTTGCGGTGTTAAGACAATTGGGTATTGCCGATAACACACCACACGTTAATCCAAACGGCGGCGCGATTGCGCTCGGTCATCCTTTAGGCGCATCAGGAGCAAGATTAATACTGACCGCATTGCGTCAACTTGAACAGACAAAGGGTCAACGTGGACTTATTACGATGTGCATTGGTGTTGGACAAGGCATTGCTTTGGCAATTGAGCGGGTATAAATCGATAACGCAATCAACACAGCGTCGTTATAAGTGAGACCCTTGCACACTTTCGCAAACGCGCCAAAGAAAAACACACGACACGCAGACAGTGGCATACACAAACGTAGGTGCATTGCGTGTACTGCCCCAATAGAGAAGAGATGGGGGCGTGCAAGCAGTTATGCAGAGGTCTTTTCATGTATGGAAAAGTGAGTCCCTTTACATCCACCAGCGCTACCGAAGCATATTAAATACATCGCACAGATAAATGCCTTAACAAAGCAAACTAATACTTAAGTGCCAGCACCTGGCAAGGAAAATATAAAAATCGTGATGACAATCTTTATTCAATCGCCTTAACCATATCTTCGACCACTTTTTTAGCATCACCAAATACCATCATTGTCTTATCAAGATAAAACAACGCATTATCTAAGCCAGCATACCCGGTCGCCATAGATCGCTTATTCACAATAATTGCTTTAGCTTTGTAAGCTTCGAGGATAGGCATACCTGCAATCGGTGAAGCAGGATCATCTTGAGCGGCAGGATTCACTACATCATTTGCGCCTAACACGAGGACCACATCTGTCTGCGCAAATTCCGCGTTGATCTCTTCCATTTCAAATACCTGCTCATAAGGCACTTCTGCCTCAGCAAGCAATACATTCATATGACCAGGCATACGACCCGCAACCGGATGAATGGCATACTTAACGCTCGCACCCCCATGCGTCAATTTTTCAGTCAATTCTTTTAATGCGTGCTGCGCCCGTGCAACAGCTAAACCATATCCTGGAACAATAATAATCGTCTGAGCATTACGCAATAAAAACGCAGCATCATCAGCCGAACCTGATTGATAGCTTTTTTGCTCCGCTGTCTCTGCTTCGTTTTCACCAACAGCTGCACCAAATCCCCCTAACAACACAGCCACAATCGAACGATTCATCGCCTTACACATAATATAAGAAAGAATCGCGCCAGAAGCACAAACACAAGCGCCCGCAATAATTAAAACCGGATTATTTAATGTAAAACCAATACCCGCAGCAGCCCAGCCAGAATAACTATTGAGCATAGACACCACCACCGGCATGTCCGCCCCTCCAATCGGAATAATTAAAGTAGCGCCCAATGCACTCGCTATCGCCAACATCATAAAAAATGCTGCCGAATCATTTAATACATAGTAAGTACAACCAAATGCGATCATTGCCAGAGCCAACATTAAATTAAGAAGATGTTGACCAAAAAAACGAACGGGCTTGCCGCTTATTTTTCCTGAAAGCTTGCCATAGGCAATTATCGATGCAGTGAAGGTGATGGCCCCAATAAATGCACCGATAAATAATTCTACTTTTTGGGCATCGCTATGATGCTGCCCCGGATGCACCACAGCGGCAATCGCTATCAACACCGCAGCTAAGCCTACAAATGAATGCATCAATGCCACCAACTCCGGCATCTTTGTCATTTGTACACGACGCGCAGCCTGCCCGCCAATGATTGCACCTAAACCCATCGAGATGCCCATCAACCACAACACCGGCTGCTTTGTCACAAATAAGGTTGTCACAATCGCCACCGCCATACCCAACATGCCCAACATATTGCCACTGCGCGCAGAGCGCGGCGAAGAGAGTCCGCGTAACGCAAAAATAAAAAGTACTGCGCAACACAGATAGGCCAGCGCAGTCACATTGGGCGAGACATGGATAACAGGGAGAGGAAAAAGCGAGGTCATGATGTTATTTATAAATTATTTGAATGGAAGCACAAATACAACCATCACTTGTTTTATCGGAAATCACACACTAACGTG
The DNA here is from genome assembly GCA_020853585.1 of Ottowia sp. GTDB lineage: Bacteria > Pseudomonadota > Gammaproteobacteria > Burkholderiales > Burkholderiaceae > JADYYQ01. Next base: position 9,773 of record JADYYQ010000140.1, read on the forward strand.
CCTAGCGCTGCTGTGTTGTGCTCGGTGCTTTCTTTTTAAACATACCCAACATACGCTGCGTTACTAAAAATCCGCCAAAAATATTAACCGAAGCTAAGAACACTGCACACGCACCCAACATACTCGTCAAGTTAATTTCTTGTGCATCGATACTGACTGTTTGCAACATCGCTCCAACAACGATAATGCCACTTAAAGCATTCGTTAATGCCATCAACGGCGTATGCAACGCTGGGGTCACATGCCACACCACGTGGTACCCAACAAAAATAGCCAACACAAATACAGTGAAATTTTGGATGGTTAAATCAATCATAGATCGCTCACTTACGTAACAAGGTGTGATTGTGGCTAATCAGACAAGCCTTGACAATATCGTCGTCAGCAGGAATCACCACTTGTCCGGCTGGGCTCACAATTAATTTTAGAAAATCAAAAATATTTCGCGCATATAAAGCCGATGCATCAGCAGGTACTAATGCAGGAAGATTGGTGTAGCCCACGATCGTGATGCCCTGCTTTACGACAATTTGATCCGCAATCGTAAGCGGACAATTACCCGCCCCCGCTTCCCCTTTACCCGCAGCTAAATCAATCACAACCGACCCAGGTCGCATATTCATGACCGTATCCGCTGATAATAAAGTAGGCGCGGTGCGACCAGGAATCAAAGCAGTGCTAATTACGATATCGGCCATCTTTGCGCGTGCAGCAACTAACACCGATTGTCGCTGCATCCAAGCAGCGGGCATGGGACGCGCATATCCGCCTACCCCCTGTGCGATTGTGCGTTCTTCATCTGTCTCAAAAGGCACATCAATAAATGTTGCGCCCAACGAAGCAACTTGCTCGCGTGCCGCTGGACGAACATCTGATGCCTCAACCACCGCACCTAAGCGTTTAGCCGTCGCAATCGCAGCTAAACCTGCCACACCGACACCTAGAATTAATACACGTGCAGCTTTAAAGGTACCCGCGGCTGTCATCAGCATCGGCATAAAACGAGGATACAAATTAGCCGCCAATATCACTGCTTTGTACCCAGCGATATTGGCTTGTGATGACAACACATCCATGCTTTGCGCACGCGTTGTACGAGGGGCTGCTTCTAAAGAAAATGCACTTAAACCTGCAGCAGCTAATTGCGCACAGCGCGCTGCATTAAACGGATCTAACATACCCACCAAAGCAGAACCCGCTTGCATATGCTGCAACTCTTGCTCATTAGGCGCATGCACTTTAAGCACCAATTGCGCACTCAACGCTTGTTGTGCAGATACACTGCGTGCGCCTACGGCTACAAATGCTTCATCAAAAAAACCCGCTGCCGCACCGGCATCACTCTGCACCCATACCTCATGCCCTTGCGCACAAAGTTTTTTAACAGTCTCGGGGGTTGCTGCAACGCGTGTCTCACCCACATGGGTCTCTCGCGGGATGCCAATCCGCATAGCATGCTCCTAACGATTTTCAAAAGTAAGGGCGCAAGCTTAACCCAAAATTTGCCTTTGCAACACTGACCAAAAAACATTCTATTACCAACCATTTTTCATCAAACTCGACTATGTTCTTAAACGAAAGCCTCAACACATATCAACAAAAAAGTACGGCTCAATACTGTACTGATCAGCTTTTGCCATACCACAGCAAAGATACATATATACGTGAAATAAGCGGTTTCAATAGAGGCGTATTTTTACCTACGGTAACTAACCCAATACTATTTTTTTACCTCAACAAATAAATCAGGGAACTGTTTTTTTAATTGAACCACTTTAGGTGCGTCATGAATCACAATATATGGGTTATCAGGGTGATGGTCCGCATAATTTTGATGCTCAGTTTCTGCCGCATAAAATTCGGGTAGTGGAATAACTTGGGTCGTAATCGCTTGAGCAAATACGCGTGACCGCTGCAATTGATTTATTTTTTCTTGCGCTTGGTTTTTTTGCTCATCCGTCGTATAAAAAATAGCGGATCGATATTGCGATCCATGATCAGGACCTTGCTGATTTAACTGAGTGGGATCATGAGCAACAGAAAAATATACATCGAGTAATTTTTCAAATGTAATGTGCGATGGGTCATAGCTAATCTTGACTGCCTCAGCATGCCCAGTATTACCTGAACTTACATTTTCATAACGTGCTTGACTAGCCGAGCCGCCCGCGTACCCGGCAAGTACTTCTTGAACCCCGCGTACGCGCTCAAACACCGCTTGCATACCCCAAAAACAACCGCCCGCCAAAACCACCATTTCTTGACTCTTTGCCAGCGGAACAAAATGTAATGCGACTGAATTCATACAATAACGAAGCCCTGTAGGTTGTGGTCCATCTTCAAAAAGATGACCAAGATGTGCA
>JADYYQ010000141.1 GCA_020853585.1 Ottowia sp.
CGCTTGACTGCCAGTTCCTTGAACTCGCTTGTGTACGCCTGTTTCGCTATCTTCTTCATTTCCTGCCTTACAAAGTAACGTTAATTTTACGTCACCTATGCCAGACTAAATTCCAGGGGAACCTCATTCTCAGTAGATCGGAAAACCAAGAGATGACTCCGACCTTCTGAAGCTGCTCTGCCATCATAACCAATGCGCCAAACCAGATCAGCGTATCCCATGCGCTCTTTTCGGAAAGTACGTCGTTCCAGTCGATCGTACCCGTGATGAGGAGGAGAAAGAGGCCAAGGAATGCTACTACCGTGGGGTCCAGTATAAAATTGGGACCGAAAATTATCGCTGGCACATTGGCCCAGAGCAGTAACAAAATAGAGAAGGTGCCGATCATTACTTTTTCGCCGGTAGATACAGGCCCCATATCCCTGAGTTCGGACCGAGCGTATTCGATAGCGCCAGAAGTGATCTTGATTTCCGGGGGCGCTAACACCGAGATGAGCAACGGCATGAGCAGCAGGCAGACCATACCAGGTAAGGCCATGTATAGGGCCCACTTCGACCACGAGAGATAAAAAACGTGGTCCGTCACGCGCGATATATAGTCGACTACAAGAGGATTCGGGGCGGTGGCCGTGATAAACATACCAGACGTGATTGTGTTGGCATGGATATTAACTAACGACAAATAAGTACCCATTTTGTGTTCGGTGCGATTTGCAGGGTCTGAGCCAAAGGCGATCGCAATCGACTTCATTATAGGATGGACGATGCCGCCCCCCCGAGCCGTGTTGCTCGGTGTGAAAGGGGCCAGAATGAGTTCACAGGCGGCCAGGCCATAACCAATTCCCACCGTTCGTTGTCCAAGCGCTGCAATAAAGAGCAGACCGATGCGCTTGCCAAGTCCCGTCTTTTTCAGTCCCCGCGAAACCAGGATGGCCACCACGATTAACCAGATTAGCGGATTGGCCAAGCTGGATAACGCGTCATTAATAGCCCCTCTGGAAGAAATGGAAGTTACTTGGGTCAACGCAACGATGGTCATCGCAATGATGGCGATGACGCCGAGGGGCATAACTTTCAAAATGATCGCTAGAATTGTGGTCAGGAAAATCGTCAGCAGCACCCATGCTTTGACTGTCAGTCCATCGGGGACTGGAAGTAGCAACATGAGAGCAAGGAAGCCCGTCGTCATTGCCACAGGTAGCACTCGTAAAAGCACGTTATCCTGAAAATACGAAAAACACCCCTTGAGCCAAGTACTCATATTATTTACTTTTGATTAAGAGAAAACAGTTTCCCCCAGATGAATAGGAGCAAGAAGTTGGTTGACATTCTTTTTATCAAATTATTTTGAGGTGATATGCGCTAATTATCTCTAATTTTAATAAAAATATTTACCATTATAATTAAAAAGTCTATATCCTGGATCTGAGCCTCAATTAAATTTCAAATAGGGGGTACTTTACTCACTTACGGAAAAGTGCGCCCAGGATCAGGCACTACGCTTCTTCAAAAGGGTATGCGGGACGGATTTGATCGCTGTTCCGAGTTACAGCATAGTGCAGCCCATGCGTTGAACCGTCCTCTGCCGAGGCCGGAAGCGCTGACGGACGAGATTAATGCCTTGGATGCTTGGGCGGACAGCCTTCGGCAGCGTCAGGGCGCTGCAAAGTTGAGCTGAATAGTTTGGCGCTACAAAGAACTTCAGAGCGCTTTGAAAAAGTTACGAAAATCATTATTTTACTTACGGCATTAGCTGCCATAGCATGGTTTAAATTCAGCTAAATTTTGATACCATAAACTTCGCAGAAATTAACATCCATTTGAAATATCTACACAATCCATGCATGCTAGAGAGCTCAAGCGACAACAGCAGGAGGAGATGATCGGATGTGGCATCATCAACAAAATGACATCGCTTGGCATGCCTCGAAGCTACAAATCCGCCTAAAATTCAGACTTCGCAGGGAAGCGAAGGCTAAGAAACAAAGCCGCAGAGATGCTTAAAAAGCGCTTTAAGTCGGTATGAAAAAAAATAAACTTAATTACCCGGTATTCTTTTTTTCTGCATTTGTTATCCTCGTTGTGACTTTTTTTGCGAGTGTTTTTCCGCAAGCAGTTGCTATGTGGCTTGCAAAAATACAAGCTAGTTTGGTTCATTATTTCTCTGTTTACTATTTGATCGTAGTCAGTCTCTATCTTGCTTTTGTTATTTTTTTGGCGTGTTCCCCTTATGGAAAAATAAAATTAGGGCGAGATGATGAGCAACCGGTATTTAGTTATAGCGCTTGGGCGGGCATGCTGTTTTCTTCGGGTATTGGCGTGTCCTTGCTTTATTTTGGTGCTTCTGAGCCACTCACGCATCTTCTTAATCCCCCTGTGTTAGAAGATCCAACGATTGATGCCCCACGTCAGGCGATGGTATTAACCTTTCTGCATTGGGGTTTTCATGGCTGGGCGATTTACGCATTGGTTGGGGTGGTGCTAGCTTATTTTGCCTATCGTCATCAACAACCCTTAGCCTTACGAACTGCGCTTTATCCATTGATTGGCAAGCGTGTGGAGGGGGTGGCAGGCCACACTGTCGATTGCTTTGGTATTTTAATTACGGTATTGGGCCTAGTGAGCAATCTGGCCATCGGTGCTTTACAGATAAGCGCAGGCTTGGAACATATTTTTGATCTTACACATAGTACGAGTCAACTATTTGCCGTGATTGTCATCATTACTATGCTCGCGACGTTCGCCGCTATTTCAGGCGTTGAGGTGGGTATCAGATGGCTCTCTAATCTAAATATTGTGCTGTTTGCTGCGTTGCTGTTGTTTTTTTTGGGATGGGGGCCTACCTCCTCCTTGGTATCTACCCTTGGAAAAAATATAGGCGATTACGCCGTTAGCTTTCTTGGCAAAAGTTTTTCTTTATATTTCACGAGCTCAGCGACATGGATGGGTAAGTGGACTTTATTTTATTGGGCTTGGTGGATTTCCTGGGCACCCTTTGTGGGCCTGTTCATTGCCCGTATTTCACGAGGGCGCAGCATACGTGAAGTTGTTCTGGGTGTTTTACTTTTGCCTTTGCTATTTACGCTTATTTGGTTATCGGTGCTGGGTAATAGCGTATTTAATTTGTTGAATCATGAGACCGCTTTTGAGCTAAGTCAGATTGTATTGACGCAACCTGCACTGATCTTATACAAACTCCTTGCTCAATATCCTTGGGGCGTTATTGCGGCGGGCCTAGCCGTATTTGTTAGTTTAGGATTGTTTGTGACACCTGCCGACTCTGGCGCGGTGATGTTAGCGAATTTATCTATGCATGATCAAAAAAGCACGCACGATGCGCCCCGTTGGCTGCGTATTTTTTGGGCTATTTTAATTATGCTATGCACCTTAGGTTTGATGTTTGCTAATAATATTAATGCCATTCAAAGTGCGATCGTCTTAGCATCTCTGCCTTTTTCATGGGTGCTGTTGGTATATATGCTGTGCATGCTAAAAAGTTTACGCACGGATATCCCTTTATTGTTACCCCCTAGGGTATTGGCAAAGACGGTATGTTCTAAGGCTAAACGCGACTGATAAGGAATCCTGATGAGTAGATTTAAACAACAGCAGCTGTATATCAATGGCCGTTACGTCAATGCGCGCGAGGCCTATGTGTTTAAAACAGTTAATCCGGCAAATGGTGAGGTGTTAGCAGAGGTGCAGCAGGCGTCGCAAGCTGATATAGCGTATGCCATGACTAGCGCTAAGCAAGGTCAAAAGATATGGGCAGCGCAAACACCTATGCAACGGTCACGTGTATTGCAGCGTGCCGTAACTATTTTACGTGAACGCAATGATGAATTAGCTGAACTTGAAACCCTTAATACTGGTAAAGCTTTGGCAGAGACGCGTGCTGTCGATATCGCAAGCGGCGCTGATGTATTGGAATATTACGCCGGCTTGGCGGCATCATTGGAGGGAACGCACATTCCTTTGCGGGAAAGTTCTTTTGTTTATACACGACGGGAGCCGCTTGGGATTGTCGCAGGGATTGGTGCGTGGAATTACCCCATTCAAATTGCTTTATGGAAATCGGCTCCCGCGTTGGTAGCGGGCAATGCGATGATTTTTAAACCGAGCGAAATCACACCATTGAGTACACTAAAACTAGCCGAGATTTATACCGAGGCAGGTTTACCCGATGGGGTGTTCAATGTTTTAAATGGGGATGGCCAAGTTGGTACTTGGCTAAGTGAGCATACCGATATCGAAAAAATATCTTTTACGGGAGGCACTATCACAGGGAAAAAAATTATCGCCAGTGTAGGGCGCTCTAGTTTAAAAGAGGTAACGTTGGAATTAGGTGGTAAATCGCCACTGATTATTTTCGCTGATGCACAGTTAGAGCGTGCAGCCGATATAGCAGTGATGGCTAATTTTTACAGCTCAGGGCAAGTATGTACCCATGGCACGCGGGTTTTTATCCATCGTTCAATCCAAGAAAGTTTTACTGCGAAGGTATTAGCGCGTGTAGCGAGAATTCGTTTAGGCCAACCATTAGACCTCAATACTAATTTTGGCCCTTTGGTGAGTTTTGCGCATATGGAGCGCGTATTGGCATATATTCACTCAGGTTGTGCTGAGGGCGCACGATTATTGATAGGTGGGCAGCGTGATTTAAGCGCTGATTTTGCTCACGGTGCTTATGTGCAACCGACTGTCTTTACCGATTGTCATGATGATATGAAAATCGTACGTGAAGAAATTTTTGGTCCAGTGATGAGCATGTTGACTTTCGATGATGAGGACGAAGTGATACGTCGTGCTAACGATAGTCCTTACGGTCTTGCTGCGGGCGTCGTGACCGAAAATCTTAGTCGAGCCCACCGTGTTATCCATCAACTACAAGCGGGAATTTGTTGGATAAATACATGGGGTGAGTCGCCTGCTGAAATGCCCGTGGGTGGTTACAAACAGTCAGGCATAGGACGAGAAAATGGTTTGTGCACTCTCTTAAACTACACACGGATTAAATCTATCCAAGTTGAACTGGGGAGTTATCGCTCGGTTTTTTAACCTCACCCATTTGCTGTCGTTATGTGGGCTTAGCCACTTATTTTGTTAGGCAAGCAAAGGAAGAAAATTATGAAGCGACTGCAAGAATACGATTACATCATTATTGGAGCCGGTTCGGCAGGCAATGTTTTAGCGGCACGATTAAGTGAGGATGCGAGCGTAGCCATATTATTACTTGAGGCAGGTGGCCCTGATTATCGTTTAGATTTTCGCACCCAAATGCCTGCGGCCTTAGCTTATCCCTTGCAAGGGCGACGGTATAACTGGGGGTACACAAGCGAGCCTGAGCCCCACTTAAATGGTCGGCAAATGCAATGCGGGCGAGGCAAAGGGTTGGGAGGCTCATCATTGATTAATGGCATGTGTTATATCCGTGGTAACGCCCTTGATTACGATCATTGGGCGCAGCGGCCGGGTCTTGCAGACTGGTCTTATCTACATTGCTTGCCTTATTTTAAAAAAGCTGAAGCACGCGACAGTGGCGCTGATGACTATCACGGTGTCGATGGCCCTGTTTGTGTGACTACACCTAAAGCGGGTAACAACGCGCTTTACCATGCTTTAGTCGCGGGGGCAGTACAAGCGGGTTATAAACAGACGGATGATTTAAACGGCTATCGACAAGAAGGTTTTGGTCCTATGGATCGTACGACCACAGCGCGAGGGCGACGTGCAAGTACAGCACGCGGCTATCTTGATCAAGCGCGCGTTCGGCCTAATTTAGATATCGTCACGCATGCCCTAACGAACAAAATTCTATTTTCTGCTAAACGGGCGATCGGTGTTTCCTATTTACATGAGTCTCAAGTGAAAGCGGTCTATGCTAAGCGTGAAGTATTGCTATGTGCTGGTGCAATCGCTTCCCCACAAATTTTGCAGCGTTCAGGAATAGGTCCAAGCGTTTTACTGCGACAACATGAGATTGCTGTGATTGTTGATTTGCCGGGGGTGGGGCAAAATTTGCAAGATCATTTGGAAATTTATCAACAATATGAATGCAAACAGCCGATTACGTTAGCCCCAGCACTTAATCCTTGGCGTCAGTTAAAGATAGGAGCGCAATGGTTATTGAGAGGACGGGGTATCGGTGCAAGTAACCAATTTGAAGCGGGCGGTTTTGTCCGTACTTCTCCAAGTGTTTCTTGGCCGAATATCCAATATCATTTTTTGCCACTGGCGATTAATTACAACGGCAGTAAGCCTATCAAAGTGCATAGTTTCCAAGCGCATATGGGAACCATGCGTTCTCTGAGTCGAGGTCGTGTGCAGTTACGCTCGAAAGATCCTCGGCAACATCCCAGCATTTTGTTTAATTACATGTCTCATGAACAAGATTGGCGAGAGTTTCGGGAGGGTGTGTGAGGTAGCCTGACAAATTCGGACACTCCAACTTGGTATATTACCTAAAATTGGAGCAAGGATGAGCAAGCAAGAAAGCTACACAAAAGAGTATCGCGGCGAGGCGGTCAAACTTGTATTGGAAC
>JADYYQ010000142.1 GCA_020853585.1 Ottowia sp.
CCAATACAAGTTTGACCGCCTCGCCGCGATACTCTTTTGTGTAGCTTTCTTGCTTGCTCATCCTTGCTCCAATTTTAGGTAATATACCAAGTTGGAGTGTCCGAATTTGTCAGGCTACCTCAGTTGGTGTGTCTTCAGTTACGCTATCAGCCCTTGGGAGAGTTGTCGTATCAACACTTTCAATGGTGGCAGGAAAGGTTTGATTTTTTGTTATGTCACGCGCTGTATCCTGTATAGAGGGTGCTCTAACTGCAGGATTTTGCGTGCTTGATTTCAATGAGGATTTATCAGCTAAATTACCAGAATTATTTATAGCCGCATTATTTTGTGTTTGGTCTACACTGTTTACACCTGTCGAGGTTGCTGGCGTTAAAGAATTTGGCATAGCAATATTCCCAGATATATAGATTTTGATATATTTATATTTTCTGGGGAAAATAAAATGCATTCTTCTTAAAAATGAATACTTGTTTCTCAAAATCATTATGCTTCACCATTTTATGCTTGGATCAAAGCGTTACCCGTAATACAAAGCCTTTTAGATGCGATTAACACCAATCGATGTTCCTTTATATTGGCATCGTATTTTGATCAATGGCCTATTGCGATTAATAACCACATTAGCGAAGCATCCCGGCGCTATCGTAATATCGGGGATATTTAAGGGGTGCGAAAAATAGATTGACGGGTCCCAGATGAAAATGGGATGTAACGTTAGATAGATACCATGACTATGCTGAGCTAATGTATTAGCGTATTTACTCTATTTAATAATAGATACCATTTTGATGGTAGTCGGCTGATATATTAGATCGCTTGCATCGCCTTAGGCAAGCCACATGAAGATAAAGCGCACGATGCGCAGAAACAGAGAATCCATAAGCACATGATTCTTTGTGCCTTGCAACACAGCGTGCGAGGGGGATAAGAGGTGATACCGAGCGCGACTGTATGGTTAATGTTCTCATCCCAGCGCTCTGATTAGTTTAGGCATTTTCGAATAATGGCATCGCGCTAAATAAGGCAAACCGGATGTTATTTAGCAGTTTGCTTTAATTACTTAAACCGTTTTGCACTTGTTCGGCGGCATGCAGTACAGCGCGGGCTTTGACTTCGGTTTCGTGCCATTCGTTTTCGGGATCGGAGTCAGCAACGATGCCCGCGCCAGCTTGTACGTAAAGATGACCATTTTTAATCACACCGGTACGAATCGCGATAGCCAGATCCATCTCACCATTAAAAGATAAATAACCGACAGCGCCACCATAGATGCCGCGCTTGGTGATTTCTACTTGATCAATCATTTGCATGGCTTTTACTTTTGGGGCACCTGATAATGTGCCTGCGGGAAAACTCGCTTTTAGCACGTCTATATTGCTAAGCTCAGGTTTGAGTTCGCCCTCTACTGCGCTTACTAAATGCTGTACATGAGAATATTTTTCGATAGCCATATGTTCTGTGACTTTAACGCTACCTGTTTGTGCGATTCGGCCGATATCATTTCGTGCTAAATCGATAAGCATGACATGTTCAGCGATTTCTTTGGGGTCGTGGCGCAATGCGTGTGCAAATTGCGCGTCTTGTTCTGGAGTATGTCCACGTGGACGGGTACCGGCAAGAGGGCGTATGGTAACGATGCGCTTGTTTTGATTGCCAATTTGGCGATGTTCTTGGCGCACTAAAATCTCTGGTGAAGCACCGACAATATGCATATCACCAAAATTATAAAAATACATGTAAGGCGATGGATTCAGTTTACGCAGGGCGCGATACAAAGAAAGGGGCGCATCTCGGTAAGGCTTGATAAGGCGTTGGCTAATCACGACTTGCATGGCATCCCCGGCTAAGATGGCCGATTGGGTATCACTGACCGCTTTCATAAACGCTTCTTTATCGAATTCACGAATAATCTCAGTTCGCAATGTGGGTGTACTGATGGGCGCATTGGCTGACTGCTGTAATTGTGCGCGTAGTATGCGCAGTCGTTCCCGTGCTTTTTCGTAAGCTTCTGGTTGTGTGGCATCTGCATACACAATCAAGTACAGCTTGCTGGCGAGATTATCGATGACCGCTAATTCTTCAGTAAGCAGTAATTGAATATCAGGCAAACCTAAATCATCAGGTGGCGTGCTTTGCGCAAGTTTTGGCTCAATATGACGCACCGTGTCGTATCCAAAATAACCAGCGAGACCACCGCAAAAACGCGGTAAGCCAGGTCGCAATGCAACGCGAAAACGTGTTTGGTAGCGCTCAATAAAATCAAGAGGGTTTTCGTGGGCTGTTTCTACTACTTGGCTGTTGGTCACCACCTCACAGCGTTGTCCATAGCTACGTACAGAGGTATGGGCCGATAAACCGATAAAAGAGTATCGCCCAAAACGTTCTCCACCTACAACGGACTCCAACAAGAAGGTGTTGAGATCGCCATTTTTTCCTTGTGTAAGTTTGATATAGAGCGACAGCGGTGTTTCAAGGTCAGTGAGCGCCTCAACAATCAAGGGAATGCGGTTATAGCCTTGGTTAGCTAAGGCGTTAAATTCGATTTCAGTCATGTGTACCTTGGTTTTTGTACATCGTTATTCGTTGTGAGTGTGGCGCGCTCATTGCTCGTATGCTGGATATATGGAGTGATGTAAGCGTGCTTGGCCTATCGCACTACTGATGTGGTGGCGAGTTGCGCGCGCATATCGCGTATAACATCCGCATAATTGGGTTGCCCAAAAATAGCGGAGCCAAAGACAAAAGTATCTGCGCCTGCGGTGGCAATCTCTGCGATGTTGTCAATTTTAACGCCGCCATCGATTTCTAATAATATTTTGCGTCCAGTTTTTTCTGTGTAGGCATCGAGTAATGCACGGGTTTGTCGTAGTTTTGTCAGTGTGTGGGGAATAAAACTTTGACCACCGAAACCGGGATTGACTGACATAAGCAAAACCAAATCAAGACGGTCTAATACATGTTCAAGCACGGTAAGCGGTGTTGCGGGATTAAGCGCTAACCCAGCCAGGGCACCGTGCTCTCGGATGAGTCCCAAACTGCGATCAATATGTTCGCTGGCTTCGGGATGAAAGCTAATAAAATCGGCGCCCGCTTTTGCAAATGCGAGTATGAGCGCATCGACGGGTTTAACCATCAGATGCACATCAATGGGCGCGGGTTGTCCATTTTTATTGGCATGCGGGCGCAGTGCCTGGCATACGAGAGGGCCTACGGTAAGATTGGGTACGTAATGGTTATCCATCACATCAAAGTGAATCCAATCTGCGCCGGCGGTAAGGACATGATTGACTTCTTCACCTAAACGGGAAAAATCGGCGGAAAGAATGGAAGGGGCAAGTCGAAAGGCGGGCATGTCAATACGATAAAGGAGAAGAAGGGCAAATTCTACTCTATGAGGTTCCCCTGGAATTTAGTCTGGCATAGGTGACGTAAAATTAACGTTACTTTGTAAGGCAGGAAATGAAGAAGATAGCGAAACAGGCGTACACAAGCGAGTTCAAGGAACTGGCAGTCAAGCG
>JADYYQ010000143.1 GCA_020853585.1 Ottowia sp.
AAAAATTCATGACTAACTGCATCTCCATTGGTAAAACTTTTTAAAGGAAAAACAGTATAGCGCCCCCTCCGCTTAACCGAATGCCATTGGTTGTGCAGAGGCCTCACGTGTTTTGAGTCTGCCCTGGATATATTGGTAAATTATTTTTTGGATCGGGCTTGCCATTCTTCTGCGATTAATGCATTGAACGTGCTGTATTTTTAGTTAGCCCTCGATTGTTATACAAGGGTTTTAGGAAGGCGATAGTCTGCGTGCCTGTGTAAAACGCGTTGCCCAATAAGTGGTGTTGAGTTGTTCAAGACGCACGCGTCCTCCTGTTGAGGGAGCGTGAACAAAACGGCCTTTCCCTACATAAATGCCTGCATGAGAATCGGGTTTTCCATTTGTATTAAAAAAAACAAGATCACCAGGGGCGAGATTTTCTTGTGCGAGTGGGGTGCCATGTTGTCGTATCTCGTACAGTGTGCGAGGGAGTCGCATGCCGATGGCGCGCTTAACAACGTAGCGAATTAATCCACTGCAATCAAATCCTGCCGTGGGTGTATTACCACCATACCGATAAGGTATGCCTACTAAGGAAATAGCGTGCAATGAAATTTCTGCTAGTCCTGGGTTGTTGACTTGCTGATTGGTGGTGTAATTAGATTTTGCGGTAGGTTGTGTTGTGCATCCTGTTAGCGTCACGCAGAGTAGTGCAATGATAAGTATGGTGCTACCCATACTTATATATTGTAAACAGAGGCCGTGCATTACTTTTTTATACGGCCATGGATTGTGGTTAAAGGGCTTCAGCGGCGTGATCAGCTAAGCGCGAGCGTTCACCGCGCGCGAGTGTGACGTGTCCTCCGTGTCCCCACCCTTTAAAACGGTCTACGACATATGTGATTCCGGATGAACCTTCGGTGAGATAGGGCGTATCAATTTGCGCGATATTACCTAGGCAGACAATTTTGGTGCCTGGTCCGGCGCGCGTAATGAGCGTTTTCATTTGTTTAGGCGTAAGGTTTTGCGCTTCATCGATGATCAGAAATTTATTGACGAAGGTACGGCCACGCATAAAGGTCATGCTTTTAATTTTGATGCGTGAGCGAATTAGTTCTTGTGTGGCGGCGCGGCCCCATTCTCCAGCACTATCGTCGTTTTTATGAAGGACTTCAAGGTTGTCATCGAATGCACCCATCCACGGCTGCATTTTTTCTTCCTCTGTTCCAGGTAAAAAACCAATATCTTCACCGACTGGAACAGTGGCTCGGGTAATAATGATTTCGTTGTACACCTTAGAGTCGAGTACTTGTTCAAGACTGGCTGCCAATGCGAGTAAGGTTTTACCTGTGCCGGCTTGCCCGAGTAAGCTGACAAAATCAATATTAGGATTCATTAATAGATTGAGCGCGAAATTTTGTTCGCGATTACGGGCGGTAATACTCCAGACATTATTTTTTTGGTGAGTGAAATCGCGCAGCGTTTGGAGTAGTGCGCTTTTGCCATTGATTTCGCGCACTTGTGCGTAAAACGGTGCGCTGCCATCATTGGGCTCAAGAAAAACAAATTGATTAATAAAAAAGGTAGGTACAAGCGGGCCAGTAATGCGGTAGAACAGTGTGCCGCTTTTGGCGTCTTGCCAGCTCTCCATATTTTTTCCGTGCTTGGACCAAAAATCGTTGGGTAAAGCGAGCATACCGCTGTAAAGCAAGTCGCTATCTTCGATTACTTGATCGTTGAAATAATCTTCTGCCGGCAGTCCCAGCGCATGGGCTTTGATACGCATATTGATGTCTTTAGACACCAAGATAACTTGTTGCTGGGGACGCAATGTTTGTAGTGTGCGCACGACGCCCAAAATTTGATTATCCGCTTTGCCTTGAGGTAGCCCATCTGGCAAATCAATATGCGCTAAGGTTGTTTGGAAAAACAAACGTCCAGCGGCATCTTTATTACCCAGACGCGCGAGGGGAATACCTTGCTCGATATGGTCTTGATTGCTAGCGATAAGGGCATCAAGTGAGCGGCTCACACTTCGGGTGTTACGTGCAACTTCACTCATCCCTTTTTTGTGGTTGTCTAACTCTTCCAATGTCATCATGGGCAGATAGACATCGTGCTCTTCAAAACGAAAAAGCGCGGTGGGATCGTGCATTAAGACATTGGTATCTAAGACAAATAATTTGCTTAGTCCCGCACTTGTTTTTTTGGCTTGTTTGGACGCAGCTTTGGTGCGTGTTGACTCGGTGGACTTTTTACTGATGGATTGTGCCGGTGTATTGGAACGTGATGAAGTGGGAGGCGATGGCTCCTCCAGCAAAACAGAATGTGTCGCTGAGTGCAGATCCAGTGATTTTTGGGTATGAGATTTGGGCTGTGTATTTTTTTGTTTGTTATTAAGCGGACTCTTCGCTGCGTTAAGTACGGACCCTGGTTGGGTAGGTGCGGGTGGCATGGGCATAGCGATCCTTATCGTGACAGCGGTGTTTTTAAGAAATCCAAATCAACTTTACGTCCATATCGATGTTACTTACTGCAGTTGCCACTTATGCCTTGGAGATGAGAGTGCGAATGGTATTTTGTACTTCTTCAACATGCCCTGCTACGGTGAGACCGCGCCAAGTGTGACGCAATACTCCGTTTTGGTCGATTAAAAATGTACTGCGCTCGATACCGCGTACTGTTTTTCCGTACATTTTTTTTTCTTTGATTGTGCCAAATAATTGGCAGAGATGTTCATCGGTATCTGAAATTAGCTCGAAGGGTAAAGAAAACTTAGCTTTGAATTTTTCATGTGATGCGATGTTGTCACGTGATACACCCACAAGTACGACGCCTAGCTTATCAAACGTAGTATAGGCATCGCGAAAGGCATTCGCTTGTGTTGTGCAACCCGGGGTATTGTCTTTGGGATAAAAATACATGACGACGGGGTAGCCGCGCATGGCGGTCATGGTGAATGTGAGGCCACTGGTGGCGGGAGCGCTGAATTCAGGTACGGCTTGGTTGAGTTTGATCGTGGTCATAAGTGATGATGTAATGAGATAAAAAAGTAATTGTTAATGAAGCTTTGTGGAGAGATTTTTTTGTGTCATGAGTTCGCCACTACGCCCGGTGATTTCTGCCCAATGAAATGGACTGATCGCTAGGGTGGATTGGTCAAGGCTTTGATAGTAATCGGCCAGCGAGACGAGCTGATAGCCTTGTGCGCGCCATCCCTTGAGTAATGCTTGAAAAAGCGGTGCGAGTTGCTGTCCTTCGAGTTCGGCATGGAGTGTAAAGACTTCGTCTTGTCGTTGCGCTTGTGTATGAGTGAGTAAGTGATTGACAACGTTGTCGAGGGTGAGATGATGTGTTCCAATCAATTCATCTAAAGTGGGTAGAGTAGTGGGTAACTGTATGTGCGCGAGAGTGTGTGTATCGATGCGAATACGGTGTGGTGTGTGGCCTCGCCCATCGGATGCGTAGCGTAATCCCCAGTCATCAATCTGACGTAACGCATGGGGATTCATTTGCCAACCTGCTGCGCCATGGGTAGTGGGAGCTTGTCCAAAAGTATCACCAAAACGTTGGTAGGCGCGTTGCATTTGCTGCGTCGTCCAGTGCGCATCGCGCGTGCGCACATTATCTTGCCAATAGACATGATCCCAGCAGTGTATGCCGCATTCAAATCCGGCTTGGGCGATAGCGTGTAACTCACGTGTGCAACGTTTACTAATATCTGGACCAGGTAGCAGTGTGCCGTAGAGTAGGGTGCTTAAGCCATAGTGTTTGAGCACAGAAGTGCGCGCTACTTTTTTGAGAAACCCTGGACGAAAAAGGCGGCGCAATGCCCAGCCCGTGTGATCGGGTCCCATGCTAAATAAAAATGTAGCACGTGCTTGAGCCTGGTCAAGCATGCGTGCAAGATGCGGAACGCCCTGTTGTGTGCCGCGTAGCGTATCGACGTCGACTTTAAGAACAATACGGCGCATCGGCTTCGTCCATTAAATTACGTGCATCATTAATTTGATCACGATAAGCATCAAATATTTTTGTCAGTGCTTGTTGCATGGTGCTGGTCGGTTGCCAATTAAGCTCGGCCATGGTGTTATCGATTTTTGGCACGCGATTTTGGATATCTTGATAGCCATTGCCATAGTAGCGATCGGATGTGGTCTCGATAAGTTTGACCTGCGCAGCCGTTTCACGATATTGCGGATAGGTTTGTGCCAGGGCTAACATCATAGTGGCGAGTTCACGTACGGAATAATTATTGTTAGGGTTGCCAATATTGTAGATTTTTCCGCTGACCACCCCTTGTTCATTGGCGATAATTTTCATTAATGCGCTAATGCCATCATCAATATCTGTGAAGGTACGTTTTTGGGCGCCGCCATCGACTAATTGAATATCTTCACCTCTGACAATATGACCGAGAAATTGGGTGACAACACGTGAAGAGCCTTCTTTGGGGGTATGGATGGAGTCGAGCCCGGGACCAATCCAGTTAAATGGACGAAAAAGTGTGAAGTTAAGATTTTGCTCCATGCCATAACCCCAGATAACGCGATCAAGCAGTTGCTTAGAGCAGGCATAAATCCACCGTGGTTTGTTAATGGGTCCATATACGAGAGATGAACTGTGTGGGTCAAAGGCTTCATCGCCACACATACCGTACACCTCTGAGGTCGAGGGGAAAACAAGATGCTTATGGTATTTAAGTGCTTGACGCACGATCGGTAGATTGGCTTCAAAGTCGAGCTCAAATACCCGAAGAGGATGATTAACATAGGTAGAGGGTGTGGCGATGGCGACCAAAGGAAGAATAACGTCACACTTACGTACGTGATACTCCACCCATTCTTTATTGATGGTGATATCACCATCAAAAAAATGCATGCGAGGATGGTGCACCATATCACCGAGACGTTCAGTTTGCATATCCATGCCATACACATCCCAATCTGTCTGCGCCAAAATGCGTTTGGAGAGGTGGTGACCAATAAAACCGTTAACACCAAGGATAAGAATTTTTTTCATAATGTGTGTGAAATAACTGAGGGTAGGGCAAGTAATGTGGCGAGTTGTTCTGGCGACACGGTTTGTCCTTGGAAAGTCAGCGCAGTAATCGCCAGTGTTTGACCATCGCCGCATAAGCCAAAGATATGTTGGTCGACGATATGTAGCCCAGCATCCGTGTGTGGATTTAAATGACGCAGTGCAGGAGGTGTGGGTGAGCGTTGTGCTTGCGCGATGATAAAGCGATGCGTGTTGATTTCGGTAAATGCCCCGGGATAATAAGGTGGGGCCACAGCGCGGTAAAGATTGTAGATATCGCGCGCAGAGTGTGACCAGTTGATGCGCCCATCTTCGGCTTTTCGGGCGCCAAAATATTGACCCTGAGCGAGTAGGTTGGGTAAGCGTTGGATGTGGCCTGAAATCAGTGCGGGAAGTGCGCGCCAAAGCGTTAATTCAGCGGCGACGCAGACTTTGGTAAAGACTTCATGCGCTACATCATCGGGCAAAATAGGGACGGCGGTTTGCTCAATGATCGCGCCTGCATCGGGTTGTATAACCATTTCGTGCAGTGTGGCACCTGTTTGTGTTTCGCCGTGAAGAATGGCCCAGTTAACGGGTGCTCGCCCTCGGTACTTGGGCAACAATGAGCCATGCATATTAAACGCGCCGATTTTTGCGGTGGCTAAGATCGATGCCGGGATCATATGGCGATAGTAGAACGAAAATATAAAGTCAGGCGCAATAGCGGCGATGTGTTCACTTAAATCAGCCTGGTTGGGGTGATCAGGTGTGATGCAGGGTAACCCACATATTGCTGCACGTTGTGGCACGCTTTCAAACCAAATGGTTTCCTGGGCGTCGTCTTGATGGCTAATCACTAAGGCAATATCGATGTCATGTGCGAGCAGCATATTAAGACAACGTATGCCGACATTGTGGTACGCAAACACAACTGCACATCGACGAGGTTGTTGATGTGTTGGCGCAGTTTTAAGTGTATTGGGTGGGGGCGAGATCAGCGCCATTTATACACGCTCTTGGTCTTGCAGTATTGCTTGGATCACATAGCGTGGTCGTTGTCTCACCTGTTGGTAAATGCGACCAATATATTCACCCAGAAGGCCAATACCAAAGAGCAGCATGCCCATGAGAAAGAACGTGATAGCAAATAAAGTAAATACCCCCTCTACTTCTGAACCCAGGATAAATCGCCGTACGACGAGTAAAATAAACAGCGCTGCGGAAGCAAGCGCGAGTATCATGCCGAGCAAAGAGAATGCTTGCAGTGGCACAAGCGAAAAGCCGGTGACTAGATCGAAATTTAATCTAATTAATTGATAGAAAGAATATTTGGATGTGCCCGTAAAACGCTCTTCGTGATTGACTTCAATTTCGGTTGGGTGGTGCGCGAAGGTGTAGGCCAGTGCGGGAATAAATGTATTGATTTCGCGGCATTGATTGATGGTGTCAATAATTTCGCGGCGGTAAGCGCGCAGCATACAACCTTGGTCGGTCATACGAATATGGGTAATGCGCTCACGTAAGGCATTCATAGCGCGTGAGGCATGGCGGCGAAACCAATGGTCTTGTCGTTCGCGTCGTATGGTGCCAACGTAATCATGTCCCGCATCGATCGCTGCCACTAAACGCCCGATTTCTTCAGGGGGGTTTTGCAAATCCGCATCGAGTGTGACGATAATCTCTCCAAGCGATTGCTCAAAGCCCGCAACGATAGCCATATGTTGACCGTAGTTGCTGTTAAATAAAACGACACGTGTAACTTCGGGGCGCATGCGGTATTGTTGACTGAGCAATGCGGCCGAGCGATCTTTACTGCCGTCGTTGATAAAGATAAGTTCGTAGGATAAATTAAGCGCATCCAGTGCCGGATATAGACGATCAAATAGTGCCTGTAGGCCATCTGCTTCGTTGTAAACGGGGATGACCACGGATAATTTTGGATTATGAGACATCGTTTATATGGGCCTAAATATGTGCGCGAAAAAGAGTGTCGACGACATCTGTTACGTGATCAACATCCGTGGTTGTCATACTGGAAAAAAGAGGAAGGCTCAAAATGCGCTCGCCAATATGCTCAGCGACGGGATACATGCCCGAGGTAAAACCACGCATGCGATATAACTTAAATAAGTGAATGGGTGGGTAATGCACACCACTGCCAATCCCTACATTTTTAAGCTGTTGCATGATATCTGCGCGGCTTTGTTTGAGGATTTCGAGTGGCAAACTTACTTGAAATAAATGCCAGTTGCTACTGCCATCGGTGCTGTTGTGCGCGGGAGGAAGCTGCATACCCTGTTTGACAGCGAGGCTGTTAGCAAAACGATCAAAATAGTGTTGTGCGAGTTGTGTACGTTGAGCTTGAAATCGCTCAAGCTGCGCAAATTGTCCGAGCCCAATAGCGGCGTGAACATCGCTTAAATTATGTTTGCCACCGACGATATCCACTTCCATACCATCCATTCCCTGGCGCACGAGTCCTTGTAAACGTAATTTTTCGGCTAAATATACTTCTTCATCATTATTGAGTATCAAACATCCTCCTTCGGCTGAGGTGATGTTTTTATTAGCCTGAAAGCTGATACTGACTAAGTCACCTAATTGGCCGATACGTTGACCTTTCCAGGTGGCACCGATAGCTTGTGCTGCATCCTCGATAACGCGAATATGATGCTCTTTTGCCAATGCATAGAGCGCATCCATATCGACAGGCAAACCCGCTAGATGAACGGGTAGAAAAGCTTTGGTACGTGGTGTGATGGCGCGTTTAATGCTGGCGATGCTGATGTTGCGTGTAAGCGGATCAATATCAGCGAATACCGGTGTGGCGCCGACAGCGAGGATGACATTCGCGGTTGCCACCCATGAGATAGGTGTGGTGATCACTTCATCACCAGGTCCTATGCCGGCGATGCGCAGGGCAACTTCCATCGTCGCCGTGCCGTTGGCAAAGCAGCGCACCGGGCGGTTACCAAAAAATGTAGAAAGCTTACTTTCAAATGCTAGTACCTGTGGGCCTGATGTAATCCAACCACTACGCAACACATCAGCGACCATCGCAATGGTTGCTTCATCAATCTCTGGGCGCGTAAGCGGTAAAAAAGAAGAGGGCATAGTGTGTGCTGTGTATTAACTGCGTGCCAAGATATATACACCGAGCAGAATAATACCGATCGCTGCGATACGTTGCATAGAGAGCACTTCACCAAAAAGATACCAAGCAGCGATGGCATTGATTACATAGCCTAATGACAACATAGGATAAGCAAGGGAGACATCGGTGCGTGATAAGCCAAGTATCCACACGACTAAGCTTAAGCCATAGCATAGTAAACCGACGGCAATAGGCCATTGCGTTGAAAGTTTGAGAATCGCTGGCCATATCGCATGCCGTGTTAACGCAATAGAGCCGGTGGCATTCACACCTGCTTTTAGGCATAGTTGGGCGCAGGCGTTAAGTATGACTCCGGTAAAGATAAGTGAAAAAGTAGATGCGTTCATATTGATGATGTGGCAATGGGCCTTTTGTTAAGCGCTTAGTGGGCTATGTGCTGTGATTTCCAGGGTTGCTTGGAAACAATAATACGTAAGCGGTCTCGTGCAATTTCATGCATAGGTACATGCATATTTTGTAATTCGAGATAAGTGTTTTCTGTCATCAGTGCAAAAGCGCGAGGTGCTTGTTGCCATTGTTGAACGAACGCAGCAAGGGTCGGAACAAATTTTTTAGGCTCTTGCTGCGCACCAAATGCAAGTTCATCGGTTGTCTCGACCATAATCATAGGGTGCTCGAGATAGAACGGTAGCGTGTGATCTAAGCGTCGCAATGAATAAAACGGATCCTCGGCGCGCAGTAATGGTTTAACGATATGGGCCAGATCGATGCCTGAAGTGGTGCGACCTAATGTTTCGTGTGCGGTGCCGGCAATCATGGTGGTCAAAAATAAGCTACCCGCAAGCGTAGAAACACTGGCTAAAGCGTGGTCTCGCGCTAACCACCAGGCACCCGCACAGCCCGCTAGCATAACGGTTAGTGCCAGCGCAACCCATGATGTGTAAGCGGAAAATTCTGCGTGCTCCGATGTGTAGTACCCCATCGCCGTAAGTCGAGGCAGTCCAAAGATCCCTGCTACAACGAGCATGCCTAGCAATAAAATTTGCCAGTGCCAGGCTGTTTGACTAATTTGTCGTAACGATTGTCCCGCTAGCAAAGCCAGTGCCGGAAAAATTGGCAAAATATAACCGGGTAACTTGGAATGCGAGAGACTAAAAAAAAGAAAGATAAAGAGTGCCCACGTCAAGGTGAGCAGTGTGGGACGAAAGCCGTTCTCTTGAGCGGGAAGCTGCCAACTTAAACTTACTGCTTTAGGGGGTTGTGCAAACCAGGGTAAAAATCCGGCACATATAAGTGGAATAAAAAAATACAGCGGTTCAGTACGGTCATGTACATCGGTTGTGAAACGCGCCAGATGTTCATGGATAAAAAAGAAGTGGACAAACTCTGGATTTTTTAGTGAAACCAGAATAAACCACGGGGCAGAAAGTAAGAAAAATAAAAGCAGGCCCTTGCCGATATGTAAACGTTTCCATAACTGGCCATCGCGAGCGATTACGCTATACGTGATCAGTATTAAGCCGGGTAATACAACACCAATCAGTCCTTTGGATAAGACGGCTGCCGCCATGGATGCCCAGCATAGCAACATCCAGTTGCGCTGTGCGAGCGGCGTGAGGTGCGTGCGTTGAGCCAATAAAAAACTAAAAAGTGTGAGTCCCATGCAGGCAGAGAGGCCCATATCGAGTGCGTTGATATGGCCTGTTACCACCCATAGGGGAGAGCTTGCGAGAATTAAGCTTGTACTAATACCAGGACATCTGCCGTAGAGTTTTGTTGCGGTAAATCCAGCCATAAGTATGGTGAGGTAGCCCGTTAAAGCAGTCCATAAACGTGCTTGCCAAGCGCCTACGCCAAAAAGTTTGTAAGCAATGGCGGTCATCCATGCTTGTAGTGGGGGCTTTTCAAAATATTTATAGTCGTTATAACGGGGGGTTAACCAATCTCCGCTCGCAAACATTTCGCGTGCGATTTCGGCATAGCGTCCTTCATCACTCGGAATAAGATGGCGATAATCGAGCGTGCCAAACCAAATCAATGTGAATGCGGCAAGTAAGCACCACAGCCATATGGGTATTTGTTGCGCATGAGATTGCGTCATATTAATGATGTTCTAAGATCAGTGCGGTGAGAACATGGCGGCCTTCTGCCATGAGAATGTTATAGGTGCGACAAGCCGCGTAGGTATCCATGGTTTCGACACCAATATGCAGATGGGTTAGCACGCTAAAGAGGCTTGGGTGGACAAAGTGGTGTTGTTTGCCGCTGCCCAAAATAACCAATTCTGGTTGAGTGCTCGCCAGTAGCTCAAAGTGATGTGCGTTGAGTTCGGTGGCATGCGTGATGGGCCAGTGACGCACTTGGCCTTGTGGCATAAGAATAAGTGAGTGTGTGTAGCGTTGCTGGTTGACTTCAAGATAGTCTTCTCCATAAGCCGTAATGGTATTACTTGTGTGAGGAGGGTCGGCGTGAAGTTTCAAGCGTGATCAATTCGTTTAATTAAAGATAAGTATATGAAAGCAAACCACGGCGGGTATTTTTACAAAGCCTCGCCTGGCAGATAACGCTAATAGATATGGAATTATATCTTTTACCAGCAAGCCTGCGGTGGGTCTGTTATTGATAAAGATGATATTTTTTTAATGTTGGTGAAAATAGCGCGAAAATGGTTGCATGTTTTGGGATAGGGCGAGGGTGGGGTGGTGGTTTGCAGATGGTCGTTTTATTTTTCAAAATGTGATGGTGCATTTTCGAGAGAAATATATCGGCGGTAGTGAGGCGAGAAGGGGATGATCTTCACTTTAGTTTTACATAAGCGTGGCCATGATTATTCCTCAGTGTATTTACGTACTCTGTTGATATGAGTGCTGGACTGATCATCTGTTTGATCGATCCAATCGCCGCTTAAGATGTGGTGATAGCGGGGATAGCCGATATAGCGCAAGGGGAAAGAAGTCATGCCACGGTGGCCGCGTGTTGAGCCTAGGTACTGCCCTTGGTCTGTAAAAAAATCACTCCATTCACATCCATTACGACATAGACCAAAATTGGTGCTATAGAGCCTGACATAGTGACGTTTATTTTTTTTGATGCATGCAGCGTCAGCGATAAACGGAGTATTGCCGTTGCGCCAAGGCTGGGTGTAGTGAATATTTTTAATGATGTCGCGATCAATGCCGTCCATTTGTACCTCTGCTTTCTTTAGAAAAGCAACGCTTTGGTTAAAACAATAGGCCAGCGTATCTTCTTGTTGGATACAGGATGTGGTGATGACAATCTCAGTGGTGTTGCATTGCAAGCTATCGATTTTTACAAAGAGATTGTCTTGAAAATGGGGATATACAAATCCTCTACATTCTGCTGTGCTTGGATAGGCCTTGGGGTCGCAGTGAGAGGTTGTGCTGACTATCTTGGCAGATGGGTGTCAGATTTATTAGCATTATCATCAGCTACATCAAGCGCTGCGACTGGGGGTAAGTTGGTGAGGGCTTTAGTGAATATGGGAGAGGCGTGTGTCGTGCAAAGAGTGATAAGTAAGCCTATAAAAAAAGCAAAAAATAATGTGCGAAGTACTCCTTTATAAGTAAAGTGGGTGGCTTGATTAAGCGCAAAGTGTTTGTTTCTTATCAAAGAGCCGATATGATTTTTCTCTTGTATAGGAGATTGTTTTAGCATGGCTTATCCTAAATTATTGGCCGCACTGTTATCTGGTTTAGAGATGGGCGTGGGGAGGCCTTTAATAAGTGAGACGCGGTAACCGGGGTAGTCGCCCGCGAGAATGGCGGCGACAAAATCTTCACGAGACAAGGTACGCCCCGATCGGGTATCAAAAAAGAGCTCGTTGCGCCCAGTTTTGCTCTCTTTAATCACTACTACACCGCGTTGATCAATATCATTGAAAGTGATGAGCTCGCCACCTTGTAATTTTTTGAGATAGTGTTCGCTCTTTTTTAGTTTGTTAAAAATAGCTTGGATCGCAGGTCTAAGTGGCGTAATAAGCGTGCCGTCTTTTTGATAGAATTTAATTTCGGAATGCCAGTATTCATAAATTTTGAGGATATCGTCTGAAAATTTGGCTCGCCTTTTTTTATCGAGATAGACAACGATGCCATATTGGATATTCGATACATAATGAAAGCGATCATAGATGTCTAGCTTAATCCCTCTTACCCAGACTTTTCCCACGTTAGTTAAGCGAATCGCATCATCGGCTGTTTCATCTGTGATTTGGAATACACCGGAAGCAGAAGTATCGGGACCGTTGGGTGTTTTCTTAATCGATTTGGCAGCCGCATCAGGGTTAAAGCCCGACTCTGCATCGGCAAAGGCGATCAGATGCGCAGTTTCTTGTCGCGAGAGGCCATGGTTTTTGGCAGCACGTTGTATCTCGGTGATAACGATATTTTTAATGGCGGTGCTTGCATCGCTGGCATTGCGAGAGCGGCCCCCGATATGATGAGGCTCTGTTGAGAGCGGATCTGCATAATGATTTTGGACCTCTTTTTTTCTAGTGTTTTGGGGACGCGTAATTTTTGCCATGATTATTCCTCAGTGTATTTACGTACTCTGTTGATATGAATACTGGACTGATCATCTGCTTGCTCGATCCAATCGCCGCTTAAGATATGGTCATAGAGGGGATAGCCGATATAGCGCAAGGGGAAAGAAATCATGCCACGGTGACCGCCTGTTGAACCTAGATACTTCCCTTGGGCTGTAAAAAAATCACTCCACTCACATCCATTACGACATAGACCAAAATTGGTGCTATAGAGCCTGACGTAGTGGCGTTTATTTTTTTTGATGCATGCGGCGTTAGAGATGAAAGGGGTATTACCGTCGCGCCAAGGCTGGGTGTAGTGAATATTTTTAATGATGTCGCGATCAATGCCGTCTATTTGTACCTCTGCTTTCTTTAGAAAGGCAATATTTTGACTAAAGCAATATGGCTCATCGTCTCGTTGATCTACGCAGGCCGTAGTGATGACAATATCGCTTGAGTTGCATTGCAAGGTGTCTATTTTGACAAAAATTTTTTCTTGAAATTTGGGGTATGCAGATCCGTTACATTCTGCTGTGCTTGGATAGGTCTTGGGGTCGCACGGAGGTGCGGATGTTGTGTTTGCTGTGGGGGTAGTTGGATTGACTGATGTATCAGAAGCAATATTAACGGATAGTGTGGGTTGTATCTCAGGAGATGATGGGGTAGGCGTGGAAAAAGCATCTGGGGCGATGACAGTGAGCGCCATGCCAGTAAGTAAGGCAATGCAACAACGTAATTGTTTTAAATAAGCGTGATCCAAAACAAGAGAAGACGCGCAGTGCATACGATATTTCCTTTTACAAAGTGGGTTGATCTGTGCTGTCAAATCAATCGACACACCCATAGCTTCGACACAAAAAACGCAGTAAAAAATGCTTTTTTTTGTTATGTTTGTGGCACGTAGCAGAGCTCGTCTTGGTCGTTTGTGTTGATGTTGATCGCGTGTGATAAACAGATTTATTTGACCGTATGCGCGATTGCGATACAAGACTTGCAACAAAAATTGATTTTGCACATCAACAAGCTGTTACATTGAGTTGCGTGTTTTTTAAGTGGTGCGTATTTCAATAGGGCTTACCCCAGGCGTGATGCGCTTTCAGCGTGTCTAAGGTCTGTCATAATCACCTTCCACCTTAAGTCGTTTGTATGCGAATTTGTGCGCTTTATCTTTGTAGGCCGCGGCATAAATGATGATGTAGGTGATACCGAGCTGTGTGATGCTGGGTACGCCGTGTCCGCGTAAGTGTTGCTCGGCAGATCTGGCTAGGCGAAACAAAATGTGCTTCGTTGTTTCTCGCTTTGTCCTCATGTACTCTAGGTATATGCTGGCTTCTGCGGTTTTGCGCACCGCGTTTAGCCTGATCGCATAGCATGATGTAAGGATCTTATTGGGCATGGCAAGTTGGATGTCTCTTGCTTATTTTGAGCGTAGGTTTGGTTTGCGAAGTTGAAGTGCGTGTTGTTGTATGTGCAAATGTGCCCACAGGGGGTGTAAAGATTTTAGTCAATTTTTTTATATTGCGCGCGCACGGCTTCTATTTTTATTAAAAATAGCAATTATTTTTAATATTGTGCGGAAGCGGTGTGTGCTGCGGTTAACGCGAGTGCGACATTGTGAAACCCATTCAAAAATCCACTAAATTAAATAACGTCTGCTATGACATTCGTGGCCCAGTGCTTGAGCGAGCTCGGCAAATGGAAGAAGACGGGCAGCAAATTATTAGATTAAATATTGGCAATTTGGCCGCTTTTGGCTTTGATGTGCCCGAAGAAATTTTGCAGGATGTCATTCGTAATTTGCCTAAGTCCTCGGGCTATGGGGACTCTAAGGGTATTTTTGCGGCACGTAAAGCGATCATGCATGATGCGCAACACAAACGTATTAAGGGTGTGACGCTTGAAGATATTTTTGTGGGAAATGGTGCCTCTGAGCTGATTATTATGTCGATGCAGGGTTTGCTCAACACGGGAGATGAAGTATTGGTTCCTGCGCCTGATTATCCTTTATGGACGGCGGCAGTCAGTTTGGCGGGGGGGTATGCCCAACATTATCGTTGTGATGAGCAGCAAGATTGGGCACCTGATTTAGACGATATGCGTGCCAAAATTACGCCGCGCACTAAAGCGATTGTGGTGATTAATCCCAACAATCCTACGGGTGCTTTGTATAGCGATGAAGTGCTGCATGCCATTATTGATTTGGCACGCGAACATGGTTTGATTATTTTTGCCGATGAGATTTACGACAAAGTTTTGTACGATGGTCGTCGTCACACATCGATTGCATCGTTAGCAGATGATCTTTTGATCGTGACAATTAATGGGCTATCAAAAAATTATCGGGCCTGTGGTTATCGTGTGGGTTGGATGATTTTGTCAGGAGACAAGCGTTCTGCACGTGATTATATTGATGGCTTAACGATTCTCGCTTCGATGCGTTTGTGTGCCAATGTGCCGGGGCAGTGGGCGATTCAGACGGCGTTAGGGGGATATCAAAGTATTGATGCATTAATTGCCCCAGGTGGACGTTTGTGTCGTCAACGTGATCTTGCGCATGCGTTGTTGACAGCCATTCCGGGTGTGAGTTGTACCTTGCCTCCCGCCGCCTTATATCTGTTTCCAAAATTAGATCCGGTCATGTATCCGATTCAAGATGATCAACAATTTATCGCTGATCTATTGGCTGAAGAGCGCGTTTTGATTGTGCAAGGCACAGGGTTTAATTGGCTGCAGACGGATCATTTTCGACTGGTTTTTTTACCGCATGAAGAACTTTTGCGCGAAGCGATTGCGCGTATTGCGGCATTTTTGGCACGCTATCGCAAAAAACATGGAAGCGCATTATGAGCCCCATTAAGATTGGTTTGCTGGGTTTTGGTACGGTGGGGTCGGGTACGCTCACGGTATTGTTACGCAATCAAGAAGAGATATTTCGTCGCGCGGGACGCGGTATTGTTGTTGCGATGATTGCCGTGCGTGATACGGCGCGTGCACAAAAAAAAATGGAACAGATCACCCGTGACCACCGCTGTCCGGTGGTATCAGATCCTTTTTTGGTGGTGCGCAATCCTGATATTGAAATTGTCGTGGAGTTGATCGGTGGCACAACCATTGCGCGCGAGTTGGTATTGGCTGCGATTGCGCAAGGCAAGCATGTGGTAACGGCGAATAAAGCATTGATTGCGCTGCATGGTGATGAGATTTTTGCGGCGGCGCAAGCTGCGGGTGTGATGGTGACCTTTGAGGCGGCGGTTGCGGGGGGAGTCCCGATTATCAAAGCATTACGCGAAGGTTTATCTGCCAATCGCATCGATGCCATTGTGGGTATTATCAATGGGTCGACTAATTTTATTTTGTCGCAAATGCGTGAGCGTGGCTTGGACTTCGCAACGGTGGTGCAGCAAGCACAAGAGCTTGGTTACCTTGAA
This sequence comes from Ottowia sp., assembly GCA_020853585.1. Lineage (GTDB taxonomy): Bacteria > Pseudomonadota > Gammaproteobacteria > Burkholderiales > Burkholderiaceae > JADYYQ01. Next base: position 16,091 of record JADYYQ010000143.1, read on the forward strand.
GCAGACCCCAGTTTTGACATTAAAGGTATTGATGCTGCGCACAAAATTACGATTGTGAGCGCCATTGCGTTTGGTGTGCCGATGCAATTTTCTAAGGTCCATATCGAAGGAATTGATCAAGTCCACGCGCTAGATGTGCGTTACGCCGCGCAGTTTGGCTATCGTATCAAGTGACTGGGCATTACTCGTCGCGTGCGTGTACTTGATTTACCGGATGGGGGTGGACGTGATGGTATTGAGGTGCGTGTGCATCCGAGCTTAGTGGCTGAAACGCAGTTATTGGCCAATGTTGAAGGCGCCATGAATGCGGTACTTGTTCATAGTGATGCGGTGGGGATGACGATGTATTACGGCTCAGGTGCGGGCGGAGAGCCTACTGCTTCTGCGGTGATTGCTGATTTGATTGATGTGACGCGAGTACATACGGCTGAGGCGATCCATCGTGTGCCGCATTTAGCTTTTCAGCCTAATGCGTTAAAAGCACTCGATGTGATACCGATGGAAGATATTTGTACAAGTTACTACCTGCGTTTACATGTGGCCGATGAGCCAGGCGTATTAGCAGAGATCACCCGTTTGCTGGCGCTGCGCGGTATTTCGATTGAGGCGATGACGCAACATAAAGCAGAAGAAAATAAATCCGATACCGATGTGGTGATATTGACGCATAAAACAATCGAAAAAAATATGCTTGCGGTGCTTGCCGATATTGAGTTACTACCTACGGTATTAGCACCGGTGGTCAAAATCCGCATGGAGGATTTGAGTTAAATGCGTTATTTTTCAACACGTGATAGTGCGCGTCTTACACCGAAAACATTTTCTGATATTTTGCTTGCAGGGTTGGCTGACGATGGTGGATTATTTTTGCCAGAGTCTTATCCGCGTGTCACATTAGCGGAGTTGGCGCAATGGCGACAACTAAGTTACGCTGAGTTGGCCGCGCAGGTATTAGGAAAATTTGCCCCCGATATTGCGCAACACGATATAGCAAAACTATGCGCGCAAACTTATACCGCGGATAATTACAGTCATATTCGTAAAGGCCAAGATGCAAGTCAGATTGCGCCTCTCCAATGGTTAGGTGAAGAGAGTGGTACGCGTTTGGGGCTTCTTTGCCTTTCGCATGGTCCCACCTTGGCATTTAAAGATATGGCCATGCAATTGCTTGGCAAATTATTTGAATACACGCTTGCTGCACGCAATCAAACTATTAATATTTTAGGTGCGACCTCTGGTGACACAGGGAGTGCCGCTGAGTATGCGATGCGCGGTAAGCGCGGTATACGCGTATTTATGCTGTCACCCCGCGGCAAAATGAGCGCGTTTCAGACAGCGCAAATGTTTAGTTTGCAAGATCCTAATATTTTTAATATCGCCGTGGACGGTGTCTTTGACCAGTGCCAAGATATGGTGAAAGCTGTATCGGGGGATGCGCAGTTTAAGTCACGCTACCAGATTGGTACGGTTAACTCGATTAATTGGGCGCGTATCGTTGCACAAGTGGTGTATTACTTTAAAGGGTATTTTGCCGCGACAACGGATAACGCACAAAAAGTATCTTTTGCTGTACCCACCGGCAATTTTGGCAATGTGTGTGCAGGACATATTGCACGGATGATGGGTTTGCCGATTGCCCAATTGGTTGTGGCGACCAATGAAAATGATGTGCTCGATGAATTTTTTCGGCGCGGAGTGTATCGTGCTCGCAGTGCTGCACAGACTATGCAGACTTCCAGTCCATCAATGGATATTGCTAAAGCGTCTAATCTTGAGCGTTTTATTGCCGATTTATTTTTGCGTGATGGCGCACGCGTGACTGATCTATTTGCACAGCTTGCACAGCAAAGTGCATTTGATATTTCATCGACACCCGAATTTGCGCGTATGAAAGAATATGGTTTTGTATCGGGACACAGCACGCACGCGCAGCGTTTGGCCACCGTGCGTGATATTGCCAAGCGCTATCATTGGGTGATTGATCCGCATACCGCAGATGGGTTGAGCGTTGCACGTGCTTATCTGCAACCGGGGATCCCGATGATTGTGCTGGAGACTGCGCTGCCCGCAAAATTTTCCCTGATGGTACAAGAGGCGCTCGGGGTGGAACCGGAGTGTCCTGCTAATTATCGTAATGTTGAGCAGTTGCCCCAGCGCTTTACACCGATGGCCGCTGATGTTGATGCTGTAAAACAATTTTTAGCGACCCATATAACCCAATAATAATGGGTGTGGCGACGCGCGCGTGGCGCAGTGCAATGAATTACATAATTAATCGCACGCTTGCATACGGCGGTGTGTTTTATCGCTGCGTGCGTAACGCTCAATATCGGTCTATTTTTATATGTGAATGCAGATATGTAAGTCGTTGGGCTGTGATGATGCAGAGAATAGGTTGATCAAAGCGTTGTATATGACCACGATGCAAGATCATAGGTGAGCATATGGGTGGAATCGAGTTTATCGGGATCGGTGTTGGCGCAGCCCTAGGTGCTTGGTTGCGTTGGTGGTTGGGTGTGAGTTTGTCGCATGTATTAGCGGCGATGCCTTTGGGGACGCTGTGCGCGAATGGATTGGGGGGATTTCTGATCGGCTGTGTGTTGGCTTATAGCGCTGACTATGCGGGGTTTTCACCTGCGTGGCGTTTATTTATTGTCACCGGTTTTTTAGGTGGGCTCACGACCTTTTCTAGTTTTTCTGCTGAGAGCTTTTCTTTATTTCAATCAGGACGTGTGGTGTGGGCATGTTTGCATAGCATCGCACATGTGGGCGGATCATTTGTGTTGTGCGCATTAGGGTATGCATTGGTAAAAAAATGCATGGGTGAGTAGTGTGATGTGGGCGATAGTGGGCTTGCAAAGCATGCGTTTTTCTGGCTTTCCCCCTAGGTTTCTTGATGCCAGATGCGTTTACACAATGTGCAGCAGGTGATTTCCTCAGAACCTTCGTGGACTTCAAATTCGAATCTATTTTTCCCGATTGTCGACATAAATATTTCCTGTATAAATAATTTTTGGTGGTAGATCGATTGATTAATCTGCTTTAAAGTGGCTATTTGGTTGTCGGAAAATCTGGGCGTGTGAAGAATGGCTTTTAAGGTTATGCCCCATTCCTGCGCTGATTTTATTTTTTCCTGCGCCGAGGAAAATAAGCGATATTCTTGCTCGTATTCCCATTTTTTTGATTTACAAAGAAAGTCTTCCATCTCGATATCTTCATAAATGCTGTTATGCCAATTGATGACTCTGTTTATGGGGCCCCCTGACTGCTCTATATGTCCATCATATTTTATTTTTTTTATCCGCGAAGTCTCGTCAATTTCGTAAATCAATGCGAGTCCGCTTAGGTTGTCCGCATAGTGCGCAAACATCAGTGCAGCAGAGTCATCTTTAAATACATCTATCTTAGATATGCAAAATATACCGACTGAAGAAAAAGCCAAGTTTTTACATAAAAGTTCTAAATATGGGTCTGCTAATAATTCTTTGTATGATCCGCAATTTAGCAAGTCAATTACTTCATCGTAGTGTTCTTTCCTATAATGTTCCGTTGTGAGTTGAAGTAAGTTAGATCGAAAAGAGTGATTGTGGATTTTGGTTTGCAGTATCGCTCGTAGCTTGGGTGCTAACTCTTGAAGGAAAAAGCTATTTTTAGTTCTTGCTGAGTCAAAAAGAGGTGGCCTATATCTCACCTCATTAAAATCATTGAACTCAAATACGGTTGAGAATTTGATTGTTTTTTGAATAAGGCTACTCAAGGTGTTTTCGTTGTATCTGACAAATTTAACGAATAATTGCGTCATCGTTGCCCACCTGCCTTTCTTGTGCTGCTCATGTAGAGGTTGTGAGAAAAACGCGCTGACTAAGTATGGCCGTTGATTGCTGATATTTGATCATACGCTGCGTTTGTGATGGATTTTATTGTCGCCCTCTCTTTCCCCCTTAAGCGTCTGTGAGCACATAAGAATGCATGTTGCGTTTACAGGCGTATGCTTGGACACCTTGGGTATTTGAGATAGCGCAAGCGATGCGTCTATGTGTCGTGTAGGGGGCAGCGCATCAAGCTATTTTTCTAAAAAATATTCGAAAGCGTGATGGGCCTCGCTGTACGAGGCCTTTGTGTTAGCGATCTTGTTTGTGTGGTGCTATTGAAATGGCGGCAAATGACACCATCTTTTGGCGGTGGCCCGTGATGAGCGTGTTTTAGAAAGTGGCCGTGTTTTACTATTTTTAGGGGCGTGGCATGCGTATTGATAAGCTGACGACAAAATTTCAAGAGGCACTGGCGGATGCACAGAGTTTGGCCTTGGGCAGCGATCATGCTTATATTGAGCCGCAACATGTGTTGCGTGCTTTGCTTTCGCAATCAGATGGCGCGGTCAAAGCGCTACTGACTCGTGCGGGTGTGAATACGGCAAGTTTGGAGAAATCATTAGACGCGGCGATTGCCCGCTTGCCGCAGGTGCAAGGCGGTGAGGTACAAGTGAGCCGTGATTTAAATAATTTACTTAATCAGTCAGAAAAACGCGCTTTAAAACGGGGCGATCAATTTATCGCCAGTGAATTGTTTTTGCTCGCCTTAACCGAAGATAAAGGTGAAGCGGCGCATTTAGCGCGCGAGGCTGGACTGGATAGCAAAGCCTTAGAAGCGGCGATTGATCTTGTGCGAGGAGGTGAGAGTGTGAATAGTGCAACGGCAGAAGGTCAGCGTGAGGCTCTGAAAAAATACTGTCTTGATTTAACCGAGCGTGCGCGTTTAGGCAAATTAGATCCCGTGATTGGCCGAGATGACGAGATTCGGCGTGCGATACAAATTTTGCAACGGCGCACTAAAAATAATCCGGTATTAATTGGTGAACCGGGCGTGGGTAAAACGGCGATTGTTGAAGGGTTGGCGCAGCGTATTGTGAATGGCGAAGTGCCTGAGAGTTTAAAAAGTAAACGGTTGCTTGTGCTTGATATGGCCTCACTATTGGCCGGGGCAAAATATCGCGGTGAGTTTGAAGAGCGCTTAAAAAGCGTATTGAATGAAGTAGCCAAAGATCAAGGTCAAACCATTGTCTTTATTGATGAGCTGCATACAATGGTCGGGGCTGGTAAGGCTGAAGGCGCGATCGATGCCGGCAATATGTTAAAGCCGGCGTTAGCGCGAGGTGAGTTGCACTGCATTGGTGCGACGACCTTGGCTGAGTATCGCCAATATATTGAAAAGGACGCAGCCCTTGAGCGACGCTTTCAACGTATTTTGGTTGATGAGCCGAGTGTCGAAGCGACGATCGCGATTTTGCGTGGCTTACAAGAAAAATACGAGTTGCATCACGGTGTAGAGATTACTGATCCGGCGATTGTGACGGCAGCAGAGCTATCTCATCGCTATATCACTGATCGATTTTTACCGGATAAAGCCATTGATTTAATTGATGAGGCTGCCTCGCGTATCAAAATGGAGATTGATTCCAAGCCGGAGGTAATGGATAAATTAGATCGTCGATTGATTCAATTAAAAATTGAACGTGAAGCCGTACGTAAAGAAAAAGATGATGCGTCTAAACGTCGTATGGAGTTAATCGAACAAGAAATCGTGCGCTTAGAGCGTGAGTACGCCGATTTAGATGAAACCTGGAAGGCAGAAAAAGGTGCGGCCCAAGGCGCAGCCCAGATTAAAGAAGAGATGGATCGTGTGCGCGTAGAGATGACGCGTCTTCAACGAGAAGGCAAGCTCGATAAAGTAGCCGAATTGCAATATGGAAAATTACCTGAATTAGAGGCCAAGTTAAAAGCGGCAAATGCTGCGGAACAAGGTACTGAGAAAACCCCTAATAAATTGTTGCGCACACAAGTGGGTAGTGAAGAGATTGCGGAAGTGGTGTCACGTGCGACGGGGATTCCCGTATCGAAAATGTTGCAAGGGGAGCGCGAAAAATTATTGCAGATGGAGACCTATCTGCATGGGCGTGTGGTGGGGCAAGACGAAGCCATCACTGTGGTGGCCGATGCAATTAGGCGCTCACGTGCAGGCTTATCTGATGCGTCACGTCCCTATGGTTCATTTATGTTTTTGGGGCCGACAGGGGTAGGTAAGACCGAGTTATGTAAAGCACTTGCGATGTTTTTATTCGATAGTGATGATCATATGATCCGTATCGATATGAGTGAGTTTATGGAGAAGCATTCGGTTGCGCGTTTAATAGGGGCGCCGCCAGGCTATGTGGGCTATGAAGAAGGGGGTTATTTGACGGAGGCGGTGAGACGTCGCCCCTATAGTGTGATTTTATTTGATGAAATTGAAAAAGCACATCCGGATGTGTTTAATGTATTGCTGCAAGTGCTTGATGATGGCCGCATGACTGATGGACAGGGCCGCACGGTTGATTTTAAAAATACAGTGATTGTGATGACCTCTAATCTCGGGGCGGATTTAATTCAATCCATGCATGCTGAGCCTCAAGAAGTGATTAAGGGGGCGGTATGGCAAGAGGTGAGACAGCATTTTCGTCCTGAGTTTCTTAACCGAATTGATGAGGTAGTGGTGTTTCACGCGCTTGCGCAAATACATATTGAATCAATCGCAAAAATTCAATTTGATTTGCTCGCGCAACGTTTGGCGCGTTTAGATATGCGTTTAGAAGTCAGTGCTGATGCATTAGCGCGTATTGCACTTGCTGGTTACGATCCTTTGTTTGGTGCGCGGCCACTCAAGCGTGCTATTCAACAGCATATCGAAACGCCTTTGTCTAAATTAATTTTGCAAGGCAAATTTGGACCGCATGATGTTGTGCCGGTCGATGTGCGTGACGATGCGTTTGTTTTTGATCGTGTGGTGTAGCGTGTTGTATTAGGCTTGAGCGGCATGCTGAAAGATAAGTGCGCCATAAGGTTATTGCATGTAGTGGTGTGCAACTTTTGCTGATAGCTTGTTTTCTTGTTTGTGTGCATGTGTGGTTGTAGTCTTTAGCTAACGATGCCTCCTAGGGCTTGTGGCATGTGTGATTGTTTTTTTGGAGTAGCATGGCTTAAGCATTTTGCTTGTATTGAAAAACGAATGGGTAAGATTATTTCTAGTGAGGGTAAAAATGGTTCAAGCAAAAGCATTGTCTATTCAGATCGGGATTAGTGATGAAGATCGCGAGAAAATTGCACATGGTCTAAGTGGGTTGCTGGCTGATACTTATAGCTTGTATTTGCAGACACATAGTTTTCATTGGAACGTGGAAGGGCCGATGTTCAACACCTTGCACCAAATGTTTATGACGCAGTACAACGAGTTGTGGCTTTCCTTAGACACGATTGCTGAACGGATTCGTGCCTTGGGGTTTCCCGCCCCCGGTTCTTATAGTGAGTTAGCTAAATTTAGCTCGATTAAAGAGCAGGTGGGTGTGCCCGAAGCAATGGAGATGGTAGCGATTTTAGTGAAAAGCCATGAAGCAGTTGTGCGTACTGCACGCGCTTTATTTGCGCTGGTTGAACAAGCAGGGGATGAGGTAACGGCTGATTTATTAACACAGCGGCTTCAGATCCATGAAAAAACAAGTTGGATGTTGCGAGTGTTATTGAAGTAAAAATCGATGCGTGTTTATTAAAACGCGCAGAGAATTCCCGAGGGGGCATTAATATTTTTTCGCTTCAAAATACTTGATAAGTGCGTACGATCAGTAAGTTAGCGAATGGCCAACGTTGGGCAAATAGAAAGCGCTCAACGTTGGCCAATATTTTTGATAACCCCTGCATAACGGACACCCCCCAGTCTTTGCGTTGGGTGGCGCTCAAAATGCTTATGTACTCTTGTATACACCCTTCTTTTTGCGTTTGGTCCACTTTGATCTTGGCGCGTTCGCGAAAGTGTGCAGAGGTCTCTTGTGGGTATTACTGTAAGGCGTTAATACCAATTGCTAAGATTGCGATGGGCGCGATAATCCGTATCGTCCATTCCCATGCAAAATAAGCTGTGTCGCCCAGTCGTAACTCGCTGCGAACCACTTCTCGTTTGACAATCCAGCCACAAAATATGGCAATAAGAAAGCCTGAGAGAGGCATCAATATTTTTCCGCTCAAACTATCTAGTAAGTCAAAGGCACCTAAGCCAAATAGCGTGACATCTTGCCAGTGGTTAAACGATAAGCAAGCCGCGATACCAACTAACCAGACACAAAAACAAATGCTGATGACGGCTTTTTTACGACTAAATTGAAAGCGCTCGATTAACAAAGCAGCTAATGGCTCTAGCATAGAGATAGACGAAGTCCAAGCGGCGAATACCACTAGTATAAAAAACGAAAAGCCAAGAAGATGGCCGCCAGGCATTGTGCTAAAAGCCAGAGGTAAAGTGCCCAGGAGAAGGCCTGGACCAAAATCAGGTTTTAGACCTTGCGCGAACACGATGGCGAAGATGACTAATCCGGCCATGATGGCAATCAGCGTATCGGCGGCTACGACGTAAAGTGATGTACGCGGAATGGCTGTTTCGGATTTGAGATAAGAGCCGTACACAATCATCGTGCCATTGCCCACACTAAGCGTGAAGAACGCTTGCCCCAGCGCGGACAGAATGACCGATTGATTGATTTTCTCTATATCAAATCGGAACATAAAATTAAATGCAGCGGGTAAATCAGCACTAAACATGGTGTAGGCCAGCATGCTGACGAGAATCAGAAAAAGCGCCGGCATCATAAAGCAGTTAGCACGCTCAATACCTTTAGTCACCCCAAAGATAACGACACCTCCCGTCATTAAGACAAAAACGGTATGCCAGAAAATAAGGATATCCGGGCTAGAAAGGAGTGTTTTAAAGCCGCTGCTCGCTTGTTCCGCGGTGATACCCGCAAACCCGACCGCAGCGCGCATGGTGTATTCCATCACCCAGCCTGCGACAACGGTATAAAAAGAAAAAATACAAAATACGCTAACAATACTTAGCCAGCCTACTTTGCCCCATAGTGGGTGAGCGCCGGATTCATGTGCGACTCGTGCGAAGCTGGTGACACTGTTGGCGCGTGCGCGACGCCCCAACATGATTTCGGCGACAAGCAGGGAAAAACCCACAGCGAGTAAGCATGCTAAGTAAACCAGAACAAATGCTGAGCCGCCATTGCTACCTGTCATATAAGGGAAGCGCCAGATATTACCTAGTCCCACAGCAGATCCTGCCATTACTAAAATAAATGCCCAGCGGTTACTCCAATGTCCACGTGTTGCGACCGCATCATTAGCGGTTATTTCTATGCTCATTCCATCTTCTCCTTGTTTCGAATAAAGGGTTTTTCACTTGTGTGAGATTGTTTTTTCTATTTTTGGTAGCCTGCGATTGTGGCGGGGATGGCACACGTTGTCGTGCTTAGCGTAAAAAAATCACATTTTGCGAAAGCTTTGGCTTAAGTAGGCTGAAAACTGAGGATGTAAGGTTTCTTTCTTGTGACAAAAAAACATAATTCGCAAAATATGAACCGATGGCTTAGTCAGATTTATTATGTTTTTTGCTTAAATGGGGGGCGTAAAAGGTATAATTGCCTTCCTCATAACGTCTCCTTTGCTTTGTGCCCTGCATTTTTGTGTGCTTTTAAGTTTAAGAAGAGCGCTTAAGAAGTGTTGTTGCGCAAGAGCGATGTTTTATTGCCCACTTTTATGTCGTATTTCTCTTGTTATCTTGGTGCTGCTGCACTGTCTGCTTTTCGTCTTGAACGTTTATTGTCTAAATTGACTCATGTCTTGCCAGAGATAGCGCGCATGGATGCGCAGCTAGTGTATTTGGTGGCGCATGAGGCTGATTTGTCGCCGCTTATGCAGCAGCGCTTGGCGGCGCTTATGGATGCGCAGCCAGTCAGTACAACAATGATGGCGGGTAATTTTCTGGTGATTCCGCGGCTGGGAACGATTTCTCCTTTTGCAAGTAAAGCAACTGAAATAGCACAGTTATGTGGTATCGCAGGCATCACGCGGATTGAGCGGGGAATTGAGTACACGATTCAATTAAAAACCGGATTGCTCGGTGGGGCGCGTGCGTTGACCGCTGAGCAGTGGCAGATGTTGGCCGCACGATTGGCGGATCCGATGACGGAGACGGTGGTACCTCATCGTGATGCGGCGCAGCAGTTATTTCAACCCCTGCCCGCGCAGCCTTTGCGTTGGATTGATGTGCAGGTTGAGGGTCGCGGGGCATTATTACGTGCGAATACCGATTTGGGATTGGCATTGTCTGACGACGAGATTGATTATCTGATGGATGCGTTTGCTACATTAGCGCGTAATCCAAGCGATGTTGAGTTGATGATGTTTGCGCAGGCTAATAGCGAACATTGCCGACATAAAATTTTTAATGCGCGTTGGATTATTGATGGGCAAGCAGAAGAGCACACTTTATTTGACATGATTCGCCACACCCACGCATGCCACCCGGAGGGCACCATTGTTGCTTATGCTGATAATGCGGCGGTGATGGTAGGGGGGGCGGCCGAAAGCTGGCTGCCTATGGGGGAGGGGGGGCAGTATATTCATGCGCAAGCGCAGCTCCATACCTTGATGAAAGTAGAGACGCATAATCATCCGACAGCGATTTCTCCTTTTCCCGGTGCATCGACAGGCGCGGGGGGAGAGATTCGAGATGAAGGTGCGACCGGGCGAGGGGCGATTCCTAAAGGGGGTTTAGCGGGTTTTTCGGTATCGCATTTGGCGATACCGGATATGGCTTTGCCTTGTGAACAACATGATGATGTGTGCGTACCTAACCGTGCTGTTTCACTTGATCACAGTAAACCTATGACGTATGGCAAGCCCGCGCATATTGCCAGCGCATTACAGATTATGTTGGAGGGCCCCATTGGTGCGGCTGCCTTTAATAATGAGTTTGGTCGTCCCAATTTAACGGGTTATTTTCGCAGTTACCAGCAGCAAGTCGGTACGCGCGTGTATGGCTATCACAAGCCGATCATGATTGCCGGGGGCGTGGGTAGTATCGATGCACGGCAGACGCATAAATTGCCTTTACCGGTGGGCGCGTTGTTGATTCAGTTGGGCGGGCCGGGTATGCGGATTGGCATGGGGGGCGGCGCGGCGAGTTCGATGAGTAGTGGTAGCAATACTACGCAGCTTGATTTCAACTCAGTGCAACGCGATAACCCAGAAATGCAACGGCGCGCGCAAGAGGTGATCAATGCATGTTGGATGCGTGGTGACGATAATCCTATTTTGTCGATTCATGATGTGGGCGCGGGTGGATTATCTAATGCCTTTCCTGAATTGGTTGAAGGGGGGGGGCGGGGTGCCCAGTTTGCATTGCGTGCGATTCATTTAGAAGAAAGTGGGATGAGTCCGGCAGAGATTTGGTGCAATGAATCACAAGAGCGTTATGTCATTGCCTTATCTGCTGAGCATTTGCCGTTATTTACGCAGTTGTGCGCGCGCGAGCGTTGTCCTTTTGCAGTCGTGGGCGTGGCAACGCAAGCACATCAGTTGCAATTACTCGATGCATTGCAACTAGCCGATGTTGCGGCGCATTCACCAATTGATATGCCGATGGCGGTGTTGTTGGGTAAAACGCCTCGCTTGACACGTACGGTGACGCATTTGCCGGCACCTATTGCCCGTTTTGATTTAACCGATATTAATTTAGAAGACGCAGTGCTTGCTGTACTTAAACATCCAACGGTGGCAAGCAAAAATTTCTTGATCACAATTGGGGATCGCAGTGTGGGTGGGCATACTGCGCGTGATCAGTTAGTGGGGCCTTGGCAAGTACCGGTTGCTGATTGTGCGGTTACAGCGCGCGACTATGCGGGCTATGCCGGAGAAGCGATGGCAATGGGAGAGCGTTCTCCTATTGCGGTGATGGATGCGCCTGCATCCGGGCGTATGGCAGTAGGTGAGGCATTGACCAATTTAGCTGCTGCCGATATTGAACGTATTGAACACGTTAAATTGTCGGCTAATTGGATGGCTGCGTGCGGTGCGCCAGGGGAAGACGCACGTTTGTTTGATACGGTGCGCGCAGTAGGTCTTACACTTTGCCCGCAGTTAGGCATTGCGATTCCTGTTGGCAAAGATTCTTTGTCGATGCGTACGCGTTGGCAAGAAGAGGCTCAAGATAAAGAAGTGATTTCACCGGTGTCCTTGGTGATTTCAGGGTTTGCACCGGTTGTTGATATTCGTCGCACACTGACGCCGCGGCTGCGTGTAGATGCGGGAGAGACTGAGCTGATTTTGATTGATCTGGGGCGTGGTAAGCAGCGGATGGGCGCGAGCATGTTGGCGCAAGTCACACAGCAGCTTGGTGATGCACCGCCGGATGTTGATGTGCCGGCTGATCTTAAGCAGGTCTTTAACGTGATTGGGCGACTGAATCGTGCGGGTTTATTGTTAGCGTATCACGATCGTTCTGATGGTGGCTTGTTGGCAACCGTGGCAGAGATGGCGTTTGCTGCGCATTGTGGGGTGTCATTGAATGTCGATATTTTATTGACATCAGGTCAGGAAGATGATCATGGTGATGCCAAAAATTGGGCGGAGCAAATTGCTGCGCGTCGTAGTGAGCACACCTTACGTGCATTGTTTTGCGAAGAGTTGGGCGCGGTCTTGCAAATTCGCCGCGCACAACGCAGCGATGTGTTTGATGTATTGCGCGAAGTGGGATTGTCTTCATGTGCTCACGTGATTGGTCAGCCCAATGATCGTGATGTGCTTGAGATTTATCGTGATGCCCGCAAAATTTATAGTGCGCCGCGGGTTGCGTTACAGCGTACGTGGAGCGAAGTCAGTTGGCGTATGGCGCGTTTGCGTGATAACCCAGCATGTGCGGACAGTGAGTATGAGGCCTTGCTTGATACACATGATATGGGTATGCAGCCTAAATTTGATTTTGATATTGGTCGCACCCTTGTGGCACCTTGGATTCATCAAGGGGCGCGTCCTCGGGTCGCGATTGTCCGTGAACAAGGTGTTAACTCTCATCGTGAAATGGCATATGTGATGGATCGCGCGGGCTTTGCGGCGGTCGATGTACATATGAGTGATTTGCTGGCTGGGCGGCATCATTTAAAAGATTTTGCAGGGTTTGTTGCCTGTGGTGGATTTAGCTATGGTGATGCATTAGGCGCAGGTCAAGGATGGGCAAAAACGATTTTGTTTAATGCACAGCTGGTGCAAGCGTTTGGTGATTTCTTTGCGCGTAAAGATAGTTTTGCTTTAGGGGTATGTAATGGTTGTCAAATGATGAGTCATTTGACTTCGATTATTCCAGGCGCGGATGCGTGGCCGCAGTTTACGCGGAATCGTTCGGAGCAATTTGAAGCGCGTTTATCGATGGTGGAAGTGCTACAAAGTCCTTCATTATTTTTTGAGGGGATGGCTGGCAGCCATTTGCCCATCGCTGTGTCTCATGGTGAAGGGTATGCTGATTTTAGTAAGATGGGCGATGAGACTGCCGTTCATGCGGCACTTCGATTTATTGATCATACTGGGCAAGTAACAGAGCGCTATCCCTTTAATCCTAATGGCTCAGCCAATGGGCTGACTGCGGTGACAACCCATGATGGGCGTTTTACTGCAATGATGCCTCATCCGGAGCGGGTATTCCGCGCTGAATTAATGAGTTATCGTCCAGATAATTGGGAAGGTGACAGTCCCTGGATGCGTATGTTTTATAACGCACGCAAGGCGATGGGTTAGTTTTTTTAAAGGCTAGAGTTTGTATGCTTGCTTATATCACTGGTTAGATGAATAGGCATGATGGCGTCCAAGCAAGATGGGATGTTTTTCTAAATCGTTGTGTGTATTGATAAATAGCGATGCTGATTCGTCATCACTGATGGAAGTCTTTTCTCACAGAAAGGCGGACTGTTTTTGATAGGGGAATAGGATGCAAGATAAAAAAACGTCGACGCTGCTTCATGTACATGACAGCGTAAAGGGACGTTTTTCAAGTGCCATGTCTATTGATTTGTTAGGACAGATAGCATGGCTTTGGGTGAACTCTCCGTTACAGAAAGATTGGCCTATGCATTTGCTTGGGACCAATGTTATTCCTGCGATTGAACATCAGCAGTTTCTATTATTAAAGCAAGACGATATACCGGTAGCTTATTGTAGTTGGGCCTTTCTTGATTTAGCAGCAGAACAGCGTTACTTGGCTGATGCGCATGGTTTAAGTTTACGAGATTGGGTGAGTGGCGATCGGATGTGGCTCATTGATTGGGTGGCTCCTTTTGGTCATTCATTTGCGCTATATCGGCAAATGCGCGCGCGTTCTCCTTTGTCGATTGCGCGTGCAATACGCGTTGATCCCGAGAAAAAAACGGCGAGAGTACAAGAAATGATGGGACGCTCAGTATCCAAACAAGCTGCGGCGGAAAAATTTAAACAGTATTTTGATGAGGCTATGTCTACTCCTCGTCCGTAGTGCTGGGGTTGTCCTTTTGTATACGATAAACGAGAAAATAAGTGGCAAAGATAAGTCGCGTAAAAAAGCCCACCAAAATAGGTGGGCTTTTTTGTATCAGATGAGTGTGTTTGACACTCATTACTGCGATACATTAGAACTGATATGTTGCGCCAATGCTGTAAAAATTGACGTTCTTTTTGCCAGTCGATGAATTACCTACTTTGTAGAAGCGCTCGGCTTCTGCGCGTAGAGAAATAGTTTCTGTGATTGGCAAGCTATAACCCGCACCAAAATACAACCCGGTATTGCGGCTATCGCTATTGATGGTGTTCACACCGGCGATGATTGTATTGGTTTTCAGGCCTGCATTGTAGACGCCTAATTTTCCGTATACACGCGATTTGTTTTCAAATTTGTGACCCGCTAATCCTGCTGCGTAAAAAGCATTCACACGCTCTTCTTGGTTGCCGGATACCGCGCCTTTTAAGCTAGATTTCTTTTTGCCTAAATCTACGTAACCGATTTCTGCGCCAAAATTATCGTTCAGCCATGTACCGCCAAACGCTTTAAAGCCAAAGCCAACGTTATCTGTATTGGCTGTAATGCTGGTGTTAGGCCGTGCAAAGGATGAAGTATTGGTGTAGTGCGTTGCACCAGCAGAAATACCTGCAAAGTTTTCTGGGGTTAAGTTTGCTGCCAATGCGGTCGTTGCAGCGGCGCAAGCGAAGAGTGATACGATGATTTTATTGTTCATGCTGATATTTATATTAAAAATAAAAGAACGTTATTGTAACAAAATTTAAATATGTTTATTTAAATTTGTTTTTAGATGAATTTTATTTTCGATTAATAAGGTGTGTCGGTAAATAAAAAGCGATGGGGGATTGCCGAGGGTCTTGATATATGTAAGTGCGGGCTTGTGTTATTTGTTTTAGAAAATAAAGTTCTTAAGCGGTAACCCACAGGTTTACACACAGATTCTGTGGATAACTAATGTTTTTCTTTTTTGATAAACGGGTGATATGTATTGATGGATAAGTTACGCGATGTCTGTGGATTGACAACGATACGCAAACAGATCGGTCCCTTGCGTATTTTTGTCGAGGATGGTGTGGGGTAAGTTTGGACATGACACATGCGCACGGGTTTGAGTACGCATGTGTATGTGTCTTAGCTGTTTGCGACTGCGAGATGGATAAGTGCAGTCTGATTGCCTGAGAGCACTACGGTGGGTCCCGCGACGGCCGGTGCAAAAGTCCATGCTAGCGCATCAATAAGCAGATTGACGGGGGTGCTATCGACCGTGTCGGGAATAAGATTTTCGATATAGGGTTTCAGTTTATTGAAGTCGAAATCTTGAATATAAGCGAGTGCATCTTGTATTTTCGTCAATGTGTTTATCGATAACCATCCGTTGTTATCGAAAGAGGTGTCATGCATATCAGGGGTGAGTATGTCCTCGCTGCTTGTATTGTGGTCGAGCGCGTTATTTATCAGTGCTTTGTGGGTAATAGGATTTTTTGGGTTAGATTCAGTAAGATCCATCTCTTGAATCTTACGATGCATCTTTTTTATCGCCCTATCGTTATTGTCGATATTTTCCCTAGCCTGTTCAGGTGTTATCCAGTGCTCTACGATACAGCGGTTACCCTCTTCTCTAAAATATTGATCGGGCGCTGTGTTGCTTCTTGAGATCTGTTTATTGTCCTTGTATCCGATGTTTTGATCATTCGCTATTGGTGCTGTGTTTGCCATTGTGGGTAGATGATAAGTCGATGCAGTCATTTTTTATTCCTCTCAGTGTATTGATATGGCATTGACGAAGTTTTAATGTGCGGTTTTTAAACGATGCAAGGGTGCGCGTTTATTGCATCTCTTTATGGTGTGTCCTTTTGTTATCGGCTTGCTATTTATTGAGACGAACAACGGTGCGCATTGTTTAGTGCGTGAGGTTTTAGGTGGTTAAAATGACCATTAAATTTTTGAGGTACATCAAAAGAGAAGAGAATGATGCTGCTGCGGGGCTTGTCGCTAGGGTCGACGAGGCCCGTCTTCAACGCATCTTCGCAAAGGCATTGCAGCATTCGCTATTTTTTGCGCTATATACATCAATAAAAAATGCGTGAACAGATAGCGATATGCGCGCGCATCGCTTGATAAATTTAACAAACAATAATGTAAGTAAACGAGTTTTTTATCTGCTAGATACAAGATGATTTTTTGCGAAAAATAATCTTGAGGAATAAATATTTATAATTTTTTAAGCATGTGTATAAGAAATATTTTTTTTTGCTGCGGATAAATTTTCCTATTTTGTTTTTATGAGCGATTGCTCTATCTACGAGGATATTTATCCTGGGTACATCAATATCACATCTTAATAAGTTTTTTATGTGTTGAGTATGTCAATGAAGATATTGTAAATTTAAAGTGATTATCAGATAGGTTTTTTATCCAAGGACACGTGAGTGCAGTATCGATATTATTAAGTATATTGATGGGCAAGGTGCGTATTTATTTGATGTTTTTTATTTTTAATCGTCGCACATTGGTTTTTTCTGCATTGCATATTTGTATCATGGAAGGTAGTAGACTGCGTGGAAAATACTGTCATGGAGAAATAAGAAGATGATATTCTTAAGAGCGATGGATTGTGAAAAATAAATTTAAGCATAGCTTACTTAAGGGAGATAAATAGTCGCATACTAAAGTCAGTGTATTTTTTAAGAGGTGGTTTTGTTTTAGGGCAGTCATCATTATTTATCTATTGTATTTCGGATAAATAAAAGGAGATTTATTATTGCCTTTTATGTGGTCCCTGCTTAAATATTTTTTGAAAGGGAAATTCGCATGCAAAATGAAACACCTGATTTTTCATTAGATCAACTATCTTCCCAATCCACAGAGGAAAAAAGTAAGGTAGGTTGGTATAACGCACAGATGAATTTTAAAGATAAGATGAGTTATGCTGATTATTTGTCACTGACGAATCTGTTATCTGCACAACATCCATGTTCGTCTAATCATGACGAAATGCTATTTATTATTCAGCATCAAACAAGTGAGCTATGGTTCAAATTAGTATTGCATGAATTGCACGCGGTATTAAGCGCAATAAGGCGTGATGCCTTGCAATTGGCTTTTAAAATACTGGCGCGTGTTTCTCGGATTTTTGAGCATCTTATTCAGGCATGGAATGTGCTTGCCACGATGACACCCTCTGATTACGCTCATATCCGCGCGGGCTTGGGGGCGGGTTCAGGGTTTCAGTCTTATCAATATCGTCAGATTGAGTTTTTATTAGGTAATAAAAATGCGGAGATGCTTCGGCCGCATATTCACCATCCGGAAATTTTTACGCAACTCAAACATGCGCTTGATACACCGTCACTTTATGATGAAGTGATCCAGTTACTGGTGCGTCATGGGTTTGTTATTGATCAAGAGAGGGCATTGCATTTACCTGCTAAGCATAATCAGACGCTTGAGCGTGCTTGGTACAAGATATATCGCGCCCCACGACAGTATTGGGATTTATATCAGATGGCAGAAAAATTAGTGGATATCGAAGATACATTGCGTCAATGGCGCTTTCGCCATGTCACGACAGTGGAGCGAATTATCGGTTTTAAAACAGGTACGGGTGGTACCAGTGGAGTGAGTTATTTGCGTAAGATGTTGGATACCGTGCTTTTTCCTGAGTTATGGCAGGTGCGTACGACGTTGTGAAGTTAAGTCAGGGGCGAGGTTGTTGCCCGCTATGCTATTCATCGGCAAGCAATATGCGCTTAGGCTCTTTGGGGTATAAGCGCATATTTTTTGACAAGTGCTCCCCTCAACTGGTTTTCCTTGGTCTTTTAGTGTGAGTTTTTATGGTGGGGAAATCATTTTAAGATGGATTTGATCCGTGGTTTGCAATGGCGGTAAGCGCTTGCTTTTGCCCGTGTAGATGGCAATCTACAGTGTTAGATTAACGGCGGGTACTTTGCGGGTAAGGTGCAGTATGATTTTTGGGGCGAGATGATCTTACTTGCGTTGACTAGAAAATTTCATTTTTGTTATTTTTTTGCGGAGGGCGAGCGTGTTATTTTGTAAAGAGGGGATACGCTTTATGCGGTGTGTGCTTCGCGCGCGATAGCTGAATTTTTTTATGAACAGATACGTAGCAAAATAAACAATATTTTGTGCCATAAAAACACAAAAACCTCACGGCTATGTAAGGTTTGACCGTGTTGGTGGGTCGTGCGTGACTCGAACACGCGACCAACGGATTAAAAGGCCGTCGTGAAATCCTTTAAAATCATATAGATAGCTCATTATTTGTTCTACAAAATTTAAAAAACACCTCCTCGCAAACCCTTGCCAGATATAGGGCGATCAATCATTTGTAGAACATTTTCTTTTTAATTTTTTTCGCTATTTTTTATTCTCCCACCAATTTCTTCTTAATTATGGGGATGGATTGTCACTATTAGATAAATTCATACCTTAGCAAGTTACTCCAGCACAAAACCAGGCGACAAAAATAGCCAAACCCCAAGAATTAAACTCTTTATTATTAATTCCAGGCTAATGCAATCACCCCACCGTGTATTTTTTATGTGGTTATTAATGCAGATTAAAAACGAAAGCTAAAAGAAAAAGCTGATTGAAGTATCGTTTTTGGCAATTAAACCCTTTGTCTAAATTTTTAAGTTGGCCATCGGAAAAAGGTAACATTGGTAACATTTTTATTCGACTAACTGGAAATCCTTAATGGGTAAAGCTTTGCGCGGTTTTTGAAAAGGTAACATTTTAGTAACATAAGAGTAACTTGTTACCTTTTTAGAGGGTAACATTAGGTATAAAAATATCTCTTTAAAATCAATGACTTAAAAATAAGTTACCTTTTTGTTACCCTATGTAACCCTTAAAAGGTAACATAAATTCCCCTTTAAAATCATAGAGTTAACCCCCTAAAAAGGGGTGTGTTACCAATGTTACCTTTTTCCGATGCCCCCATCTTTTTGGTGGTGAAATGCTAAGAAAGTTTCACCTGCTGGACTTACAAGTCACTTACATTTAACTTTCAATTTGGACGGCTTTAAAGTTAGGCAAGTCACCTTCACATGTCTTTTCAATGCCAATTTTTGAGCTGCATGGAATTGCAAAAAAATGCATCAATTCGCAAGTTTTTTTGCGTGTATATTTTCCTCTTAGCGCCTGTATTGGCGTGGTTCCGCGCTTGCGCACAAGTGCATGATTTTTGCTAGATTAAGTGCGGGGGCGTGGCGGGGTTACGAGCGCGCGCAGGAGCGTGAGACGTAGGCACGGGGCCTTATTTAAGGAGACGATAGTGATCAAAGATTCAAGGGAGCCGCAAAAACCTATGTATATCCAATCTTGCCTTGCCATTTATGATTTACATGGCTTCTGGAAAAAACCTAAAGAAGCTTATAACTCTTATTTTTACGAAAAAAAATTAACAAATGGATTAAATATAAAAATAAGGGCGGATGGTTACTACGTGTTTGATTTCCATGATTCTTCAATTGGGGGGCGTGTGCAATATAAACAATCAAGCTATGGAAAGATATTTGCAATTCTTAATGAAAGGGTGGAAGTGATACACGCTTTTCTTGCATGCCTTAGAGGAGTGGCACAAAAGAGTTATGGGCAACAACATCCTTGTGGAATGACGTTTATGGATTGAGGTAGCCTGACAAATTCGGACACTCCAACTTGGTATATTACCTAAAATTGGAGCAAGGATGAGCAAGCAAGAAAGCTACACAAAAGAGTATCGCGGCGAGGCGGTCAAACTTGTATTGGA
>JADYYQ010000144.1 GCA_020853585.1 Ottowia sp.
TCCAATACAAGTTTGACCGCCTCGCCGCGATACTCTTTTGTGTAGCTTTCTTGCTTGCTCATCCTTGCTCCAATTTTAGGTAATATACCAAGTTGGAGTGTCCGAATTTGTCAGGCTACCTCAAATGGGAAAACTAATGCATCGACTAATGGAGAAAAACTTGTCGTTGATCTTATCAAAGAGGAAGCGAATCAATGCCTGAACGCCCCTGATGGAATCAATTTTGAGAACAAGGTGATACTAGCTATTGCGACGCGCCTTGCTGCTGAACAGCTTATGGTTAAGAAGATCAATGATCCCCACTTCGTTACCAATATTGAGTCCAACCAAACTGATACGTTGTTCAAAAAATTCCGAGAGATGTTTGGGGGCAATCAATCGACAATCGGTATTTTGCAACGAGTAGTTCTTATGACTCCAGAGAACATTCATTTGAACTCGTTTATGTACGAACCAATTCTGGACATGTCGGACGATCATTTAAGGAGACTTTACAGAGACATAATCAATGAAACAGGGGCTGTTGCAGTGGCACATGCTCAGGTAGATTAGCGTGCACCAATTCCCCGGCATGATCCAGATAAAGTGGCGCGTCACAATCCTCACAGTAGTCCGGCTCATGCAATGGCGTGTGGCGAAAAATCTCAGTGACGCCTGCCGCACGTAATATGTCACATATCGCATCAAGCGTAGAGGTATCGGGTTTTAATGCTAAAGGTTCACTCCCCTCCTCTTCATACAATGTCCAGATAACACCATACACCACTTGTTTTTCCCCATTTCGCACAAAACCAATGCGATACTCATCCACACTATTTGTCCCAAACGCGCCAATTACTGCTGTTAACTCGGCAGGGAGAATAGCGAGCGAGCGTGTTAAATAGTTAATTGCCGCGCGTAAACTGAGGGGGCGTATTTCTTTATCGGCTTCACAACAACTAAAAAAGAATCCTTGCGGCAGTAATAATTCAAATTCACTGCCAGCCAAAAAATGGGCTACCGTATCCTGTGCATGTTGACGCCACTGCGTTAAGCAGTGCTCCCGGTTAAAAAATCCTTCACCACTTTCTTGCCAACGAAACATCGCCGTACCTGCTGGGACAGCAATCGCTGCAAGTAAATAACGTGGGTCAGCCAAAGCGGGAACCGTTTGCCCAACTGGACGCAGATCAAGTTCATTAGTATTTTGTGCAAGCGTATGAGGAATCAGCTGATGCAGCAAACGATATGTATCGACATGGTTGCGAGGAAGCTGATCCATGCTGTAAAGAAACGGTGCCATGGTAATACGCGCTTGCTGCGATAACACATCCATTTGTAAATACGTCGACAAAGTATTAATCGCATCCGCTTTTAATACCCCAGAGGGAATTGCATAATAAGTTTGCGCTAAAACAGGGGCAGCCAGTAGCAACACATCCCATGATGACTCCCCCATATCGACTCTAGCGGACTCAGATATGGCTTCGGCTAACTCCCCTAACTGATGATAACCATCTAGGTTATGTTTAGATAAATGATCAAGTGAACTGTCTATAGTGGATTGCTTTTTGTTTTTTAATACACGCGCCAAACTCGTGCTCACTTTATTTTCCCAATAGCAACGCTCAACATGACTGCTCGATGCAGACCACGCCAGCGTGTCGCCTACGAGTCGTTTAGCCTCAACAGAAAGCCGTTTAGGTTTTTTAGTTTGGGTTGCATCCATATTAAGACGCCAACAATTGACGCAATACAAAAGGCAAGATGCCGCCATGCTTAAAGTAGTCCACTTCAATTGCTGTATCGATACGCAGTAATAGTTGAACCTTTTGCGTCGTGCCATCCTTGCGCTTGATAATCAGTGTGACGTCTTGCTGGGGCTTAACCTCTCCTGAGAATCCTTCAATGTCGAATAACTCATTTCCCGTGATGCCTAAAGAAGACACGCTGTCATTATCTTTAAATTGCAAGGGCAGCACACCCATCCCAACTAAGTTAGAACGATGAATACGCTCAAAGCTACGCGCAATCACGGCTTTTACCCCCAGTAGTTGCGTACCTTTTGCTGCCCAGTCACGAGACGATCCCGTACCATATTCCTCGCCACCAAACACAAGTGTCGGGGTACCTTGCTCAAGATATTTCATCGCAGCGTCATAAATAGACATATGCTCACCGCTGGGTTGAAAGTAGGTCACCCCGCCCTCTTCTCTCGAACCATCGGTGCGAAGCGCCAACATTAAATTTTTGACGCGCACATTCGCGAATGTGCCGCGCACCATGACTTCGTGATTACCACGACGCGCGCCATAACTATTGAAATCAGCTTTAAGCACACCTTGTGCCTGTAAATATTGGCCGGCTGGACTGCTGTCTTTAATAGAGCCTGCTGGAGAAATATGATCAGTCGTAATGGAATCGCCAAACACACCTAATGCGCGCGCGCCCTCAATACGACTGGCAACAGGCCCGGGTTGTAGGGTAAATTTTTCGAAGAAAGGGGGTTCAGCAATATAAGTGGAAGCAGGCCAATCATATACATTACCTTGCGCACCACCGCCAATCTCTTCCCACAACGGTCCCGGATTTTTTTCGACATCCGCATAACTTGCTCGAAAATTCTTTGGATTCATTGCGAATTTCATCAAGCGATTAATTTCATCGCTTGTTGGCCAGATATCGCCCAGATAAATATCTTCTCCCTGTTTATTTTTTCCAACAGGTTGCGTCATCAAATCACGCGTCATGGTCCCGGCAATCGCATAGGCCACAACAAGTGGAGGAGATGCTAAAAAATTTGCGCGAATATTAGGATGAATACGCGCTTCGAAATTACGATTACCCGATAAAACAGCGGCGGCAATCACATCGTGTTCTGCAATGGTATCGTTTAGCTCGGTCGTAAGATCGCCCGCATTCCCAATACAGGTAGTGCATCCATATGCGGTTACACCAAACCCAAGTTGCTCAAGGTAAGGCAGCAAACCTGCTGCTTCAAGATATTTTGTGACAACACGACTACCGGGTGCAAGAGAAGTTTTGATATGCGGTGCAACACTTAGGCCTTTTTCGACAGCTTTTTTCGCAAGCAATCCAGCACAAAGCAGTACACCCGGGTTGGATGTATTAGTGCATGAAGTAATCGCAGCAATCAAAATATCGCCGTGGCGTAACGCTAAACCACTTTTCGTGTAATAGGTTTGGTTTACTTCACTGGCCGGCTTATTAAAACCATCTTCAGCCGTTGTTTGGATAAGCTGTCGTGCAAAAGTCGTTTTAACTTGTCCCAGCTCAATACGATCTTGGGGTCGTTTAGGGCCCGCTAAAGAAGGCGTGACTGTGGTGAGATCTAATGTAAGAACAGTGGAATAGTCAATCTCACCTGCTTTGGGAATACCAAATAATTTTTGTGCTTTAAAGTAAGCGGTAAACGCATCAATCTCATCTTTCGTGCGCCCCGTCCCTTCTAGGTAAGCCACCGTATTATTATCAACGGGGAAAAAACCCATGGTTGCCCCATACTCCGGCGCCATATTAGCAATGGTTGCACGATCGGGGAGCGCGAGGCTCGCTGTACCTGCACCAAAAAATTCAACAAATTTGCCAACCACTTTTGCTTTGCGTAGTAATTCGGTCAAGGTAAGCACTAAGTCCGTTGCTGTGACGCCCCCACGCAAACATCCAGTCAACTCAACACCCACTACATCCGGGGTTAATAGATAAACGGGTTGGCCCAGCATGGCGGCTTCCGCTTCGATACCGCCCACACCCCACCCGACCACACCAATGCCATTAATCATCGTCGTGTGACTATCCGTACCCACCAAGGTGTCGGGATAATACAAACCTTGCGCGCAATGTACGCCACGTGCGAGATATTCAAGATTGACTTGATGCACGATGCCAAAACCAGGCGGCACAACGCTAAACGTATCAAATGCCTGCATTCCCCATTTCATAAATTGGTAGCGCGCATGATTACGCGAAAACTCAAGTTGCATATTGAGATCAAGCGCATCTTTTTCGCGGAAATGGTCAATTTGTACCGAGTGATCACAGACGAGATCCACGGGCACCATGGGCTCAATTTGCTTGGTGTTTTTGCCGAGTTTGTCAGCCACGCTACGCATCGCGGCTAAATCAGCAAGCAATGGAATGCCCGTAAAATCTTGCAACACAACACGCGAAACAACAAAGGGAATCTCATCAACGCGGTGTGTATTAGGTATCCAACTAGCTAATCGCTGGATATGATCTACGGTAATTTTTTTACCATCACAATTGCGCAATACAGATTCAAGCACAATACGAATCGACACGGGCAAACGCTCAATAGCCAGCCCAAGCTCTTTTCCTAGCTGAGGTAGCGAATAAAATTGTCCCGTTTTTGACGAAGAAATTTTAAAGGTTTTACGGGTTTTCTGTACATTAAGCGGCATCGCTTTTCTCCTGCTAATGAATGGGGTGAAAATAGGCTAGCGCCTTGTCTGGCAAAGCAATCCCACTTTTTTGAGCTCGCTGCAATATTATCCAATAATACCGATAGCTCGCACGATCGTAGAGCTTTCCTTCATATTGAATGGGTCCCCACTGCGCATGCGCAGCTGCAAGCAAAACGGTACTTGCATGCGCTACCTCATGCGTGCCCGGAGCAAAAGCATTCACAATGGGTTGAATTTGATTAGGATGAATACTCCACTTACGTGTGTAAGCAAATTGCTCACGTGCACGCAACGCATCCGCCCCCGCTACTTCAGGATGAGCAATCTGAGTACTCACATTATGAGAAGCGACTTTGCCGTAAGCATGACATGCTGCGGCAATATTAAGCATTGCGCGCACAATTAATGGATGCTCAAACTGCGCAGGCGAATCCATTGCCGATGCGGGAATAGCCCCTTGATGGGCAGAGATAAAATCCATCAACCCAAAACTTAAACACGCCACTTGCGAAAGCGCAGCAATCTCAAAAACTTCATGTAAGGCGCCGTGGGTTTCAATCAAGACATGAATCGGAATAAGCCGATGAATGCCCGCACTACGCGCAATATGATTTATTTTTTCAATGCTATTGATCACCTCAACCGCGCTATGTACTTTAGGCAAAGTCAAATAAGCCATACGTGCACCCGCTTGCTTGACAAGTACGGAGAGATCGTTGGCAAATGCAGCATGCGCACTATCGTGAACACGTACGCCTACTCGATTAAAAAGGTTATCGGCACTATTGATTAATGCCGCAATACTTTCTGCATGTGCATACTCATCGCCAAGCGGCGCCCCATCCTCACAATCAAAAGTAATATCAAATACAGCGCCTAGTTGGTGCTGCAAAGCAAGTGCTTTGCGCATACGTTGAACTGTACCGGCATAGTGATCACAAGCAGGAAGCACTTCAGGCAATGCTTCCCCCTCAAATAGGACAACGGCAGGGTGCGTCATGATGTGCTGTATTTAAACAAGTAAGTGGGCCACACCCGCTTGTTCTTCGGTTAACTCTTTTAATGTCAGATCGATACGCTCACGGGAAAACGCATCAATCTCAAGCCCTTCTACAATTTGGTATTTTCCTGCTTCACATATTACCGGGTAACCAAACACAATATCTTTTGGAATCCCATAAGAGCCATCAGAAGGAACCCCCATGGTGACCCATTTACCTTGCGTGCCATGGTGCCAATCGTGCACATGATCAATCGCTGCATTGGCTGCGGATGCTGCGGATGAAAGTCCTCGCGCTGCGATAACTGCAGCACCACGCTTACCGACAGTTGGGATAAATACATCGCGATTCCATGTTTCATCATTAATCAATGTTTTGATTAATTGATTGCCTATCGTCGCAAAGCGATAATCGGGATACATACTGGGACTATGATTACCCCATACGATTAATTTTTCGATCGCCTCAACCGCTTTATTTGTTTTGGTCGCTAACTGCGAGAGCGCACGGTTATGATCTAAACGTAGCATCGCAGTAAAACATGTCTTTGCTAAATCAGGTGCTGATTTCATTGCAATATGCGCATTGGTATTCGCCGGATTACCGACCACCAGCACTTTGACCTGCCGACTTGCCACTGCGTTAAGTGCACGACCTTGTGCTGTAAAAATTTGCGCATTGGCTTGGAGTAAATCTTTGCGCTCCATACCTGGGCCACGCGGACGTGCCCCCACGAGTAAAGCCACATCCACATCTTTAAATGCACTCATTGGATCACTATGCGCACTCATGCCCAATAGCAAAGGGAAAGCACAGTCATCCAACTCCATCATCACACCCTGCAATGCTTGTTGTGCTTTTTCATCAGGAATTTCTAGTAACTGCAAAAAAATCGGTTGGTCCTTACCCAGCATGTCACCATTGGCAATGCGAAATAAGAGTGAATAGCCAATTTGTCCCGCAGCACCGGTCACAGCGACACGCAAAGGGGCTTTTGTCATATTTTTCTCCAAAAACAAAGATGTTTATAGGTATAAGCGAATATCCGCTCACAGATCATCACACAGCTAAAAACATTACGTTTACACCACGCATTATTTTTTTAGCAAAACTTTTTAGCAAAACAATACACATTACACATTCATTACTTAAGCAGTTTGTCCACCTACGCAAGCGGTATAGCATTAGTCACCAAAATGTACGGCTTGCATGCCTGCGAAGTTCTCAAATTTAGTAAATTGCCCAAGGAAGGTTAAACGTACCGAACCAATTGGACCATTACGCTGCTTACCAATAATTAACTCAGCCGTGCCTTTATCAGGCGAGTCTGGGTTATAGACTTCATCACGATAAATAAACAAAATAACGTCAGCATCTTGCTCAATCGCACCCGACTCACGTAAATCAGACATGATGGGCCGCTTATTAGGTCGTTGCTCTAAGCTACGATTAAGCTGCGAAAGTGCGATCACAGGACAATTCAGCTCTTTTGCTAAAGCTTTTAGCGAACGCGAGATTTCGGAAATCTCCGTTGCCCGATTTTCGCCATTCCCACTCGAAGACATCAGCTGCAAATAATCGATCACGATCAATCCAAGCGTGCCACATGTACGCGCCAAACGTCGTGCCCGTGCGCGCAGCTCAATGGGATTAAGTGCGGGTGTTTCATCAATATAAAGCTGCGCATCATTCATCTTTTGAATGGCATGCGTCAGTCTTGGCCAATCATCATCCGCGAGTCGACCTGTTCGTAATTTATGTTGATCAAGTCGCCCAACTGAGCCGAGCATACGCATGGCGAGCTGTGTAGCCGCCATTTCCATTGAAAAGACAGCAACAGGCAAGCCCTGCTCTACAGCAACATGCTCCGCAATATTCAACGATAGGGCCGTTTTACCCATCGATGGACGCCCAGCCACAATGATCAGATCACCGGGTTGCAAGCCACTGGTCATCCCATCCAAATCAGAAAAACTAGTGGGTACACCGGTAATATCATTAGGATTATCCCGGTTATACAGCTCGTCTATGCGCTCAACCACTTTACCCAACAAGGGCTGAATTTCTTGAAAGCCTTGCTGCCCACGCGCACCATCTTCTGCGATCGCAAAAATCTTAGACTCGGCTTCATCTAATATTTGCCTAACCTCGCGACCCTGTGGATTAATCGCATTCGTGGCAATTTCATCGGCGACCGTAATCAGTTGACGCAGTACTCCGCGCTCCCGCACGATCTCGGCATAACGCCGAATATTGGCTGCACTCGGTGTATTTTGCGCAAGCGCATTTAAGTAAGTAAGGCCGCCTACCTCTTCGGTTTTACCCGATTGTTTAAGCGACTCAAATACCGTGATGACATCGGCTGGACGACTGGCCGCAATTAAACGACCAATATGATGATAAATAATGCGATGATCAAAACGATAAAAATCTTCTTCACCGAGAAAATCGCCGACTTTATCCCAAGCGGCATTGTCAAGCAGCAATCCACCCAAAACGGATTGTTCAGCCTCAATTGAATGAGGGGGCACTTTGAGTGCATCAAGTTGCGTATCTACAGGCGTATTCATGGTGTTGGGAACGTGACAACCTGATGAAAATACCCTAAACGCTAGCTGTACAGGTCGTTTTAATATGTAGAGAACCGCACAACACCTAGATCATCCATGCTGACATGTGCGACAAAGATATTTATACGGACCTGACAACAAGCCACTTAGACAATACGACAGCAATTGTCCAAGTGGCTTATGCGTAAAGCTTAAGCGTGTGTAAATAAATTAACTGGTTTCGCCAACAATAACGACATTCAGATCAATAACAACGTCAGTATGCAAAACCACGGAGATAACATACTCACCAATTGTTTTAATCGGACCCAATGGCATACGCACTTGCGTCTTTTCAATTGTAGTGGCATGTTGCTTTGCCAGTTCAGCGGCAATATCTGCGCTACCCACCGAACCAAATAAGCGTCCATCGACCCCTGCTTTTTGGCTTAATTTCAGCACAGCACCGGTTAGTTTTTCTCCAACCACTTGCGCTGCCGCAAATTTTTGTGCGGCAATCTGTTCTAGCTCTGCACGCTTAGCTTCAAATTCTTTAATCGCTGCGTCAGTCGCCCGACGCGCTTTGCGTTGAGGAATTAAAAAATTACGTGCAAATCCGTCTTTAACACGAATCACGTCACCTAAATTACCGAGTTTTACAACTTTCTCGAGCAGAATAATTTGCATAGTGTTCTCCGATGCTTAGTTTTTGTGCAAATCGGTGTAAGGCAGCAAGGCAAGAAAGCGCGCGCGCTTAATCGCTGTATCTAACTGCCGCTGAAAAATTGCCCGCGTCCCGGTTAAACGAGCTGGCGTGATTTTTCCGTTCTCACCGATAAATTCACGTAATACGTCGAGATCTTTATAGTCAATGTGCTCTACCCCTGAAACGGTAAAGCGGCAAAAACGCTTACGTTTAAATAAGGGGTTTTGCTGAAAGCGTTTTTTATTGTTATCGCGTTTGTTGTCACGTTTAACGAAAGCCATAATATTTCCTTTTTTAATCTTTATTCTTTAGGTAGCACTTGATAATCAACAATATGAAAAACAAGCATCTTGCTATTGCGATGTTTACGCGCAAGAAACCCGGTTGATCGCATGCACACACCTAAATCTGTCTGACCAAGCTGCTGCCCACATATACCTGCAGCAATTGCGGCTAACTCAAATTCAATTTGACGCTCACTACCCGCCTCTTGCACCGTTCCGATATACGAAAGCGTACAATTTAAAATGGGAATACCGGCCGGTGTAAATCGGAGTTGGTCTCGCCCAATCAGCGTTGCAGTCAACTCAAAGTGGTTCAAAGATAGCGAATGCGTGCGTTATGCACTCAATTGCGCTTCGGCTGGCTGTTGCGATGCTGCCTTACGCACTTCTTCACGCTGCACTTCTTTCATCATTGGGCTAGGCGCGGTTTCTGCTTTTTTCGTTTTGACGATCAGATGACGCAAAACGGCATCATTAAATTTGAACGCGTGCTCAAGCTCTTCGAGAATCGCTTGGCTACACTCTATATTCATACAAACATAATGTGCTTTAGCTAATTTTTCGATCATATAGGCGAGTTGGCGACGACCCCAATCTTCAATACGATGTACTTTTCCACCATCAGCAACAATGGTTGCCTTATAGCGCTCAATCATGGCGGGCACTTGCTCGCTTTGATCAGGGTGGACAATAAAGATTACTTCATAGTGACGCATTACTGCTCCTTATGGAATAAGCCACCCAACACGGTTTGTGCTGGTGTAGCAAGGTTACAAAGGCCCGCATTATAGCTTGCTTTAGCAAATAAACCCACCTCCCCCCTGTTTTCACGCCGTTTAGACACGCCCTATGCGCTCAAACCATGGCATATTCTTACGTGCTAATCTTCCTCGCAAGAAACCCTCTACAATCAAAGGAAAACACACATAGCAGTTAAAAATAAGCAGCAGACGCTTTATTTTCACAAAAAATAACTTATTTTTAGCGGTATTTATGCCCTAAAGCATCACGCTATGTCTGCGGTAATACCCAAAAAACGCGCCGCATCCACGCTAATAAATATCAATCACATCTATGTTTAGTCGATTTGAAAAATGGATCCACCCTTATCCTGAAGACTTACCCCACCGTCTTCCAGAGGGTCTGCGCGCGTTTATTTGGGCATGCACGCAAGGCGTCCGAGTATCGATCATTGTAATGATGTTGTGTACCGCGTTAATTGGCGCGTTTGAGGCATTGCTAGTGAGTCTGCTTGGCCAGCTAATTGACTGGCTTAACACCACACCCACTCATCAATTTTGGACACTGCACAAAGAACGCTTAGGGTGGTTAGCCGCGCTACTCCTGTTAAGTCCAATCGTGGTCGCTTTGCAAACCTTATTAAGACATCAAACTTTATCGGGTAATTTACCCATGCGCTTGCGTTGGCACTTCCACCGGCTAATGCTTAAGCAAAGTATGTATTTTTTTCAAGATGAATTTTCGGGTCGTATTGCCGCTAAAGTAACGCAAACAGCCCTGGCGGTACGCGATGCGGTACTGATCGTGACTGATATTTTGGTGTATTTAGTGATCTATTTTGTTTCTGCCGCCATTGTCCTTGCACACTTTGATCCTTGGCTACTCTTCCCCTTTTTTATTTGGTTACTCTTGTATGGTGCAACAGCCTTCTTCTTTGTGCCTCGCTTGGGACACGTCGCCAAAGCACAGGCAGATGCCCGCTCACTTATGACCGGGCGCATTACCGACGCTTACGCCAATATTGCTACCGTTAAATTATTTTCACATGCGCAACGCGAAGCTGCCTACGCGCGCCTTGCTATGCAAGACTTTATTCAACCGGTTTATGCACAACAACGATTAATTTCTGGATTTGAAATTATCAATCACACGCTTAACATTAGCTTAGTCGTTGCGATCGCCTGGCTTGCTTTGTCTTTATGGACTAAGGGGCAAGCCGGAATGGGCGCAGTTGCCGCAGCCACCACGATGGCATTGCGCTTAAACGGTATTTCTCACTGGGCCATGTGGGAGCTTTCCTCCCTTTTTGAACAAATCGGCACGGTCCAAGATGGTATCCAAACCTTAACGCGCGCGCAGCAAGTCGCCGACAAACCTAATGCCCCTAAGCTTGTGGTAACGCGAGGTGAAATTTGTTTTGATAAAGTGCGATTTTCGTATGGCAAAGAAGGGCAATTGCTGGAAAACTTCTCGCTCACCATTCGCCCAGGCGAAAAAATAGCCTTGATCGGCCGTTCAGGTGCAGGCAAATCCACCATCATTAATTTGCTACTGCGTTTTTACGATGTCGATGCGGGGAAAATACAAATCGATGGTCAAGATATCGCCCAAATACAACAAGAAAGTTTGCGTCAACACATTGCGATGGTTACGCAAGATACCTCCCTACTGCATCGCTCAATACAAGACAATATTTGGTACGGCCGCCCCGATGCTTCCACGGAGATGTTGGTCGCAGCAGCGCAGCATGCAGAAGCACATGATTTTATTGTCACGCTAACAGACTCCCAAGGTCGAAGTGGCTATCTCGCCCATGTCGGCGAGCGTGGAGTTAAGCTTTCAGGCGGGCAAAGACAACGTATCGCCATTGCGCGCGTTATTTTAAAAGATGCGCCTATTTTATTGCTTGATGAGGCCACCAGTGCGCTCGATAGCGAGGTTGAAGCGAGTATTCAAAATAGTCTTTACAAATTAATGGCAGGCAAAACAGTCATCGCCATCGCCCACCGTCTATCAACCATTGCCGCCATGGATAGATTGATTGTGTTGGACAATGGACGCATTGTCGAAGAAGGCAATCACAAAACATTGCTCGCTAAAAATGGACTCTATGCACGCCTATGGACGCATCAAAGCGGCGGCTTTTTAGGTGAAGCTTAGGCGAAACTAAGCACTTTAAAAGTGAGACATATCTAAACGAGGTGTATCTTTATATGGATACCCTCATCACCCTGATAGATTCTCACCCATTTTTCTAATATCGTGACAAAAAAATATCCAGTCCGCTGCGTAATAAATCAATCACATAAACGATGCTTTTGTTTTTGCCATCCCCTCCTTTGCATTCAAATATGCTTTTTCTAAGGGAAAAAATGCGCCCCTATATTGCCATTCTGATGACCCTATTTTTATGGATTAGCAGCAGCACATGGACATACACCCACGCCCAACCCAACACCAGCACACATCACGTTTCGCCGGATAATGCGACGGCAGCAACCCATACCTCTACGACTTTGGATTCCGACCCCTTATCCCAATGCGATAAATTAATTAACGTGCAAAATCCAATTCACGCAGCACGCCAAAATTGTCTTCGCCATCAAGCGCGTAAGACACAGGCAGAGATGAAAGCCCTCCACAAAAAAATAGTGGTCGATATAAAAAAACTCGGCTCAAGCGCCGGACCGCAAGCGATTGCCTCGCTACGCGCTTCGCAAAACGCTTTTGAGCGATTTAAAGCAGCGCAGTGTCAGTGGATTGCAAGCGCAACGATGGGCGGCACAGGAGCCGGTGATTTTCAACTTGCTTGCACAATTGATCTAATGCGTGGGCGTATACAACAGCTTAAAAATAATTGGCCTATTTGATCAGACAAAAAATGTGCGGATAAGTGCATTGCGAAAATTATAGAAGTTGGCAATCATCAAAACATATGATTTCAACGCTACTGCGAGCGATGCCTCTAGTGCCTAGCGCTTGTACTTTGCCGCTACCAGGTATTCGTGACTTTTGTGGTACTAAAAAATACACAGCTTAATACCGCAGTATCTATCAAAATGGCCACGGATTTACACGCATCGATGACGCAAGAATTGGTTTAATTGCTAACCATAAAGAACTCCCTCTTGGGGGCGATTTACCTAAAGCCCATTCGAGAAAAATTATGCGTCGCTTGCTGCGTGTGCTGACTCGAGGCGAGGTGATGACACAAGATAGCTCAATACGAGAATCCAGCCATTTTGACGCAATTCGAAACGATGCAGTAATGGCGCTTTCGACTTCATCACTCTATGGCTGACGAATTGTTGCCAAAGCGCTGACGTTAAAGAGGCATAGTGTCATGCAGTCGTTACGATTTGTCTAACCCGCAGAACTTCCATTCCTTTTTCACAACAAACCATTCATTCATGCAATCAAGCGCCTATTGAGAAAAAGTAAAGGAATACTGGAAATGAAAATGCATTATCTTGCGAGTGCTTTTGTAGTAATGCTGTCAGGCTGTGCTGCTGTATCTGTTAATCCTGGTTCGGCAATAGTTAGAGTCACCCATGTAGAACCCGGTAAAGAATGTAAATTTCTAGGCGATGCAACGGGTAATCAAGGCAATTTCTTTACCGGCTCATTTACATCGAATGCTGATCTTGAAACAGGTGCAAGAAACGATCTAAAAAATAAGGCCGCAGCGATGGGCGGCAATGTAGTTTCCATTCTTACCCATCGCGCAGGCCAAACAGGAAGCCGTAATGGCGGCAGCGAGCAAACTAATGTCATCGTGACCGGCGATGTATATCGGTGTCCTTAACTTAAGGGCACCGGGGTCGACAGTTTTACATCATAATGGTTGTACAAATTTAACGGCTATTTGTACAGCCCGTCACCCGCTCAACATAGCGTGCAATGAGGTCTATTTAAGATTGACATGATTGCCAATTCTGGCAGTAATCGGGGCATTACAAACTCGTTTTTATCTTTGTCGGGAAATTTTGATATGACGAGTTTGCTCTTTTTTTAAGCCTTTATTTCAAAACGTCAACAGACCCTAGACGAGATAAACAAAATAAGGTTATCAAAGCAGGTAAAAAAGTACCCATTTTATAATCAAGGAAAACCGTGTACATCAATGCTACAGGCAAACATCAATGCTATTAAGGGAGTCGATAGCAAACAAGGAAATAAAATAAGGCAAGGACTACCATTGTTTTTTATTCTGAGTTTTTCCATTTGTTGTGCCAATAGCGCGCAAATATTACCTTGACGATCTGGCGCCTATGAAAGAGCACCTTAGAGATCAAGATATATCTAAGAACGTTTACTTCTCTTCATCTTTAAAATGCAGTAAATATCGTTTACAGTGACACCGCTTACTATTATTAGCAAATAATTTCACCAATTAAAGAAAGGGAGAATAATGTCGAAGTCGTGGGAAGAGGTAGCAAAATCTTGGATTAACCTTTGGAGTAAACGCCATACTCCAAGAGGAATGGTGAGGTGTACTGTCAATAACGGACACTCGCATTTCAAAAAACTACTTAAGCTGCATGAAATTTTTTAGTAAATGCAGCGGGAGACAAGTAACCTAATCTTGAATGTCTCCGCTGCCGGTTATAGA
>JADYYQ010000145.1 GCA_020853585.1 Ottowia sp.
AGCAGACAAGGCATTTAAAAAACAAAAGGAATTAGGTGGGGATACGTGGTTGTCGCCGGAAACGCACGAGTCGCGTGTGCGTAATGCACTATTGAGTGGTAATTGGTCTAGCATTACTCAAGCGCTTGAGGCGATGCCTATTGCCTTACGTAAACGAGACCCCGCTTGGATTTACTGGTATGGCCGTGCCCTAGAAGCGCAAGGTAAAGAAGCGCAGGCACGTAGTCAATACCAACTATTGATTGCCTCTTTTCATTTTTATGGGCAGCTAGCGCGTGAGACATTGGGACAGCATATTACGGTGCCTGTGGATGTGTCAGCAAGCGAGGCAGATATTGCGGCTGTGAAAACACGCCCTGGTTTTGCACGGGCACAAAAATTTTATGCGCTTGATTTGCGATTTGAAGCTAATCGTGAGTGGAATTGGGCTTTGCGTGGTATGAGCGATCCTGAGTTAATCGCCGCTGCTGAGTATGCTTCGCGCCTTAAATTATTTGATCGCGCGGTGAGTACGGCTGATCGCACACGTAATGAACATAATTTTAGTTTGCGTTATGTGATGCCTTACCATGATTTGGTGTCACGTGTGGCGCAGCCATTAGATTTGGATATTGCGTGGGTCTATGGATTAATTCGCCAAGAATCGCGCTTTATTACCAGTGCACGTTCACATGTCGGTGCCGCGGGCTTGATGCAAGTGATGCCCAAAACGGCACATTATGTGGCAAGAAAAATTGGATTAGCAAATTACACGCATGGAAAAATCGATCAAACAGACACCAATATTACGCTCGGTGTTCATTACCTTAATATTGTTTTGCATGATCTAGATGGGTCGTGGCTACTCGCATCCGCTGCTTACAATGCGGGACCCAGTCGCGCGAAACAGTGGCGCGCAAACTTAAATCATCCTGTCGAGGGTGCCATATTTGCAGAAGCGATTCCACTTGAAGAAACGCGTACGTATGTGAAGAATGTGCTGGCCAATGCCACACTTTACGAAGCATTGATTACGGGAAAACCGCAGTCTTTGCGCCAACGCTTGGGCACGATTGCGCCCAAATAAATATCACGCAACGCGTTAGTCATATGCAACGTTATATTGTCGGTGGTGCGGTGCGCGATGCCTTGCTGGGTTTGCCTGTGCAAGATCGTGACTATGTGGTGGTGGGTGCGACATGCGAAGACATGCTCGCCGCTGGATTTACGCAAGTTGGGCAAGATTTCCCCGTATTTATTCATCCGCTTACTCACGAAGAATATGCATTAGCACGTAAAGAGCGCAAGACTGCACCTGGCTATCATGGTTTTGTATTTGATACAGATATCACGGTGACACTAGCGCAAGATTTATTGCGCCGGGATATCACGATTAATGCAATGGCCTATGCGCTTGATGATATCGGTACGCCCGTGGGGCCATTGATCGATCCTTATGGTGGGCAAAGTGATATTGCGCAAAAAATTTTTCGACATATCAGCCCCGCATTTAGCGAAGACCCGGTTCGTATTTTGCGTGTCGCGCGGTTTGCGGCGCGTTTTCATGAGTTCTCGATTGCCCCTGAGACAGACTTATTAATGCAGCACATGGTTCAAGATGGGCAGACAGATACGTTGGTGGCGGAACGAACGTGGCAGGAACTGGCGCGTGGATTAATGGAGCAACATCCAGAGCGCATGCTTGCCGTATTGCATCGTTGTGGTGCATTAGCACGTATCGTGCCTGAACTCGATACGCGGTGGTTGTCTTTATCGGATGATGTTTTAGCGGGTGGAGGGGAAGATAGCGGATGCGTGCGTAATCTTCGTGCTGCCGCACAACAACAGGCGCCCTTACCTGTGCGGTTTGCTGTGCTTATGCAGTCATTAGATATGCGTCAGCAGAGTGCTTCTGATAAAGAGATGCAGACGGTTAATGCGGGCGTCATCTTAAAAAATAGTTTGATGCAACTAGATGCGGTGTGTGTACGTCTGCGTGTACCGAATGTGTGTTGGCATTTAGCACGCATTGTGATGCGCGAGTATGTCAATATTATTCAAGCACCGCTACGTTCGCCCGCACAATTGCTTGATACTTTAGATGCGTGTGATATTTGGCGCAAGCAAGAACGATTTGAGGATATTATTTTCGCGTGTACTTTAATACAAGGTCACGTTGCGGCACGCTCTGATTTTGCCGTTGAACTTAAGCACGCTTATCAAGCGGCAAGCCAAGTAAATACGCAGCATATTGCGACGCAGTGTGCAGTGGCAGCAGCTATCCCGTTGGCGATACGTGAGGCGCGTGTCGCTGCAATAACAGCAGCGCGCATAAAATAGTTTTGCACTTAAGGTGCGTGGTGCTTTCATCAGCGAGTCGAGATATTAGTCTGCTGTTTTGCCCAGAGCCACGACGTGTAAATTTTATGTAGGTTGTTATTTAAAATTTTTTCTAAGAAAGCGATGCGTGGAGATAAAAGTGCATCGAATTTGCGCCACAGAAATCGTTAGTTGGCATACATCGATTCGTTATTTGATAGCACGATCTGCAATCGTGCTTAGTGACGATCAAAGTTCACACAAAGTGTACCGATAAGAACTAAGACTGCACCCGTTAGGTGGGTCAAACTTATTTCTCTCTGCACGAGGCTAAAAAGGCCAAATTTATCAAGAATAATTGACATAATAATTTGCCCAAAAATAATAAGAGAAAGCATCGCAGCGATACCTAAACGCGGCACTAACAATGTTGTTCCAAATACAAAAATTGCACCGAGTACCCCTCCTGACATCATCCACCAGTTGGCATGTTGTAGTTGCATGAGTAGACCAAAACGCTGGCTAGACAATAGGCATAGCCCCAGCAAAAAAATGCTGCCCACCACAAAAGAAATTAACGCGGCGAGCAGGGCGCTCCCACCCAGTACGATCCTTAGTTGATTATTGATGGCCGATTGGATGGCAATAGCCAGGCCAATGAAAAGACCTGAGCAATAGTAAATGATATTCATCCGTTACATTCTCCGAGCGTATCGACTATGTGTACTGTGAGGGAAATATTTTTAACCGAGATTGCATTTCATCGCGCATTTTGCATTATCCGTATGTTCCTTGACTACGGTATTGTGCGGTGTTTTCAAGGTGTATGCACTGATGAATATTCTGTTGTCTCGTGCAGCTTGTCTTCGTGTTGTTTGCTACTGATATATAAGAGATTGTTTTCTCACAAGGCGAGAGCTTATATCTTAGGCAACTTTGACCTCACTCTATTCATAGGATACGTAAGCTTACCCCCTTCTCATGCCAATATATTCGATGAGATGGGTGCAGTGCGTAGAGGCTAAGGAAGTGATCGAAAAAATGTAGGCTTAAATAATAGCGTGTGATAAACGGCTTACTTTTTTGCGACGCCTTATTTAACGGGATCTGGACAAAAAAATTAATAAAGTGCGCTTATAAAAATGCAGAGAAAACTTCCCCCTCAGTCCAGCTGATTTGTCGCATAGTGAAGATGAGGCGAGATTTTTAATCCGTGTAGGTGCGGGGCGTTTGTGCTTTGATCCTGTAAGGAAAAAAGAAAGAATAGAGAAAACTATTTTCCAATGTTGTATGGGCAAAGCGCGTATAGATACCGAGAAATAAACAGAAGGAATGGCATCGGTTAATCAACAGCTATAGCGCTTATGCGAATGAAAGCGCGCATCGCGCTTTCATTCGCATAAGCGCAGTAAAAAAGTGGACTCTAATTTTTGTATAACAGGCTATTTTTTGTGGCAAAAATGAAAAACAAAAAAAGCTGTACAAGATTTATTCTATTGGTGGCCCGGGGCGGAATCGAACCACCGACACAAGGATTTTCAGTCCTCTGCTCTACCGACTGAGCTACCAGGCCAAGCGCGCGATTATATCAGCCAAAAAGTCCAACACGCAAGAAGACCGGTGCTTTTTTAGTTAGTTAGTGTGAGGTGTATTTTCATCTACCCTACCCCGGCTGATATCTACACCGAGATGTTTTAGCTTGCGATACAAGTGTGTGCGTTCTAATCCTGACTTTTCAGCAACTTTGGTCATGCTGCCATTTTCTTGAATAAGGTGATACTCGAAATAGCTACGCTCGAATAAATCCCGCGCGTCGCGCAATGGTAGGTCAAAAGACAAAGGAACGTTTACTTCCGGTTCGGGATCGTCGGCAATAGTGAGCGTATGGGTTGGCAATGTCGGTACCGGACCAATTTTTTGTCGCAGGATGGAGCCTTTGCTGTGTACATGGCGTTGTAATAGCAGATTGCGAGTGAGTCCTTGTTCGACGGCTTTGAGTAGCTTTTGTAACGAGATGGGTTTTTCAAGAAAATTAAGTGCACCAATACGCGTCGCTTCAACCGCTGTATCGATCGTTGCATGCCCTGACATCATGATGACGGGCATGGTGAGCTGTCCACTTGCTGACCATTCTTTGAGTAACGTGACCCCATCTGTGTCGGGCATCCAGATATCAAGAAGAACGAGATCGGGCGTTTGCCGCGCGCGCGCGTTGCGCGCTTGTTGAGCATTTTCTGCCAGCTCAACGGTGTGGCCTTCGTCGCTTAGAATTTCGCATAATAATTCACGAATGCCTATTTCGTCGTCTACCACTAGGATCGTTGCCATGATAATTTTCTCAAACAGAGTGGGTGATAGGTTGATCGGTCGTTATTGCTAATTTTGCAAAAACGATAGATACGTAAGCGCCGCTTGATGCGGTGTCATTACGATTACGTAGTTCGATGCGCGCTCCATGCTCTTCAGATATTTTTTTTACCATGGCTAAGCCAAGTCCCGTGCCCTGCTCTTTCGTTGTTACGTAAGGCTCAAAAGCCCGATTCAAAATACGTGGACTAAAACCGGGACCATTATCTATTACGCTAAATTTTACGGCTTGGTGTATTACACCGTCCACTGCTTGATATTCTACAACCTCAGTCGTTAATATGATTTGCGCGGGGGTGATGTTTTCCTTAATGGCATCGAGTGCATTTTGTATAAGATTGTGAATCACTTGGCGTAGCTGCGTGGGATCGCCCGCAATTTCAGGAAGCCATTCTGCTAGTTTAACGCTGATGATATCGTGTGTGCTTTGATGAATGTCGTCAATGCCGTATAACACCAGCATCTCGGCAATTAATGTGTTGAGTTGTAGTTTTTGTAACACGGCAGGGGGCATGCGTGCGTAATCGCGGAAGTCGTCCACCATATGTTTCATTGCATTGACTTGGTTGACGATTGTGCGTGTGCCGCGCTCTAGCATGGCCGCGTCATTTCCAGAGAGTTTGTTGGCAAGTTTCATTTGCATACGTTCAGCAGAAAGTTGTATCGGCGTAAGCGGATTTTTGATTTCGTGAGCAAGCCGACGCGCTACTTCGCCCCATGCGGCCGCACGTTGCGCTGATAATACTTCTGTGATGTCATCAAAGACAACGACAAATCCGCGTAGCTCGCTAGTGGATCCGGGTAAGCGGGTGCCGCGCACAAGCAAGGTGAGTGATTCCTCTTCGTTTGCTAGATGGAGCTCAATTTGTTTTTGCCAATCATCTGCTGCACTGGTTTCTTGTTCGCTAAAAGCGATGTGTATGGTGTTGTTAAATGTGTGCAAGAAAGAAATGCTGTCGAGGGTTTGCCCGATATAGTGAGCAATCGGTTGACGAAAAATACGTTCCGCTCCTGGGTTAGCTGTCGTGAGTATAAAGCGGTGATCCATCACCAAGACGCCAGCGGTAAGGTTGGTCAGAATACTTTCTAAATAAGCCTTGGAGTGTTCTAGTGCTTGACGGTTGATATTGACCGCGGTACGTGCATCCGCTAATTGACGGGTCATTTGATTAAATTGTTGTGTGAGTACACCGAGCTCATCTTTGCCGGCAAAATCAATACGTGGGGATAAATCACCTTCTGCGACGGCTTTAGTTCCTTGTAATAAAAAGAGCAGTGGTTGAGCGAGTTGTCTACCCAGTAACAGGGCCAGCATCATGGCAATAAATGCGACAAGTAATAGCGTTAATGTCAGTGTGCCGATATACATTTTGCGCAGACCGCTTCGCCCTAGCTCTTTGAGTTGGTACTCGGCGTAAGCATTTTCGACGACGTGTGCGTTTTCAGCGAGTTGGGGAGAAACTGTTTTGAGTAGCTGTAAATAATGCGCACCCTCAGTGGTCCCTGCAGTAAGGCCAAATTGATTGCTTGGATTTGCGATATGGATGGTCGATAGCGGCACAATGACACGTAATTTAAAACGTGTTTGTTTATCTGTGCCATTGCTATCGAGTGAAGCTTCGACGGCGCTGTAGCTGCGTGTTTGTTGTGCATGACGTAACATGCTCTGACTGGGCAGATCGGGATGCGTGTTGTAATGTGTACCGGCCAGTGCGACAACATGATTTCTTTCATCTAATAACATGGCTTCTTGTATGCCAAATTGATCTTGTAAGCGCGAGAGCGATAGGGCAAGGTTACCGGGGCGTGTCAATATTGTAGTCGGCATATCGAGTTGTTCCGCCATCAAGCGCGCTTTGCTGCTTAAATCGGTTAAGGCATTATCAATGGTGGCATGCCCCAAATTTAAACCCGCTTCTAATGCGCGTTCAATTTTGACATCAAACCAAGACTCGATACTGAGTGAGACAAATTGTAGTGATACAAGATAAATTAGTGCACCGGGCAGCACACCAATAATGGCAAAGAACACGCCTAATTTGGCCATCAGTCGTGTACCAAATTTGCCGCGGCGCAAACGTATGAGTAGTACGATCGATAAACTGCTGACAATAATAAAGAGCAGTGCGCCAACGACTAAATTGACTTGATACAGTAATGAATAGTAGCGATCAAAAAACTCGGTATTGGCTGAAGCAACGGTCAGTAACAGCAATAATCCCACGGCGACAAGGATGGTGATCACCCCTAAACCAGGAAGAAGTAGATGTGAGAAGCGCTGGCGCATTATTTATTACTATCCGGAGTAAAGAGCGGAAAATACCGCCACCCCGATTCAAACGTCCATTCACGCGCGTTGACAGCATGCACTTGGAATGGTTTTGGCATTTGCGATACATCAAGATACAGGCGTACTGCTGCGGTGTAGGTTTCTTCGGGTTTTAATTGGTTGCGATCGGCAACATGCCAAGAACGTATGGATTTAACCATGCTTAATGCTTCGGCGAGCGTGTCAAAACGTAATTGCAAGCCACCTGTCGAGACAGCGTATTTTCGTAATAGCGGATGATAAATAATGCGTGTTGTGCGTGACAACGATACGGGACGCTCATCAAACCAGTACCAGCGTCGCCGTGATAATGTAAATTCGGTTGTGAAATAAAGCGCAATACCTTTGTTAATCGCATCTTCAAGGGTATTGGGAAAATCAAAATTAAATCGGGCACGCAAGTGCCAGCCGCTTTCGTTGGCTTCTAATTTGGCTTCACTTACGACGATATCTTCTACGCTTAGCGCATGACTTTGGCTAGACAAGCTTACGCACAAAAATAATGCAAGCAAGCAGCGTATCAGTAATGGATAAGGGTTAGGCATTAATTCAGGCGTTTTTCAAATAAAGCGTAATAAAAACCATCGTGATCTCTGGTGATGTTGG
Organism: Ottowia sp.; assembly: GCA_020853585.1. Taxonomy (GTDB): domain Bacteria; phylum Pseudomonadota; class Gammaproteobacteria; order Burkholderiales; family Burkholderiaceae; genus JADYYQ01. The sequence continues at coordinate 7,601 of JADYYQ010000145.1, forward strand.
GTGATACCCCCAAAGGGGTTGGACAAAAATCAGTTATCTCATGTGCTACGGATAGGGGCAATAACTGGCCAAGAGCGCGTAATCGTACCGCATCTGTTTGCGTCTGTTCAAACCAAGCCGCTTGTTGCTCTCCTTCTTCTGGAAAAATAGAGCAGGTGGCGTACAGTAATTTTCCGCCTGGCGCGAGTAATGGCCAAAGGGCGAGCAAGATATTGCGCTGTAATTGAACGAGTGCCGCAATATCCTCAGGGCGGCGTAACCAGCGAATATCGGGGTGGCGGCGTACGATACCGGAACCTGAACACGGTACATCCGCCAAAATGCGATCAAACAATTGCCCATCCCACCAAGTGTGAGGCTGACTGGCATCGCCGACTAAAATATGTGCTTGTGCATTTTTGTGCACAGGCAGACGTGCAAGATTTTCGGCGATACGCTGCGCACGGTGAGGATCAAGCTCGAGTGCATGGACATGTACACCGGCCATTTCGAGTAAATGACCGGTTTTACCGCCAGGGGCAGCGCAGGCATCGAGCACACGCATACCGTCGTAGATATCGAGTAAAGGCGCCGCCAGTTGTGCGCCGGCATCTTGTACTGAAAATTGACCTTGTGCAAAGCCAGGCAATTGCTGAACCGGTAAAGGCTTAACAAGTTGCAAGGCCATTGGACCCACGACAAGTGTGGGAATACCAGCTGCGGCTAATTGCGTTTGTGTGTGACTGAGATCATGGTGTGATTGATTAATGCGTAAGGTCATCGGTGGCGCTTGATTGCTGACCTCGAGTATGTGCTGCCAATTGTCTGGATACGCGTGACGTAGTCGCGTGATCCACCAGTCAGGAAAATTCCAGTGTGTCGATAAAGTTTGTGTCAAATGAAATGTGAGTGCTGCTCGCTTGCGCAAAAATTGCCGCAGTACTGCATTGACGAGACCTTTCCCGTGCCGGGTACTCTGCTGAGTGGCAACCGCTTCAACTGCTTGGTCTACGACGGTAAATTCGGTATAGCGTACTTTTTTGTCAATCAGTAGAGCGAAAGCGATTACTAAAAGATAATGCAAGGGCGGTGCGGGAGCATGATGCACGCATTGTGCGATCAGTGCGTTGGCGGCGGCTAATTGCCGCATGGCCAGATAAGATAAATCTTGCACGGCGCCGCGTGTACTGGCTGCCAGATGATGTGGGCAAACGCAGGTAAGCGCTGCGGGCAATGATTGACCTTGTTCGCGAACGTTATTAACAACGTGTGCTGCCAGTTGCATGGTATAGGCCAAGGCGTTTTCAGGAATTTTCTCCCTTGTCGCGTCGCGACCTTGTTGCGGGCGTGTCATATTGCGGCCTTTTGTATGATTAAGCGTGGCGCTTATACAAGCGTTCTGTGGAGCTAGACTGTACTCACAATGGTGTGAGTGATGCGCATTTTTTGTCATGCTTGCGCACTACGCCGATAGATGCGTTGTGATAATGATGCGTGTGTTACAAAGCCGCTGTTTAAAGGCATGGATTACCGAAATAACGCTGCGTTAATTTGGATAATGGCCGGTCTGTGCCATATGCATTAAACGACGAATGCGTTCTTCGGTGGCAGGGTGGGTAGAAAATAAATGAGCGAGGTGCTTACCCGAGAGTGGGTTAACGATCATCATTTGCGCTGTTGCTGGGTGTTCCTGGGCAGTTGTAAAGGGTGCTGCGGATGCGCCTTGTTGTAATTTATGTAAGGCGTAAGCCAATGCTTCTGGGTCGCCGGAAATTTCGCCGCCCAGTCGGTCTGCCTCATACTCACGTGCGCGCGAAATAGCCATTTGAATCAACATAGCAGCCAAAGGTGCCAATATCGCGAGCAGTAAACTTGCAATGGGATTAGCGGGTCGGCCATGCTCATCACGATGACCAAAAAACAAAGCTACATTTGCGAGAGCAGAAACAGCGCCCGCCATCGTTGCGCTGATGGTGGAAATTAAAATATCGCGATGCTTGATATGACTGAGTTCATGCGCCATCACACCACGTAATTCACGAGTAGACAATATGCGCAAAATGCCGGTGGTGACAGCGACTGCTGCATGTTCAGGATTGCGTCCTGTGGCAAATGCATTCGGTGCTTCTTCGTTAATGATGTAGACCGCAGGCATAGGTAACTGGGCGCGGTGCGCCAACTCTGCCACCATTTGGTAAAGCTGAGGAGCGCTACTTGCATCCACTTGTTGCGCGCCATACATGGAGAGCACCATTTTATCGGAAAACCAGTAGCTGAAAAAATTCATGCCCCCGGCAAATAACAGCGCCAGCAGCATACCTTGTTGGCCGCCTAACCATGCGCCGAACAGACCAAATAAAGCGGTGATCGCCGCCATTAGGATGGCCGTTTTTGCCCAATTGAACATGACTTTCTCCGACTTAAGAGCGTTGCAGATGGGGTGGATGTGCCGAAAATTCAAGGACATCACCGATCGCAAGAGGAAATCCTTGTAAAAATGCGCGTGCAGATAAGCGTTTTCCACCCGGTTTTTGTAATTCCGTTAAACGCAGTACGCCGCTTGCGCAAGCGACATCGATACCGTCTTCATTCACTGCGAGCACCGTGCCCGGGGTGCCATGATGGTCAGCTGCGTGGGCCGTGGCTTGCCAAAGTTTAATATTTTGCCCATGTATGAGGGTTCGCGCTCCAGGGTTGGGATTAAATGCCAAAATGCGGCGCATCAAGAGGGTAGCGGGTTGGGAAAAATCGAGTTGTGTTTCTTCTTTACTAATTTTTTCCGCATAGCACAGACCTGTTTCGGGTTGCGGCGTACTGTGTAAGCGCGCGCCCGTTGCCAATGTTTGCAGTGCGCTTACAACCATCTGTGCACCCAAATCAGCAAGACGGTCATGGACCTGCGCACTGGTGTCATATGTATCAATGGTCAGCGTTTCCATACTGATGATCTGACCCGTATCGAGTCCAGCGTCCATTTGCATCAAGCTAATACCCGTGTGTGCATCTCCTGCTTCGATGGCGCGTTGGATGGGGGCAGCGCCCCGCCAGCGCGGCAGCAAGGAAGCGTGAATATTTAAGCAGCCGTAGGTGGGGATCGTGAGCACTTCTTGCGGCAAGATTAGGCCGTAAGCGGCGACGACCATGATGTCGTGAGGCGTATTGCGTAGTGTGGCAATGGCTGCTCTGGCATCGTCGCCATAGCGGCCTTCTTTGCGTAGTGACTGAGGTTGAAGACAAGGGAGTTCATGCGTCAACGCATACTGTTTAACCGGACTCGGCAGCCGTTGCATGCCCCGATTGGCGGGGCGATCAGGCTGAGTTAACACAAGAGGTATCGCAAAACCGGCCGCATGCACGGCGCTTAGTGCATGCGCTGCAAAAACGGGGGTGCCGGCAAAAATAACACGTAAATTTTTCATACCAACATCATCGAACAATCATTAGATGGAAGGAGGGATATCGCAGTTTCCGTTTGGCGGTAACAGTGCCCATGTGACCTCGGCACCGGGTAACCCAGGTGCGATCGCTGGCAATACTAACTTGGATTGCTGTTGTGCGCCGGGAAAGCGTGCCAAAATTTCTGGTGTGGGTTGCAATAGCACCATCCCGCATGCAGTCACTTGCGCGGGTGTAATCCAGGGGGCTGTTGCGAAATCACCTTCAGTGAGGACATGGGGTGTGCTGGGCGCGTAAAAGCTGATCACCCCTGCTTCCCAGATAGGTCCTGCAACAATGCGTAGCGCTTGATGTGGGACATGCGCTTGCCAACCTTGCACGACTTGGGTAGCAAGGGCTTGCGCTGGGTAAATAGCGCGAGCGGATTTATGCGAGATGGTGTAGTAGATTGCACTACCTTTGATTAAAAAAGCGGCTGCGACGAGTAATTGAAAGAATACCCAAGCGTACAACCAGCGGCGATGAAAGAATACATTGGCACGGGAGGCGAGTTGATATACCAGTAAGGGTGCGAGCAGAGGGAGCATGGCACTACTCCACATGGGCTCGAGCGTTTCACCTGTTAGCCCGATAAGTAAAGCTAAGCACAAGGGCCCTAAGCCCATGATAAATAAAAATCGTGAGTGATAGGTGTGTGCGTCAGCGTGCTGCACATTGTTAGTGAGTTTGCCCGAATGCGCACTCGCACAGTGGTCGTGTGTGCGTGGCGCCGGGGTATGTTCGCCTAATTTTTGCGATAGACCTCGACGTGCAGCCCATGCTGCGCAAGTGATTGTGACGATATGCGCAAGTAAGACCATGCCAATAAAAGAGGCAAAATGGATGGCCCATGAAGACTTTGATGCTTCTTGCCCTAATCGCTCGCTTACGTAGTGCAGCGGACCAAAGTGATGACGCGCTAACCAGATAAGATGTGGCCCAAACACCAGAATGCCAGCGAGTACCCCAAACCATATAGGTCGCAGCTGTAGCCGCGCACGGCAAGACTGTGTGCTTAATATAAATAGAATAGCGCAGGGGATGATTAAGATCGCGGTATATTTTGCCAGCAACGCTAAGCCAAACATGGCACCTAATGCAAACCAATCACGAATACGTTGATAGGTGATGGCTTCATAAAAGAGCGTTAAGCTCCACGCCCAAGCGGGGATTTGTGCGACATTGTGATTAAAGTTGACTGCCCATAGTTGGTAAAACAGGCTGGTTGCGCTAAGCAATAAAGCAATAATAAGTAACTTGGGCGCAAGTATTTTTTTTCCTAAGCGAGCAATCGCCCAGTAAGTTAGCGCGATGGAGGCTGCGCTTGGCAAGACCAAAGCCAGTTGAGTTTTCCCTAAAAGCCATTCCGATCCAGCGAAAATCCATGCGGGTAAAGGCGGGTGCTTATAGTAACCCCATTGTGGCGCTAAGCTCCAAGCATGCATTTCCACTACATCGAGCCCAGGCGGATAGCCCGATATCAGTGGCACACAAGTCCATACCAATAATTGAAAAACAATGAGCCCTAGTAGCCAGTATTGTGGAGATATAACGGGTGCGGTGAGATGAGAAGGTGAGCGTAGAAGATGCATGCTTGGATAAAAATAAGAAATGCCTATATGGGTAAAACGCGTTAATTGGCAGAAATAAATAGATGAATGGTGCGAAATATATCATTGTAAGTAATATAATTCATTTTTCACGATATGTGACGGCGCGTGTTTGTTCCCTTTTGGGCACTTTTTTGATCATCGATGCGTATCCTCGATTTCTATCGTCACGGGTGATGGTTTGGCGATAGCGTCACACTGCTGTTTTATCAAGATTGGATCTGCCCATTAATCATGGTAATGGATTGGCCGCTGATCCATGGTTCATTGTCTAAAAATACCATTGATAAGCGCCCATCACGTTGTAGCGGAGTGCCTTGGCGAACACTGTAACCACGAATAGATGGTGTGCCATCTGGGAAATTTTGGGCTTGTAGTACACGGGCGATACAGGCGTTGGCGCTACCAGTGACAGGATCTTCGATAGGGAGTCCCTGTTGCATAAACAGCGCTCTAACCTCGTAATGGGTTGGACTGAATTGATCGTGAGCACCATAAAATGCAATACCTGTGACATCACAGACTTCGATAAGCTCACTCAATGCGTTGGCATTAATGCATACGGCAAGGCAGTCGCGCGCACTTTGCATACGTACGGTTAGCCAGCGAATACCCATATTGGCCACAATAGGTGGCGGTGTGAGTACACAGTCGTCACTTGCCAGAGCAGCTTGAAGGAGTGGATACAAAGTCTTATCCAAAGGGCGCAGTTCGGCGGCAGGGGCTCGAAAGGCAAGCGAACCCTCACCCATCATACGAATTGGGACAAGACCGATACCGCACTGTTGCACAATTTGTGTGGGCAATAGAGTTTGGATGCCTGTTTCAAGCAACGCATGCGCGGTGCCGAGTGTGGGGTGGCCTGCAAATGGAAATTCTGCGCTGGGTGAAAAAATTCGAACGCGGTAATCTGCATGCGGGTCGGTGGGTGAGAGCACAAAAGTTGTTTCAGACAGATTGGTCCACCGGGCGATGGCTTGCATTTGGTCGTCAGTTAAGTTATCAGCATCGAGCACGACAGCTAATGGATTACCTTTGAATGGTATCTGGGTAAAAACATCAACTTGCTGAAAGCGGTGTTTATTCAACTTAGCCCCTTTTTGAAATGTGTTTGGTTTAGCTCATTGCGTTATGCGACAGAAAAAGATCATCACACTAAACGGTTGGCGATATAGGCGCGAAAGCGGCGTAGCCGTGGCAAGTGTAGATTAGCTTCTTCAACTGGTTCTAGCGATAAGCGCGAATCGGTCATGGTTTCGTTCAGTATATGAAGAATAAAATAAGAGGCACCACTCAATTAAATGTATTATTGCGCCCCGCCCTTTGTGTGCGCCTTAAAAGCGCAATGATAGACGGGCGGTATGCATACGACACAGATAAATCAGTAAGGCAATAAAGCGATCGGAGTTTGTCTTGAACTTGGCCGATGTTTTCTAAAAAGACAATGCATCGCGCAGTAATAAAGAAGCGTATATTGCGCGAGGGTTACTATCCTTATGTGTGCTTATGGTCATTGCGGCTCCTGTAGCGCGCCCTTGTTTAGCTCGCTGGTATCGATATAACAAATCTTAAGCGGGTATGTATAGTGGGTTTTGCTATTTCTGATGGTTAAGATAGTGTGCCTATTCTGTGCTTGCGTGGATGATCGATGGCCTTTATAATTTGCGCCTTCGGCGAATTAGCTCAGTCGGTTAGAGCGACGGAATCATAATCCGCAGGTCCGGGGTTCGAATCCCTGATTCGCCACCAATATTTATTAAACATCTACGCTGTCCCTTGTATTTTTCGCGGGGTCGTCCTTGTTTGGCATATGTGCTAAGCCTTTATTTGCAAGTAAGGCTTGGCAAAAGCCGACGAACGAGTGTCCTGTAAATCGCTTAACGCAACTCAAAAAAGCAAAGCCGCAACACAGCCCCATACTGCTAAAAAATAAATTGCCTCCCCAGGTGTAGCCAATCGCGACGATTTCTACGCCGATGGTGTATATCAACATCGTGATCATGCTAAAGACGGCTGATACAGTGCCTTTTGCTACGGGTGTTGCGAACAGCGTAAGACGGGTTAATGCGGCATTAATGATGCCCAGTCCTGCCGCGCAAATGGTCATGCCTATCACAAGCCAAATATATTGTTCGGGGGCAATTAGCATGGCAACCCAAGCACATAATAGGCCGACTAGCAAAAGGGGGGTACCCACGTGAACTAAATGCTCCACCGGATAACGTTCCACCAGCTTTGCCACAATGATATTCCCCAGAATAAGTGCAGCAAAAACTGGAATTTGCCATAAGCCCAAGGCGATAGGCGACAGGCCTGCGTTAACCATCAATATAACGGGCGCTTGGCCAATCCACATTAGGGTAGGTAAAGAGGCAAAGCTGATGGCGAGCGTGCCCAAAGCAAAGCGGCGATGCGTCAATACGGCACGATAATCACTGGCAATCGATTGCCAAGAAAAAGGTAAGTTTGTGGCCACGGGTGTGTGACGTGGCATAAAACGGTAAAGACCAAAAAATGAAATCAGTGAGATAGCCGCAATAAAGATAAATGTTGCGCGCCATGGCGCTATCGTAATAAAAATCGCGCCGGCCAGCGGCCCGATTAACGGTGCAATCAATGCCACATTGGCCATCAGTGCGGTCACTTTGACTGCGGTGGTTTCATCAAATGTTTCTTGAATTGCAGCGTAACCCACAGCGGTAATAAAACACAGACCAAATCCTTGGATAACGCGCAAGATAAAAAACTGCTCAATCGTGTTAACCACCAGTGTAAGTAAACAAGAGAGCGTAAATAAAAGTACGCCTGTTAACAGTACAGGACGTCGCCCTATTCGGTCTGAGAGGGGACCTAAAAGCCATTGGAGTGCTGCTCCTCCCAACAAGTAGGCGGTCATGGCCGTGGGCACGCTGGATACTTGCGCGTTAAATTCATGAATAACGGCGAGCATGCCGGGCAAGATCATATCGTTGCCGATATAGGTGCTAAATTCAAAAAGAACAAGGGCAAGAGGGAAAAGAAGCAAATGCTGTGTACGTTGTGTCATGAAAGGACTCGTGTCGTTATTTTGTAATGCGCTCTGATCTGGCGAGTGATAAATATGCCAAGCAAAATAGTGCTTTGGATCGAGACGGATATTATTGTTGTGAAACGGTTTGCTACAGCAGCGACCGCTGCTAGGGGCGCTAAATCTATCAGGCCCGCCAGACTAATCTACGCATACAAACCAGGCAGATTTGCCAAAGTTCGAATAGAGAAAGGTGTAAGTGACTAAGCAAGTGATTAACGTAGTTGACTGCGTAAGCCCGGCCAAGAAGGTGTTAGCGCTGGTACAAGGGAGAACAAGTCTAACGTATGTCGTACGCTGTGGTCAACTAGCTCAGCGATGGATTGGGGGTGATGATAAAAAGCGGGCACGGGTGGAAATATAATGCCGCCCATTTCGGTGACAACGGTCATATTGCGCAAATGCACAAGATGAAGGGGCGTTTCTCTCACCATTAAGACCAAACGGCGGCGTTCTTTTAAGATAACGTCGGCTGCGCGGCTAATTAAATTGTCAGCAATACCGTGCGCAATCGTAGCGAGGGTTTTCATCGAGCAGGGGGCAATAATCATGCCCTCTGTCGCAAATGATCCGCTGGCAATAGTTGCGCCGATATCTTTTACGGCATGCACAACATCAGCCATCGCTTCGATACTGGCACGGTCCATTTGGAGTTCGTGTTGAATATTGAGCCACCCTGCGGGTGAAATCAATAAATGCACCTCGATTTCTGAGAAGCTGCGCAAGTACTGCAATATACGCACGCCATAGACTGCGCCAGAAGCACCTGTAATGGCAACAATCAAACGGCGTAGATTGTGCGAGTCGGGGAGAGACTGCTGTACAACTTGCTGCACTTCCCCATCTCTGTGTTGAGCAGTATTCGATGTGCTCATAGACTCTTGCGTAGCCCCCGCCTTTTGCGTTCCTTCTGCATTGATTGGATCGCGTTCGCGAAACTGTGCCGTGGTCTCGGGGATGTCGCCGGGTGTGAGATGGGTCATGCGTGCGCTGATTGAGTCAAGAGGGCTTAAGACTGTAACAGCGCTTGCAGTTCACCACGCTCAAACATTTCTCTCATGATGTCAGATCCACCAATAAACTCGCCATCGACATATAACTGTGGAATGGTGGGCCAATTTGAGAACGTCTTGATACCTTGGCGTAAGGTTTCATCTTCAAGTACGTTGACGGTATAGGGCTGGGTAACACCACACGCTTTCAGAAGCTGTATTGCTGCGCCAGAAAATCCACACATTGGAAACTGTGGCGTACCTTTCATAAACAATACGACGCGATGGCTTGATAGGAGTGTTTGAATCTGTTCTTGCGTGGCCATGTTTTTCCTTTTAAAAGTCGTATTTTAACTAATTTTGATAAATTATTTTAACCATGTGCCACCTGAGATACGCGGTAAGCCGGCCCAATCATGGGCACAAAATAGGTCACAAAATCCTGCTTCTTGTAGTAGTGCATACACTGCCTCTGCTTGATCGTAACCGTGTTCCAGTAATAGTTGGCCATTATTGCAAAGATAGTGGGGCGCGCCCACGATAATCTGTCGGAGTGCGCTCAGCCCATCATGGTGATCGGTGAGTGCTGCGATCGGTTCAAAACGTAGATCGCCTTGCATCAAATGCATGTCATTAGCAGCAATATAGGGTGGATTAGAAACAATCAAATGAAAGTGACTGGGCGTTGGGCGTTGCCCAGATGGGGTCGCTGTATTAAGCGAGTCTAATGATGTTATCTGGTCTACGGCAGAGAGTGCGCGTTTGTTTTTATATGTTATGTCTGCGCGGGCATTGTCCTCGTCGGCATGCAAGGCTTTATCTTTTTTAAGGATAGGTAATGCATCCCACCATGTGCCTTGATAAAAAAGAGGATGCTGCGCAGTCGGTAGTAGACGTTGAGCGTTTTCTGTAGCGATGGCAAGTGCAGTGGCCGATAGATCGGTGGCCACGATGGTGGCGTTCGGTAAGTGGTGTGCGAGTGTAATCGCAATCGCCCCACAACCCGTACCTAGCTCCAGAATATGGGGTGTGTGAATCGCTTGTACAGACAGTAAGGCACGTTCGACTAAGCCTTCTGTTTCGTGACGTGGAATTAATGTTGCTGGACTGACCAAAAATGTCAGGCTAAAAAATTCACGTTGCCCCAAAATATAAGCAATAGGTTCGCCCTCCAAGCGGCGTGTCACATAAGCTTGAAATGTATCCGCTTGCATGGATGTAAGGGGTGCGCTATAGGTGATTAGCTGACTGCGCGTTACATCGCACGCGTACATTAATAGCAAACGTGCGTCTCGGGCAGATAGGCCCTGCGCGCAAGCGTAGGCAAGGTGTTGATCCGTGCTTAACATAATGCGTGTTTAAGCCTCGCCTAATGCGGCAAGTAAGTCGGCTTGATGTTCGGCCGCGAGCGCGTCAAGCAAATCATTAATATCACCATCCATCATGGCATCCATTTTGTAGAAGGTAAGGTTAATGCGGTGATCGGTGATGCGTCCTTGCGGAAAATTGTAGGTGCGAATGCGGTCACTGCGATCGCCTGAACCGATTAGATTTTTCCGGGTGCTGGCTTCTTTTTCTTGTTGCGCTCGCCGTTGTTGGTCGGTAATGCGCGCCGCGAGCACTTTCATGGCTTGATCACGATTGCGGTGTTGACTACGGTCATCTTGACACTCCACCACAATGCCTGTGGGTAAATGGGTAAGCCGTATGGCCGAGTCTGTTTTATTCACATGCTGTCCGCCCGCACCTGAAGCACGGAAAGTATCAACGCGTAAGTCAGCCGGATTAATCGCAATTTCGGCGACTTCATCTGCTTCGGCGAGTACGGCAACCGTGCACGCAGAGGTATGAATGCGCCCCTGCGTTTCGGTAGCGGGCACGCGCTGTACACGATGTCCCCCTGATTCAAATTTCAGACGCGAATAGGCGCCTTGCGCAATCACACGAATAATGATTTCTTTATAGCCGCCTAAATCGGAAGGCGAGGCACTGATTACTTCGATTTTCCAGCGTTGACGCTCGGCAAAGCGCGTATACATACGTAGCAAATCACCGGCAAATAAAGCGCTTTCGTCACCCCCGGCGCCGGCACGAATTTCTAAAAATAAATTGCGATCATCATTAGGATCGCGTGGTAGGAGTAATCCCTGTAATGTTTTTTCGAGTGCTTCCATCTGCGCTTTGGCCGTGTGTATCTCTTCTTCAGCAAAAGCGCGCATATCAATATCGTTGAACAATGCTTGGGCGGTGGCTAAGTCATTGTGCGCATGCTGCCACAACGCATATTGCGTGACGACTGGATCGAGTTCGGAGTGTTCGCGTGTGAGTTTGCGGTAGACATTCATATCGCGCGTAACGGTTTCTTCGGATAGTAAACGGTTTAATTCGTTGACTCTCAAAGCAAGCTGATCCAGCTTGGTTTGCATACTTGGTTTCATGGCAAGACTTTCAGTGAAATAAGACAGATTCCCATAGAAGAGGGGCACGTATTCGGTTACAGCGGCGCTAACGCTCAGAGTGGCTAGAGGGTCGCAGTAACTGTGTAATGACGGTGCGCAAAGCGTCACGTTCTGCCTCTTGCGCATGAGACAAGGCATAGGTGGGTGCGTGCAAAAATTTATTGGTGAGGGTGTTTGCCAGATGTTCAAGTACTTTATCCGGGGCCACACCCCGAGCGAGTCGTTTTTTTGCGCGCACCAATTCGATATCGCGGTGTTGCTCGACTTGTCCCCGTAACTGACGAATGGTGGGGACCATATTGCGTTGTGCAAGCCAGTGCATAAAACTTTGTACACGGCCCTCAATCATCGCTTCGGCTTGCGTAACGGCGGAACGTCGTAATGCGCTGCCTTCTTGCGCAATGGCGCCAAGATCATCCAGGGTATAGAGGAAAACATCCTCAAGCTGCCCTACTTCGACTTCAATATCACGTGGCACGGCCAGATCGACCATAAACATCGGTTGATGACGGCGGGTGCGAATGGCGCGCTCGACCATCCCCAGGCCAATAATGGGTAGAGAGCTGGCAGTACACGATACGACGATATCAAACTCCGCTAAGCGTTCTGGTAGATCTGCTAGGCGAATAGCCTGGCTAGTAATACCTTGATCGGTAAATTGCCGTGCTAATTGTTCACCACGTTCAACATTGCGGTTAGCAATCACCACTTGGCGAGGATGATGCGCACAAAAATGCGTGGCACATAAGGTGATCATCTCACCGGCACCGACAAATAAAATTTTTTGTTCCGCGATATGCGTAAAAATACGTTGTGCTAGTCGAACAGCGACGGCTGCCATAGAGACAGAGTGCGCGCCAATATCTGTGTGTCCACGTACTTCTTTGGCGACAGCAAATGTCCGCTGAAATACTTGATTAAGGTAGGTGCCCAATGTGCCTGCGGCAGCAGCATAGCGTGCCGCATCTTTCATTTGTCCCAAAATTTGCGTTTCGCCCAATACCATCGAATCTAAGCCGCTAGCGACCCGAAAAGCATGGCGTAGTGCTTTTGCTTGTGAGAGTACGTAAATATGGGGCGTGAGCTCAGAGGATTTGATCTGGTGGTGAGCGATGAGCCAGTCAATGCCCATCTGGTGAATGGATGGATCGCTGGTGGCCAAATAAAGCTCTGTGCGGTTGCAGGTTGACAGAATAGCCACTTCTGCGGGAGGGTTGTTGGGTGTCGCACCTCCAATCTGCTCACGCAAAGCATGCAGCGCCGCTGCCAGTTGTTCTGGCGCAAACGCTACCTTCTCGCGTAAAGCGAGCGGCGCAGTATGGTGGTTGATGCCGATCGCGAGCAGCTGCATGGGTGGCCTGAAAATATCAGGCCGGATTATACCGCTGCCATCTATTGCGTGTAGGTGGATTTCTGCGTAGCCCTGCCGTCAAAACGAGGTTAATTTTTTCTATATGCGGGCATTTTGTTACGGAGATGGCGAAATTTTTGTTTGTCGATATAGTGCGGATTAATTTCACGTAGCAAAGGATTGGCTAAATATGAGCTGGTTAGAAATGGTATTTGTCGGGGGTGGGATGGGTTTGGTGGGCTATTATCTGCATCCCAAGCAAGTCGGTTTACGGTGCTTACCATGTTGCGCTGTTGGGATGGTCGGTAATTTTCTGATGGGCTTGATAGGTCAATTACTCGGTATTTATCGCGAAGGAAGTATGCGTGGCATGTTCGCGGTATTGGCAGGCACTGCGTTGATCTTATGGATGTACACCTGGTGCCGTACGCGTTAACTTCGCGACCCTTACATAACTGGCGGTACATCCCAATCTCTGTGTTGGGCGGTACTCGAAATGCTCATTTACGCTGTGTACACGCCGGTTCTGTCTGTTTTGATCTTGGCGCGTTCGTCCTAGTTGTGCAGGGGCTTTTCCGGGAAGGTACTTGGCATCGCGATGGTAGTCGATATGAGATTGAGCGCTGACAATATTCGTTAAGTCGGCTTATTGATGATGTTGGATATCGCTTTGTGCTATGGATGCATCACAGTGGATCATTAAGGAGCGAAGGTGACACGGTGTATTTCGGCGGGTATAGAGCCCATTGAGCATGCGAGCCAAGATGCATTGCGCGCTTTGCAACTACAACGTTTGCAATGGTCACTGCGACATGCGTATGAAAACGTGCCCCATTATCAACAGATGTTTGATGCTGCCGGTGTGCATCCCGATGCCCTTAAGCAATTAACGGATTTAGCGCAATTTCCTTTTTTAATGAAAGCGCACTTACGTACGCATTATCCATTTGGTTTATTTGCGGTACCCCGTGAGCGCATTGTCCGTGTGCATGCTTCAAGTGGTACAACAGGTAAACCCACGGTTGTGGGTTACACCGCACAGGATATTGATATTTGGGCGGGGTTAGTCGCACGATCTATTCGTGCAGCCGGAGGACGGCCGGGCGATATTGTCCATATTGCTTATGGCTACGGTTTATTTACCGGTGGATTGGGTGCCCATTATGGCGCTGAAAGATTAGGATGCACGGTTGTGCCGGTATCGGGTGGGCAAACGGAAAAGCAGGTGCAGTTAATTCGCGACTTTAAACCACACATCATTATGGCGACACCTTCTTATATGCTGACCTTGATCGAAGAAATGGCGCGTCAAGGTATGGATCCGGCGATGTGTTCATTACGTATGGGTATGTTTGGCGCGGAGCCATGGACGCTTGCGATGCGTGCTGAAATTGAAACACGTGCAGGTATTGATGCACTTGATATTTATGGCTTGTCTGAAGTGATGGGACCTGGGGTGGCAGCTGAGTGTATTGAAAGCAAAGATGGATCGGTTATCTGGGAAGATCATTTTTACCCGGAAATTATCGATCCAAAAACGGGGGAGGTGTTGCCTGACGGGCAAGAGGGTGAGTTGGTATTAACCTCGTTAACGAAAGAAGCGATGCCTATTATTCGCTATCGTACGCGTGATTTAACGCGACTTTTGCCGCCGACTGCGCGTTCAATGCGGCGAATGGATAAAGTATTTGGCCGATCCGATGACATGCTGATTATTCGCGGGGTAAATATATTTCCTTCACAAATTGAAGCGCTTATTTTATCTTTGCCTTCGCTTGCGCCGCATTACCAATTAGTCGTTACGCGTTCAGGACATGCAGATGCGTTGCGCGTACTGGTGGAAGTTAGGCAAGATTTTTCGGGTAACGCATCCGGAGCAGACCGACAAGATTGGGCACGTCAATTGCAGCACGCCATCAAAACATATATTGGTGTGACAGCACAGGTAGAGGTGGTAAATCCACAATCGATTGAGCGCATTAACGGTGGGAAAGCGAAACGTGTTGTCGATCAACGCGCTACCTGTTAGATGGGTATGTTACTGCCAATAATAAGCGCGCCGATCCACAGGATTTTATTGCCCGTGTCTTGATAATAAGGGCATGTTTTGCGGGCACCTCACTTTTTTGCACATACACCTTACTGCGGTTTGCTTATCAATAGACACAGGCCTGTGTCTGACATGACTTATACGTTGAATAAAAAATTCAATACATCACCGTCTGCCACAACGTACTCTTTGCCTTCCGCACGCATTCTTCCCGCTTCTTTTGCGCCTGCTTCGCCTTGATAGGTAATGAAATCAGCATAGGCGATGGTTTGCGCACGAATAAAACCACGTTCAAAGTCGGTATGAATCACGCCGGCAGCTTGGGGCGCTGTTGCACCAATGGGGATTGTCCATGCACGTACTTCTTTAACACCGGCCGTGAAGTAGGTTTGCAGTCCGAGTAAGGCAAAGCCAGCGCGAATGACGCGGCTTAAGCCGGTTTCTTTCATCCCAATATCAGCCAGAAATTCAGCTTTATCCGCATCATCCAGATCGGCGATTTCTGCCTCAATCGCGGCACATACCACCACGACTGGCGAGCCTTCTTGCGCTGCATAAGTTTGCACCGCTTGCAAATGAGGGTTGTGGGTTGTATCACCATCTTTAACATTGGCAACATACATGGTTGGCTTGGCTGTGATTAGGCACAGGGGCTTGAGTAATTGCTTCGCTTCTTCGTCTAGTTGTAGTTGGCGAATAGGCTTGGCTTGATCAAGCTGAGCTTGGCAGGCCTGCAAGAGACTCACCCATTTTGCCGCGGTTTTGTCATTACCTGATTTGGCAGCTTTGCTTGCGCGTTGGAGTGTTTTTTCTACGGTGGCTAAGTCGGCAAGCGCTAATTCTGTATTGATAACTTCAATATCATTAAGCGGATCTATTTTGCCGGCAACGTGAATCACATTGCTATCGTCAAAGCAGCGTACAACGTGGGCAATGGCATAGGTTTCGCGGATATTCGCAAGAAACTGATTGCCTAAGCCTTCGCCTTTCGATGCCCCAGCGACGAGCCCGGCAATATCGACAAACTCAACCGTGGCTGGCAAAACCCGTTCAGGTTTTACGATCGCAGCTAACTCCGTCAATCGTAAGTCAGGTACAGCTACTACGCCGACATTCGGCTCAATTGTACAAAAAGGATAATTTTCGGCCGCAATGCCTGCTTGAGTGAGTGCGTTGAATAAGGTCGATTTGCCTACATTGGGTAAGCCAACAATGCCGCATTTAAGGAGTGCCATAACGAAGAAACAGCCATTTTATAGAGGTGAGATAGGGACAGCATTGTAATACCCGGCGCGACATTCTTGAAAATTTCCGTGCCGTAACGGGGCTACACGTTGTATTGGTCGCTATAGCGAACAAAAAAGTAGACAAAGTGACATAACAAACACAAAGAAAAAGTGTTCAATATGATATAAAGCGAAGGTTTGATATATGTTGATTTTTTAATTTTTACCTTATTCACCTACGGTGACAGCAATGCATCTTGGTAGAAATATCTAAAAAAGAGGTGGTTGTAGTCGTAAGCGTTGGCCTCCGCATCTTTTTCGCTAGCCGTTTTTTATTTTTATATAAGCGATCAATTTTTAACATGTGAGTACTGCGATGACAATTTGCGTTGAAAAAAAGTGGATAGCAGGTTTAGGACAGAGCAAGTTTTGTGTGAAATCGAAAATAAAATTTTGGGTGCTATGTGGACTACTGTTGCCCATATCGATACCCGCTTGGGCACAGCCCGCGCCAGGAATTAGCGCAGCGCAAGAAGCGCAAAGACAACGGGCGAAAGAAGATGCGGCTCGGCGTGAAGAAAAACTGACGGCACCGAGTGTGAGTTTGCAAGGTGAAGAAGGGAAAAAGACGCCGATAGGCGCTTTTAAATTACCGATCGATAAAACTTGCTACAAGATAAATCGATTTGAATTAGAGGTGCCCAAACAGCTGCCCGTTCAAGTGCTACGTGAAAGCGGTTATACCCGACCACAAGATACCTTTTATTTTTTAAGCAAACGACTGGATTCAATCCGTGGCCAATGTGTAGGCCAGTTGGGTATGAGCGCGATTGTGAATCAGTTATCACTTGATTTGGTCAGTCATGGTTACACCACAACCCGTATTGGGATGGTGCCTGAGCAAGAGCTATCCAGTGGTGTGATGAAACTGACACTGTTACCTGGGTACTTAGGAAGCTTTCGTTTTAAAAGCAAGGATCCGGCGGTTCCAGTAAAACCGGCTTCTGTAAAAACCGCTTACCCGACTAAGCCCGGACATATTTTAAATTTACGTGATTTAGAGCAAGGTCTTGAGCAGATGCAGCGTGTGTCGAGTTTTTCTGCCTCAATGGAGTTGGTGCCCGGTGCCCTGCCTGGCGAAACGGATGTGGTCATTACTTTGTCGCGCGAGAAACCTTGGACATTGTCAGTCAGCTTGGACAATAGTGGTGTCACTTCAACGGGGAAAATGCAAGCGGGATCCAGTTTTGCCTATAATGATCTGCTTGGTTTAAATGACACATTAAGCTTTGGTGTTACACATGATGCTGATCAAATGCCTGATGTAAAAGGAAGTAAATCTAAAAATGCTTCTTTCTCAGTACCGTGGGGTAACTGGTTGTTTAGTACAAGTGGCAGTCAAAATAGTTCGCATCAATTGATTACGAATACATCGGGCAGCTCGTCTATTTCCAGCTCTAAGCAAGCATCGATCGACGGTCGTGTGTCGTATATGTTTTTCCGTACGCAAGAGCAAAAAAATACGGTTGAATTTCATACAGGGAAAAACTGGAACGATAGTTATATCAATGATACGCAAGTTAATGTGTCCCATCGTATGACAGCATTTGCTGAAATGTCGGTGATGCATCGGCATTATTTTGGCCAAGCAAAATTAGATTTAACCGCTAGCTACCGGTGGGGCGTACCTTGGTTTGGTGCGCAAGATGACACTTCTTTTGCCGAACAAGGTTTGATTAACCCGCCCGCGCTGCATTACAACTATACAGTGTTAGATGCCACGCTGAGTATGCCGTTCCCTTTTTTCGGGCGCACGGCAAATTACACGGGTACGTTACATGGCCAGTTTACTCAGTCATCCTTAGACCCCAATAACTTCTTTTCGATTGGTAACCGATGGAGTGTGCGTGGATTTGACGGCGACAGTACGCTCTCTGCGGAACAAGGTTACTACATGCGCAATGAAATTGCCGTTCCGGTGGGGAAAACCAATCAATCATTCTACGTAGGTTTAGAAGCCGGTAGGGTATTTGGTCCGAATGATATAACGCTCAGTGGGACTGGATTGATTGGTTCGGCAGTGGGGTTGCGCGGCAGTTTTTATAAAGGGATGTCCTACGATTTGTGGTTGGGTATCCCGATACATCGGCCACAAAACTGGAATTCAGCCGCGACGCTATCCTTTACCGCTAGTCAATCATTTTAAATGTATCCATATAAGTGTTGCGTATAGTTGATATGCGCAACACGCTGCTTGTGTGTCGTTTGCGAGCCTAGCACCGTGTGTGTCACGGTTTGGTGTGCCGATAGCGGCATTGTGTGGACAAGGATGTGCGCGCTGGCATAATCACGAGATGCAAATACTTTCTTATCACGTCGCCATTGTGGGTGGCGGTATTATCGGTAAAACATGCGCACTGCTTCTTGCCCAACAAGGTATGCGGGTTGCGTGGGTGAGTACCCCTAATCTTGTACAAGCAGATCGCGTCTACGCACTGTCGGCGAGTACACAAACTTTGTTATCGCAACTGCGTGTTTGGCAGGCGCTGGATTGCGCGCGTATCCAGCCTGTGGCGGATATGCGTATTTTCGGTAATGCGAATGGTCAGTTTGCCTTGCAGTTTTCCGCCTACGCTGCGGCCTTGCCTCAATTAGCGTGGATTGTATTCGGTGGCGATATTGAGACGGCGTTAGATACCGCTTTGCGTTTTCAGCAAAATGTGACGCATATTGTTTCTCACGCCCAAGCCTTAGAACAAGAGGATGCACAAGGTATTTGTTTGCGCTTAGAAAATGGACAGCAATTGCGCGCTGAGTGTTTGATTGGGGCAGATGGGGTGCATTCATGGACGCGCACCCAGGCGGGTATCGATCTGCAAGTGCATCCTTATGGTCAGACGGGCGTGGTGGCGCAGTTTGTCGCTGAACGGCCTCATCACGGTGTCGCTTATCAATGGTTTGTAGATGGTGAGATCTTGGCGTTACTGCCTTTGCCGCAGAATCAGTTTTCTCTGGTGTGGTCTGCACATGATGCGCATGCACGTGCGCTATTGGCGATGGATGCGGCGCAATTAGCGTCTTGTGTGCAAAATAAGGCGACGGTGGCGCAGCACGTAGGTCGATTACACGGTGTTTCTGCCCCGCGTGGTTTTGCTTTAAATTTACGTCGTGCAACACGTTTGGTGGCCTCACGTATTGCCTTGGTAGGGGATGCGGCACATTGTATTCACCCTTTAGCGGGGCAAGGGGTCAATTTAGGTTTACGTGATGTGGCGACATTGGGCCGTGTATTTGCCGCAAAAGAAGGATTTCGTTGTTATGGCGATGCGCGTTTATTGGGCCGTTATGCGCGTGCACGTGCGGCAGATATTATGTTGATGGTGAATGCAACTCATGGTTTGCAACGATGCTTTTTGCCGACCACGTCGCCTGCGGTGTATATGCGTAATATGGGTATGACGCTTGTTAATCGCTTGCCACCGATCAAAAATTTTTTGATCAAACGTGCTTTAGGTTAATGGCGTAGCGTTAGTGTTGATTGATATGCGTGAGGCACGAAGGGTTTGACGAGCGAATAGGTGGGCGTTGAAAATCTAGGTGTACCCTGTGTGTCTCGTCGATTTATTTTTTATTTTAAAAAGAACATGATGCTAAAACGACACAACTTAAATAATTCTCTGGTGCGATATTGGTCGATGACCTTGCTGGTGAGTGCAGGTTTACTTGGGAGTGCAGGGGTGATGGCGCAACCTTCGCCTAATACGGATGCGATTAAGACGGCGCTACAAGCACGCTTAGGTGAGCGCGCGCAGATCAAAGGGATTGCGAGCACGCCTGTATCCGGTTTGTATGAGGTTAACTTAGGTAGTGAAATTGTATATACCGATGCAAATGCCCGTTATCTTTTGCAAGGCGATTTGTTGGATTTAACGAAGGGCGTTAATCTTACCTCTACCCGTTTGTCTGAGTTAAATCGTGTTGCGTTTTCAGAATTTCCATTGGACCAAGCGATTGCCATTACCCGAGGTAATGGGCGCCGTAAAGTGATTGTCTTTGCTGACCCTAATTGTGGATATTGCAAACGCCTTGAGGATAGCTTGCAAAGTATGAATAACTTGACGATTTATACTTTTCTTGTGCCGATTCTTTCGGCTGATTCAACGATAAAAAGTAAACAGCTCTGGTGTGCAGAAAATCGTGCCCGTGCTTGGACTGATTGGGCTTTGCGTCATATTGCACCGAGTGGTGAGGGCAAATGTACCCATCCGATCGAAAAAAATCTTGCGCTAGCAAGTAAGCTGGGGATCAAATCCACGCCGACATTATTCTTTATGGATGGCAGTCGCATGGCGGGTGCTGCTCCGGTAGATGCGATTGAGAAAAAATTGGCGGAAGTAGCCAAATAACGCGCGCTTATTGGGGGCATGTTTTTGTTGCTCCATCAGTGAGGGCCATCGCGCAAATTGGTGGTGTGATTGTGTGTCATCGATACCCACACGCTGCATCGTGTAAGGGCTGAGTGTAGAGGGATGGCTATACGTTGCTTGGGTAGCAAGATCCTATTGTGATTTCAATACAGTTGACTCATACATGAAATTTTCAGCCATTTATCTTGATAACAAG
Source organism: Ottowia sp. (assembly GCA_020853585.1). Classification (GTDB taxonomy): domain Bacteria; phylum Pseudomonadota; class Gammaproteobacteria; order Burkholderiales; family Burkholderiaceae; genus JADYYQ01. Next base: position 28,393 of record JADYYQ010000145.1, read on the forward strand.
GAAGGTCAATTTCATGCCGCGCTGTGTCAGTTAGATGACTTCGCCTGGCCGCAAGAAAACGTGTGGCTGTCTATGGCGTATGCCTCTTTAAATTATAAAGATGGTTTAGCGATTACCCATCGTGGGCCCATTGTTCGTTCATGGCCCATGGTGGCGGGTATTGATGGTGTGGGTACGGTGTTAGCCAGTGATCATCCCGATTGGCAAGTGGGTGAGCAAGTGATTTATCACGGTTGGGGTGCATCGGAAACGCGGTGGGGCTGTTTGGCTGAGCGTGCTTATGTCCGTGCTGAGGGTTTAGTGCGTTTGCCATTGACGATGCACATGCGCGATGCGGCGGCAATGGGTACTGCGGGTCTAACAGCGATGCTCTGTGTATTGGCGTTAGAGCGCAATCATATATTGCCGAATTCGGGTGATATTTTAGTAACAGGTGCATCAGGTGGAGTTGGCTCTATCGCCGTCGCGTTGCTTGCCAAGCTGGGTTACAAAGTGATTGCTTCTACCGGCAAAGAAAGGGAAGCAGATTTTCTTCGGCAACTGGGTGCGCATGACATTATTCATCGCTCGGTACTGGGGACACCTAATGCCAAGCCATTACAGTCAGCGCGTTGGGCGGGAGTGGTCGATGTTGTGGGCTCACATACTTTGGCAAATGCTTTGGCGCAAACTTGTTATGGTGGCGTGGTGACTGCATGTGGATTGGTACAAGGAATGGATTTACCCACTACCGTGGCGCCTTTTATTTTGCGCAATGTGCAGCTGGTGGGAATTGATAGTGCGTGGACACCCCATGCTTTGCGTACACAGGCATGGCAACGCTTGGCTAGCGATTTGCTGCTCGATAAATTACACCTTCTTACCCAGGAAATTGATTTGAGTACCGTCATTCCAACAGCAACGCAATTAATGGCCGGCAAAATTCGTGGGCGGGTCGTGGTGAAAATTGATGGCTAAATTATCGACAGCATCGATTACCTATCGCATTTTTCCAGTTCAGCCAAGCGCACATCGTTATCAAGTACGTTTAACGATTGCTGTGCCTTCGGCGGAGGGGCAAATTGTTGGACTGCCGGCGTGGATACCTGGCAGCTACATGGTCCGTAATTTTGCTCGGCATATTGATCGCATTCACGCGTCGTCTTTAGGTCGCAGTATTGTCCTGACTAAGTTAGATAAGGATCGTTGGCGGGCGGCGGCTTGTCTGGGTGCTTTGCAATTAGATTACGAAGTGTATGCCTGTGATCTATCGGTTCGCGGTGCACATCTTGATGAGCAGCATGGGTTTTTTAATGGCTGTACTGTTTTTCTTTATGTAGAGGGTCAGGAGAATCAGCCTTGTGCCGTCGAAATTTGTCGACCCGAAGGCTTGGGTTATCAGTATTGGCGGGTGATGACCTCATTACGAGAAAAAAGTGCAAAGCGTTATGGTTTTGGTTGGTATGAAGCAGAAAATTACGACGAATTAATTGACCATCCTGTGGAGATGGGAAATTTTATTTGCGAAAAATTTGTGGTCTGTCATGTCACGCATGAAATTGCGATTACAGGTAGTGTGCCTAAGCTCGATATGCTGCGTCTAACGCGTGATTTAGCAAAAATTTGTGCTACCCATATTCAATTATTTGAACCCAAAAATCGTAAAGCGCCGGTGGATCGTTATGTTTTTTTGGTAACCGCGGTAGGCGAAGGTTACGGTGGACTTGAACATCGCGCCTCTACGGCATTGCTATGTGCACGCGCAGATTTACCTGTTCAAGGGCAGATTGATGCATGTGCTGGCTATCGTCGATTTCTTGGCTTATGTAGTCACGAATATTTTCATACTTGGCATGTCAAACGTATTAAACCGGCTGTTTTCGCACCTTACGATTTGCATCGTGAAAATTACACACACTTATTGTGGTTATTTGAAGGCTTTACTTCGTACTACGATGACTTGGCTTTGCTGCGCAGTGGTGTGATGACCTTAACGGATTATTTGGATGTATTGGGCAAAAATATAACCCAGGTTATGCGCGCACCCGGACGCTTTAAGCAAACGTTGGCGGAGAGTTCTTTTGATGCGTGGATTAAGTATTACAGTCCCAATGAAAATACACCGAATGCTACGGTTAGCTATTACTCCAAGGGCGCTTTGCTAGCACTGGCTTTAGACCTTAGCATTCGCCAAGCGAGCCAGGGGCGCAAATCATTAGATGATGTGATGCGTTTGCTGTGGCAAGAATATGGACGCACTTTTTATCAGGGAGATGCGCAAGGTCTGGAGGAAGAACACGTTATTGCTTTGTTTAATCGTGCAACGAAGCTTGATTTGGCGCCTTGGCTTGCACGTGCTGTACACAGTACGCAGGATTTGCCCTTGACGGAGTTATTGCAGCATGCTGGTTTTAGTGTGCGTGCGGATTATGCTTCAACCATGCCGAGTTTAGGGGCGCAGTGGCATGAAGGGACCCTAAGCTTGACCTATGTGTATGACGGTGAATCAGCACAACAGGCGGGACTTTCTGCGGGCGATACCTTAGTTGCCATCGATGGACTGCGTGTGCAGCCACGTCAGGTAGATATTTTGTTAGGTCGTTATCGGGCGGGGGACATGATTGATGTGCATGTATTTCGTCGTGATGAACTGCGCTTATTTCGTGTCAAACTGGCGAGCGCACCCGCAAGTCGTTACACGATAACGCCTGCTTCTGGTAAACACCAATCAATAGGCGCTTGGCCGGCTGCGATTAGTGCTTGATTTGCTTGACTGAAATGGCCGCAGCCATGAAAGCCCCGATAAGCAGAAAGAGGCGAGGGGTGCGATGTCTGCAAAATAATATGGCCATCAAATAGATCAATATTCGCTTGTGCATGACTACCCCATAGCATGACGATGAGTTTGCGTTGTTGCTGATGATGTTGTGCCAGCCCACGTAGTAGTAAATCAGTGACAGCAGCCCAACCAATATCAGCATGGCTGCCTGCGCGCTCAGCGACTACGGTTAACACGGTGTTGAGCAACAGTACCCCTTGCTTTGCCCAATAATGCAAACACCCATGATCGGGAATAGGACACTGGAGATCGCGGTGTAATTCTTTAAAAATATTATTTAGAGAAGGGGGCGGCTTTACGCCCGGGGGGACAGAAAAAGCTAAACCATGGGCTTGTACTTTGCCGCTCTTGCGATCAATGCCATGATAGGGATCTTGTCCCAAAATAACGACTTTAACTTGATCAACAGGGGTGAGATGTAAGGCATGGAATACCTGATCAGGATAAATGGGAGGGCGTGCAGCACGTGCTTGTGCGATCGCATCGCAAAGTTGTTCATATGCGCGACTTGCAATAAAGCTGTGCAATAACGTGCCCCAATCTTTGGGCAGTTTAGAAAATTGTGCGCGTAAAGAAGGCGCAGTGGATGCCGTCATTGTGTGCATTGCGGGTCCGTTATAAAAATAAAATGGGCTGTCGTATTGTCGATGACCTAAATAAGATTTCTGCGCACCTGGTTGCACGCCTCAATCGCCTGTGTTGGGCAGTACTCGAAATGCTTATGTACGCTTGAGTACACGCCGTTTGCTGCGTGTTTGCCCAGATCAAAGCGCATTCGCGAAAATGTGCCGGGGTTTCTATATTTTTTAGAGAACGAGGTTGCTTGAAAGAAGACTATTTTTTTGCTGCCGATCCAAAGCTTAGGTGAATACGGAGAGAGTGTCATCAGTCGCGAGGCTTCTAAGAAAATAAGCGGGCTAGCTCGGCACCTGGGTCTGGTGCGCGCATCATGGCTTCACCGACTAAAAAAGTATGCACATCGTGGCTACGCATATAGTGCACATCGGCAGGCTTAAGGATGCCTGATGCAGTGATAACAAGACGCTCGCTCGGGATATAGGGCAGCAGATCAATGGTTGTCTCTAATGTCACCATAAAAGTATGTAGGTTACGATTGTTGATCCCGATCAAGGGTGTACGCAAACGTAATGCTGCATCTAATTCATGGCGATGGTGTATTTCAACGAGTACAGCCATACCAAGTTCTTGTGCTAAGTCCTCTAATGCTTGTAGATGTGTTGTATCTAGCGCACTTGCAATAAGCAAAATACAGTCTGCCCCCCAAGCTGCGGCCTCGTAAATATGATATTCATCAATTAAAAAATCTTTGCGTAGTACAGGTAAAGAACATGCGGCGCGGGCTTGTTCTAAATGATGTTGCGTGCCTTGAAAGTATGCGGTGTCGGTTAACACTGACAAACATGCGGCACCTTGTTCAGCGTAGCGAGGCGCGATTTTCTCGGGAGAAAAATCAGCGCGCAGTATGCCTTTGGAAGGGCTGGCTTTTTTCATCTCGGCAATCACCGCGGCTTGATTAGCCTTCACTTTGTTGCGTAATGCGCCGATAAAATCGCGACGTTGTGTGCGTATTTCGGGGGACTCTGCTTGTTTGCGCAAGAGGGTGAGGGGGTGTTGCTTTTTTTTGTCGAGTAGTTCTTCGGCTTTAGTGACAAGAATACGCTGTAAGAAATCATTGGTCTGCATGGTATCTCAATAAAGTGAGGAAAAGTCGGTTAAGGTAAATCGGCTTGTGCCGCGCATATTTGGGTGAATTTTATAAATTGATGCAGTTTAGTATGCGCGGCACCACTTGCGATGGTGGCACGTGCCAGCGCAATACCGGCGCTAATGGTTGGGGCAAGGTCGGCGATATATAGTGCTGCACCTGTGTTTAAACAAACGACTTCGTGCGCCGGGTGGGGTGTGTTTTGTTCGGGTTGTAGTGCGCGTTGCAGCATAAGGCGTGATGCCTGTGGGTTATCTACTTTTAAATCGTGCAGATGAGCGGTATGTAAATCAAAATCACTGGGATGCAGGGTGTATTCAATAATATGACCATCCCGTAATTCGCCGACTCGCGTGGCCGCGCTCAGTGAAATTTCATCTAAGCCATCACAGCCATATACAACGAGCGCACGTTGTGTGCCTAAGCATTGTAATACTCGCACTTGAATACCGACTAAATCCTCATGAAAAACGCCCATTAATACATTGGGGGCACGTGCTGGATTGGTGAGCGGTCCAAGAATATTAAAAAGCGTACGTATGCCTAATGCATTGCGTACCGCGGCGACATGGCGCATCGCGGGATGATGGTTGGGGGCAAACATAAACCCGATATTCGTCGCTTTCATACATTCTGCGATATGGTGGGGGCTTAGCATGATATTGGCACCTAATGCTTCCAATACATCGGCGCTGCCTGAAGGTGAGCTAACTGATCGATTGCCGTGTTTTGCCACGATTGCACCGGCGGCGGCCACGACAAACATGGCGGCGGTTGAGATATTAAAACTGCTTGCTCCATCTCCGCCTGTACCGACAATATCGATAAGATGAGGTGTGCTGGGTGCCGCGACGGGTACGGCAAATTCGCGCATGACTTGTGCTGCGGCACTGATTTCACTGATGGTTTCTTTTTTGACACGTAGGCCAAGGAGGAGCGCGCTAATTTGGAGATCGCTAAGTTCGCCTTGCATCATGCTGCGCATAATTTGCATCATGTCTTCGGGAAAAATTTCGCGATGTTCGACGCAACATACAAGTGCGTTTTGTAAAATGGTTGACACAATATTCCTTGCCATTAAAAATCATTAAGGGGGTGAGCTATTGCATAGCTTACTGTGTATGCCTTGTATTGAGTTAGATGATGCCCCCTGGATTGAGCATTTACTCCGCCAAGCGGTGTTTCGACACGGTGCATACAATACATTGCGTATCGTGATGACGGTGATCCCATAAGTTGATTGCGCGATTAAATGGCGCTTACCAATCAGCAATTTTGCCTACGTGAGTTAAGGGTAGGGGATGCGTTATCAACGCATCTGTAAAAAATTTTTTAATAAAGCATGACCATGTTCGCTTAGGATCGCTTCGGGGTGAAACTGTACTCCCACAATAGGCAAATGCTGATGGCGTAAGCCCATAATTTCATTATCATCAGTCCATGCCGTGATGACCAACTCTTTGGGCAGATGTTCGCGAGCAACGGCCAGAGAGTGATAGCGGGTCACCGTAAATGGGTTGGGTATGTCCGCAAATAGACCTTGCTGTTCGTGATGAACAATATCCGTTTTGCCATGCATCACGCGTTTAGCCGGTACGATGTGTCCACCGAAAGCTTGGCCAATAGCCTGGTGGCCCAGACACACACCGAGTATGGGTAATTTGCCAGCAAATGCTTGTAATACGGGGACCGAAATACCGGCTTCTTTAGGGCTACAAGGGCCGGGTGAAATACAAATTCGGCTTGGGTTAAGCGCGGTAATCTCAGGGAGTGTGAGGGCATCGTTGCGAAAAACGAGGACTTCTTCCCCGAGCTCAGAAAAATAATGCACAAGGTTATAAGTAAATGAATCGTAATTGTCGATCATGAGCAGCATAATCAGCCTAATGCTTAGGAGTTTATCGGTAGGTCTAAGTGGAAATAAGGTGGGCTAAGCGCAATCTGTGGCGCCACGCACTTTACCCATCTCTCTTATTGTTTTGGGTAAGTGCGTGGGAAAACGATTTACGCTGCCACGCAGGCTGTTTTTCCTTGGCGCCAACGTTGAAGTAACGTATGCCACTGTGGCTTTATTTTTTCTAAATTCGCGGTGCGCACGTGACCAAAGCCACGCACTTGTTCGGGTAGTGCGGCGAGATCGAGTGCAAGTGCGTAATTGTCTGCGTTAATGTAGGCACTGATTTCGTTTAAGAGGGCGATGTATTCCGCTAGCAATGCCCGCTCTTGGCGACGCTCTGCATGATAACCAAACAGGTCAAACATAGAGCCACGCAGAAATTTTAAACGTGCCAAGAGACGAAATATCATCATCATCCAGGCCCCAAATTGCATTTTGCGAGGGGTTTGCCCGCTTTTGTTTAATGTGGGCGGGGCCAGATGAAAATGAATTTGATAGTCACGCCCTGGCTCACCGGCAAATTGTTTGCGTAAATCTTCGCGAAAGCTAGGCAAGCAAAATAACCGTGCCACTTCGTATTCATCTTTGATCGCCATCAGTCGGTATAGCTGTTTTGCCACGATAAGACTTAAGTCCGTGCGGTTTAGTTGTACGTCGCGCGCTAATATTTCTTTAAGCGTGTCACGGTAACACTGCGCATAGGCCTTATTTTGATAATTTTCTAGGCGGGATGCGCGATTATCAATCAAGTGCTCCAGTGTTTGCTGGCGTGCAATAGGGGTATCGAGCTTTAAGATTTGTGCTTGAATAAGGCCAAGCGCTGTACGCGTTTCGATGATGTTATGTGCTGCGCGTCTTCCCCAACCAAATGCCATATGGTTTTGTGTGATAGCAACACCGTTAAGCTCAATGGCTTGCAATAAAGAAGCGAGTGTTAAAGGGAGCCACCCTTTTTGCCAAGCGTAACCCAGCATGATGGGGTTGGCATAGATAGTGTCGCCCATTGCTGCTTTGGCGATGGCATTGGCATCAAAAAACTCACACTGTTCACCGACAATGCGTTTGAGTGTTTGCTCACAGGCGTTGCTGGGAAATTGCCAATTAGGTTGATGCATCATCGCGGCAGTGGGCGTAGGCGCTGTATTGACGACCGCATGGCTGCCTGAGTGTAGTACCGATAATGCTTCTGTACCAATACTCACAATAGCATCGCATCCGATAAGCACATTTGCACTTGCAGCAGAAATACGCGTGGCTTGGTTGGCATCGGGCTGCGGTGTGATTTGAATATGACTTGCGACGGCTCCGCCCTTTTGAGCAAGGCCAGTGACATCTAGCACACTAATACCTTTGCCATCTAGGTGGGCGGCCATGCCCAGTAATGCACCAATGGTAATAACTCCTGTTCCTCCTACGCCAGTGACTAAGATGCTGTAGTTTTGCGTGGGTGAAAGCGTTGGCAGGGCCGGTTCGGCAGGTAAGAAAGCGGATACGGTCGTTTGGCGCTCTGGCGCACGGAGTTGGGCACCTTGTAAAGTGACAAAGCTTGGGCAAAATCCTTTGACACAAGAAAAATCTTTATTGCAGGAAGATTGGTTAATCTGTCGCTTATTGCCAAGCTCTGTGTCTAGCGGTTCGATCGATAGACAGTTGGACTGATTGGAGCAGTCGCCACATCCCTCGCAAATTTCGTGGTGGATATAAGCGCGCTTTGCTGGGTCAATCATTAAACCCCGCTTACGTTTGCGTCTGCGCTCGGTTGCGCAAGCTTGGTCATAAATTAAAATCGTTACCCCAGGCACCTCACGCAGCGCGCGTTGTATTTCGTCTAAACGATCTCGGTAATATACGTTTACCTCTTTAGGTACGCGGTTAGATTCAAGTTCATACTTTTCGGGTTCATCGCTGACGATAACGACTTGTGCGGCCCCTTCGGCTAATACTTGCTCCGTCATTTGCTTAACTGTAAGCGTTCCTTCAACAGGTTGGCCGCCTGTCATGGCCACTGCATCGTTATAGAGTAGCTTGTAGGTCATATTGGCACGATCGGCAATGGCAGCGCGAATGGCAAGCAAGCCGGAGTGAAAATATGTACCGTCGCCTAAGTTCACAAATATATGGGGCTCATCAATAAAATGACGTTGCCCTAACCAGTTGATACCTTCTGAGCCCATTTGCGTAATGGTGCTGGTGTTACGGTCCATCCAGTTGGCCATATAGTGGCACCCTGTTCCGGCAATGGCACGTGATCCTGAAGGTAGTTTGGTAGAGGTGTTGTGCGGGCAGCCTGAGCAAAACCAGGGCGCTCGTTCGCTGACAACGACCGCGGGCATGGTCAGCTTTTGTGCGGTTAGTGCAGCCAGACGAGCTTGCACCAAAATATTTAAATGATTGGGTAGCCGTGGACTAAGCCATTGCGCTAAGGCTTGTGAAAGGATGGCGGGGCTGAGCTCTCCCGCTATCGCGAGCATAGGGTTATCTGTTTTGCCAAAAATACGAGGACGCTGCGACACGTTGTACAGTGATTCTTTAAGTCCTGCTTCCAGCAAAGGTCGTTTTTCTTCTGCGACGAAAATTTCTTCTAGTCCCGTAGAAAAATCGCGTAAGCCTTGCTGGTCTAGGGGCCAGATGCAACCAATTTTAAGTAAGCGAATACCCAATTGTGCGCAAGCATCATCATCTAGACCTAAATCTTTTAAAGCTTGGCGTAAATCCAGATAAGCTTTACCTGCGCTTAAGATACCTAGTTTTGCTGAGGGTGGATTGAAGATCAGTTTGTCGAGTTGATTTGCACGTGCGTAGGCAATGGCAGCAGGCCATTTATGGGCCATCATGCGTACCTCTTGCTCCATCGATGAATCAGGCCAGCGAATATTTAAACCCCCATCCGGGAGGTTGAAGTCACTCGGTAAACGCACTTGTACCCGTTGTGGATCAACGTCAACAGAGGCGGATGATTCAACAATATCCGTGACGCACTTTAAGGCTACCCATAGCCCCGTGTAGCGACTCATAGCCCAGCCGTGCAGGCCAAAATCGAGATACTCTTGTGGTGTAGCTGGGTAGAGCGTAGGCATACCGAAAGCGGCAAGAATAGGGTCTGATTGGTGCGGCATGGTAGAGGAGCGGCACCCATGATCATCTCCCGCTAAAACCAGCACACCACCATGGGCGGCACATCCCGCCATATTGGCATGTTTGAAAGCATCACCACTGCGATCTACCCCAGGCCCTTTGCCATACCACATTGCAAATACACCATCTTGTGTTGCGTTTGGCGAAAAACCAATTTGTTGCGTGCCCCATATTGCGGTTGCTGCGAGGTCTTCGTTCACACCTGGATGAAAGTGAATACTGTGTTCTGCCAGATGTTTTTTTGCTTTCCATAGATTTAAATCGAGTGCGGCAAGCGGTGAGCCGCGATAGCCCGAAATATAGCCTGCTGTGTGCCAGCCTTCGGCAGCATCACGCAGTTTTTGCATCATCGGCAATTTAACCAGGGCTTGGATGCCGCTCATATAAGCGCGGCCACGCGTCAAGGTGTATTTGTCGTCAATAGTGATTGGGGAGGTAGGATTTTGGACAACACGAGATACGGCACCTTCAAACGGGGCATTCATACGCGCTCCTCAATATAGATGGAAGTCGACACCGGCGTGGCGAAATATACGCTACGTCGGGAAAAGCAGTGTTGAGATAAGCTTTTTTATTAGCTAGACAAATATGCCGCAAGCAAAGCAATGCCCAAACCAATCAAACCTAAAGTCACCATCGTTTGGATGAGAGTAAAACCGCGCTGGCGAAACATAGAATAAGGGTATTGGTTCATGTTTTTATGATCAGAGAAAATGGCAAAATACGGCCGTGGTTCTTTTAAGGCAATACCGCGGCCGTCTTCGTTATACAGTGCCTTAATAAATAAGTAACGTCAATATCAGTCAGTGTCGACTTTGAGTACGCCACGACGAATCTGATCAAGCTCAATCGATTCGAATAATGCTTTGAAATTGCCTTCGCCAAACCCATCGTTGCCTTTTCGTTGGATAAACTCGAAAAAAATGGGACCGAGTTGATTGGTGGAAAATATTTGCAGCAATAAATTGCCGGGCTGGCCATCAATCAAGATTTTGCGCTGACGTAATCGGTCAATGTCTTCACCATGTTCTGGTATACGGCCATTAATTAGATCGTAGTAAGTGTCTGGCGTATCAAGCAGTTGGATACCGCTTTCACGCAGCCTGTCTACTGTGGAATAAATGTCCTCAGAGCACAAAGCAATATGCTGAACACCTTCTCCGTTGTAAGCATCTAAGTACTCTTGAATTTGTCCAGGCCTATCTGTGCCTTCTTCATTAATTGGGATGCGAATTTTACCACAGGGGGACACCATGGCTTTTGACTTGATACCTGTTGATTAACCTTCGAAATCAAAATAACGAATTTCCCGGAAATTGAATAGGTGCGTATAAAACTCAGCCCATTCTCGGACACGTCCACGATGCACATTGTGCGTCAGGTGATCGATATTTTTTAGACCAAATCCTTTTGGATGAATGGGCACATTGGGTAAGGGAGAGAAATCCACATCATAAATAGAGATATCGCCCACTGATCCGTTCGCTGTGCCATTTTTTCCGCGCCACCGGTCAACTAAATAGATTAACGAGTCGCCCACACCTTTGATGGCTGGAATATTGAGTTCCATGGGGCCGCCGCGTGGTCCTACCCCCCAAGCGCCGAGCTCTAAAGCGCGACGATAGGCTAGTGCAGCATCTTGTACGCGAAACGCAACTGCGCATACCGATGGGCCGTGCAAACGGGCAAAACGTTGTGCAAAAGATCCTGGTTCTGCATTCAGAATAAAATTGATATCACCTTGACGATATAGCGTGACGTTTTTGTGTCGGTGCCTCGCGATTGCAATAAAGCCCATTGCCTCAAAAATCTTGCCTGTGGCGATGGGATCGGGTGCAGCGTATTCGATAAACTCAAACCCATCAGTACCCGCAGGGTTGGACCAAGGAGCAGACGTCATTCTCACCTCAACACAAAGTAATAACAGCCACAGTCTAGGCTGACAAGCTTGGAATAGGGAAGTTATTTAACAGAAATTACCATAACAGTTTGCGGAAATAGTGTGTCTTAAATACATCATCTAACGAATGGGGGTGAGCAATGTTATGGGCGGTTTACTTCGTTATCTCGTCGCATGCTTTGCGCGTATCCTTTTTTTGCGTGAACTTATCTGTACCGCGTTAGCTCATTTCTCACTCGGGTGCTTGGCAAGTGATTGTTTACGTGTGAGCTGCTGTGCACAGTTACGGCACACAGCAGTTGTTACATATTTATTTAGCTAACGGGTTTTTCTTTAGCGCTTGCTTTTTTTGTCGGCGCTTTTGTTTTAGTCGGGGTTTTTGGAGAATCGCCTTCGCTGGTCTCTTTTTCTTGTTGAGCTGTTTTGCGCGGTGCACGTGCTTCAAACTCAAATCCTATTTTCCCATCCGGCTGCTTGGCAAGGTAAGCTTTAAAGTTGCGCCCCGTGCGCGCGGATTTAAAGCCGGTAAGCAACTCCGTTTTGCCATCACGCAGTAGTTTGATGATTTGCTCGCGGGAAATATCTTGTTGTAGGACTACTTTGCCGGTGACGAAATCGCAGGTTTTAGGTTGAGCAACGCTGTTTTCGCATACATAGCGCATACCGTGTTCGTAAACATGACCTTTGCACTTGGGGCATGTGCCTAGGGTTTCCTGTCCGGTGAAATCAACGGGTTCCCCATCTTCAGCATCGCTATTTCCAAAATCAAACGCGAGCTTATAGTTGCCCAGCTCACTATCTTCTGTGAGCTTAAGAATGGCAGCGAAAGGACGTCCCATTTTGCTGCGAAAACCTTGGAGGGGGCCAATCGTTCTTTCTTTAAGTAAGGTTTCGATTTCAACCGTTTCGAACTGTCGCCCGCCCGGTATTTTAGAGATATTGAAATCGCAGCTAGCGCATGCATAGCGGCGATAGTTTTCGTGTACCACGCCGCCACAGTGTGGGCAGGGTGTGACGAGAATAGCGTAATCGCCGGGAATGGAGTCGCTATCGTATTCTTTTGCTCGTTTAACGACCCTTTGGGTCATTTGCGCGATTTCTTCCATAAACGTTTTACGTTGAATGTGGCCGCGCTCTATTTGCGTGAGCTTATGTTCCCATTCGCCGGTTAGGTGAGGTAATGTTAGTTCTTCTACGCCGAGTCCGCGCAGTAAGTTCATTAACTGGAAGGCTTTCGCGGTAGGGATAAGCTCTCGCCCTTCTCTTATCATATATTTTTCGCCGAGCAATCCTTCGATGACCGCTGCGCGTGTGGCAGGCGTTCCTAGTCCTTTGCCTGACATGGCTTCGCGTAAGCTGTCATCGTCTACTAATTTGCCCGCGCCTTCCATTGCAGAGAGCAGTGTGGCTTCTGAGTAACGTGGGGGGGCTTTGGTATGTAGATCGACGATGCGAATTTGTTCTGTCGCGACTTTTTCATCTTGGGCGACGGCGACCAGCGTTTTGTCGTCGCCGTGACCTTCGGTTGCTTCTTTTCCGTAGACGGTTAGCCATCCGGGGTTGACTAATATTTTCCCCTCGGTTTTAAAGTGGTGACCGCTTACCTCGGTAATACGTGTCGTCACAAAATATTCGGCTGCGGGGAAAAAAACCGCAAGAAAACGGCGGGTGACAAGTTGGTAAAGCTTAAATTCGGGTTCGGATAAATTTTTTGGAGCCTGATTGGTCGGGATAATAGCGAAGTGATCGGAAATTTTGCTGTTATCGAAAATGCGCTTATTAGGTTTGACCCACCCTTTTTCTAAAATTTGTGCGGTGTGCGGATAAAAATTATCCGAACTTTCGCCGAGCATCTTAAGTGTTTGCTTAACCGTGTCGAGATAATCTTCTGGTAACGCGCGGCTGTCAGTCCGTGGGTAAGTGAGTACCTTGTGTTTTTCGTAGAGCGCTTGGGCTAAACCCAATGTGTTTTTGGCAGAAAAACCGAAGCGGGCATTGGCCTCACGCTGCAAAGTGGTGAGATCAAATAGCGCCGGTGCTATTTGTGTGCTGGGCTTGGATTCTTCGCTAACTTTTCCGGGTTTATCACGACAAGCGGTGACGATGGCTTTTGCAGCTGCTTCGCCCCATATACGTGAGTCCCGTTTTTCAGGGTCAAATTCGTCTCGTTTAAAGTGAGGGTCGAAATAACGACCCTCGTAAACCCCGGCGGCTGCAATAAATTCTGCGCGTACTTCCCAATAGGGTCGGGATACAAATTTGCGAATGATTTCTTCGCGCTCAACAACGATAGACAGCGTGGGCGTTTGTACACGCCCTACCGTCGTTAGAAAAAATCCGCCTCCTTTGCTGTTAAAGGCGGTCATGGCTCGTGTGCCGTTAATACCAACAAGCCAATCAGCTTCGGAGCGGCAACGCGCGGCATCGGCTAAGGGTTGCATATCGGCATCGATACGCAGTCGCGTAAATCCTTGTCGGATTGCATCGGGTGTCATCGATTGCAACCACAGTCGTCTTACAGGCTGTTTGGCTTGGGCGTGCTGGGCGATTAAGCGAAAAATGAGCTCTCCTTCTCGTCCCGCATCGCAGGCGTTGATGAGCTCAGTAATATCTTTTCGCTTGATTAAACGCATTAATACTTTAAGCCGGTTCTCTGATTTGGCGATGGGATGCAAGGCAAAATAAGGCGGGATGACGGGTAAGTTGGCAAAACTCCACTTGCCCCGCTTAACCTCATGCTCTTCGGGCACGCCGATTTCAAGCAGATGCCCGACAGCTGAAGACAATACGTAGCTATCGCTTTCAAAGTAGTCCTCATGCTTGGTAAAGCCACCTAAGGCGCGGGCGATGTCGGCCGCCACCGAAGGTTTTTCGGCAATGATAAGTGCCTTATTGGGACCGACAGCAGAAGGGGTAGCTTTCACGGGATTTTTTTAAATAAGAATGTGTGACCAATTTGGGGCGTATTAATAGCAGATTTCTGCCTAAATCCCTAATACTAAAACCTTGGGATGTAAAGCGGGCTATATTTTTGCGCGACTGTGCAAATATGCAGTATCGCGCGCGCGGTCCGTTGTACGTAGACGTAAGGGTGGAGCGGCCATCGTTTGGGGAACTTGGTCATGTTGTTATTTGACTTGTTTTTGTGCTGTTGTGATTAATGCGGTAGGCATAGTTTAGTTTAAGCGGCGATAGCGGCCGTTTGCCATAAGCTCGACTTCTCCAGCGAGTTCGAGGTGTAATAGTTGCGCATTGGCTTGCGTTATATCTAATCCGGTATGCGTGCAAATTTCGTCTAAGGTGACGGGCTTGTGTCCAATGAGGCCGCCCAGTATAGGCTCACTCGCTGTGTTTTTTGAAATAGGTGAGGCTGTTGCCGTGAGGGGTAAGCGCAGCTCTTGCAAGATATCTTCTGCTGACTCTGTTAATTTCGCGCCTTGCTTAATAAGCGCATGACATCCTTTGGCTAGCGGTGAGTGGATTGAACCGGGTAAGGCGAAAACTTCTCTCCCCATTTCGCTAGCAAGTCGGGCGGTGATTAAAGAGCCAGATTGGGCTGCTGCTTCTATCACCACCACACCTCGGGATAGACCCGCGATAATGCGATTTCGCTGGGGGAAATGGTGGCGTGCAGGGGGCGTGCCGAGAGGAAATTCGCTAACGATGGCGCCCTGTTGCGCAATTTCATGTGCAAGCGCTAAGTGCGTTGCCGGGTAAACACGATCGATGCCCGTGCCGACTACAGCAATGGTTTGTCCGTCAATCGCAGTTAAAGCACCGCGATGCGCGGCTGCATCAATCCCTGATGCTAATCCTGAGATAACAATTAATCCGGCAGTCGCGAGTGTGCGGGCAAAATGTTGAGCGTCTTGAGTGCCTTGTAGGGTGGCTTGACGTGAACCTACCAGCGCGATGGCCGGTTGCACGAGTGCGGATAAACGGCCTCTGACATAGAGAAGCGCAGGCGGGTCAGCCATCTCCAGTAGTAAAGGGGGGTAGCTCTCGTCGGCTAAATTGATTAAGTGATTATCCGGTTGCGCGAGCCAATCCAGTGTACGGGCAATACGTTCTTGTGTAAGGGGTGAGGGTGGGGCGAGTAAAGCTTGTGCAATGGTTTCAGATACGCATTGTGTAAGTTCACTGTAACTATGGGCGAAAATTTGTTGTGGTAGACCAAATGTGCGCAGTAGGCGTAAGGCAGTATGTATGCCAACACCAGGTGTATCCAGTAGCCTAAGCCAAGCGCTTACATCGTCGGTATCGTAAGAAGAGGTCATGTCGGCATAAAATAATAGGGTTACGTACAAATGGGCTAACGCTATACTAAGCGGGTCTGTGTTGTTCGTGATATTTCATTTGATTAAAAGTATGGCTTTACTCAATATCTTGCATTTTCCTGATCCGCGTTTACATAAAGTTGCGCAACCCGTTGCGCGCGTTAATGCGTTTATTCATCAATTGGCGCAGGATATGGCACAGACCATGTATGCCGCACCGGGCGTGGGTTTGGCGGCCACGCAGGTTGATGTGCATCTACGTGTGGTGGTGATTGATATTTCGACTGATAAAAGTCAACTGATTACACTGATTAATCCCGAAATTCTTTGGGCGAGTGAAGAAACCAAAGTATGGGAAGAGGGATGCTTGTCTGTGCCTGATATTTTCGATAACGTGGCGCGCCCGGCTCGTGTGCGCGTGCGTGCTCTTAATTTAGATAATCAGTATTTTGAGTTAGAGGCCGATGATTTGCTGGCGGTGTGTATCCAGCATGAGATGGATCATCTGATGGGGAAAGTGTTTGTTGAGCATCTTTCTTCGTTAAAACAGACGCGCATCAAAAATAAGATAAAAAAACAAGCGCGCAAAGCGAGTTTGGCAAAGTAAAAATAAAGCCCCCCGTTGTGGTGTTCAGCAGAATGGGCGCTTCTTTATCTGAAACCAATCAAAAAAGCCTAACATCCCTTGCTGTGCAAGTGCGTCGTATACACGATCTTTCTGATATATGACTCTGTTGATATCTTGGGCAGGGGTGCGCTCTGTCTTTTGCTTGCGATCCGTAGGTAAGTGTTTTCTAAATTTAAATATATGCTTGGTTAAGCCGTCCTAAGACGATGCCTTTTTGTTCACACAGTTGGGTGAATGCCGGCGAACTTAGGTAGCGAAACTCAATTGGGCGTTGCTGGCCAATGGCGTCTGCCATGATGGGAGCGTTGGCTGGATGGCACATGATAAGCAGGCCATCATGTGCTTGGTTTAACCAGTGCGCCATGTGTTCACCATATATATTTTCGTTCGGCGCATCAAAGCCGTACACTCCTGCAAAACCGCGGTTGCTTGCTTTTTTGTGGTGATGCAAAAGGCGAGCAAATTTCGCTCCGCCCAAGTATTTAAGTATCTGTGTTTTTAATCCGAAGCCCCTGCCAAAATAATGCTTGGAAGGTAGGGTATTGCGTATCCAAATAGGGGCATCTTCACCATAAAGCTGCGCGATAGTGTCTAGTAGTGCATCGCGCACAATAGGTAATTGATGCACATGTTGGTGTCCGTCGATCATATCGGGGCGTTGTCCCAAGGCATCACTAAAGGCTTGGAGTTGGGTACGTATTGTTGTGGCTATATGGTGAGAGTTTAATTGACCGCTATAGCTGCGTAGCACGATATTGTGCAAGCTCGTACGATGATCGTTATCGAAGGATTCGGTGAGATTAAGGTGGAGTCCCACATCTATTTTGCCCAATAAGGGACGCAATGCAGCACAGGCGAGAGGCCAGCGTGGTGCGGTGCTCATACAGCTGGTGGCGTGAATAATGTTGTGTTGAGCAAGATCAATAATGGCTGCATCAATGGCCGGATGCCAACCATAATCATCGGCACATAGCGTAACGATAGGGCGAGTGTTGAGTTTAGGCGCAAACATCAGTGAGTACGTGTTTGACGAAAAGCCCAATATTTGCTGGCGTAATAAGTGCCGCCGGCAACTACGAGCAGCACCAGTGCAAGTGAGGGCTGGTAGGGCCAAGCTAATTGCGTAATGCAAAGATAAAAGAGCCACTCATTGCAGGCAAAGGCGGTCACAGCAACCGCAAAAAAGCGAGGTAATGCGGACCAAAGAGGTGTATTGTGCTGGGAAAAAGTAAGACGCGCATGGCCTAAAAAACTGACGCAAAACGCCACACAAAATCCCAATACATTGGCCCATAATGGCGGAATCTGTCCGATTTCAACTGCCATCAGCGCGATGACAAAATGTACAGCCGCCGCGCAAGTACCCACCATAATAAAACGTAGACTACGTGGCCAAGATATGCGCGGGATAATCATTCTTTATTTAATGGACTATCGTCGGTGTCGCAGGCAAGTAGATAGATAGGGCGTTGTTTGACTTCGTCGTATACGCGACCCAAGTATTCGCCCAAAATGCCGATCGATAATAATTGCACGCCCGAGAATAGCATCAACCCTGCTGATAGGGTGGCCCATCCTGCGACTGCATTGCCAAAGAAAAAAGCATCAAGTGCGATATAGAGGCCGTAAGCAATCGCGAGTAATGAAATAAGTGTGCCCACTACACTCCAAATACGCAGAGGTAAGGTGGTGAAGGCGGTAATACCTGAAATCGCTAAGTCCGAAAGTGCTTGCCAATTAAAGCGGGAGTGTCCACCGATACGGTCTAAGGGGACAAAAGGTAACGCCACACTTTTAAATCCAACCCAGGCATATAGTCCTTTCATAAAACGATTACGTTCCGGTAAAGCACGCATGGCTTGGATAACTTTGCGATCCATTAAGCGAAAGTCCCCCGCATGCGCTGGAATGTGGGTTTTGGTGCTGCGATTAAGGAGGGTATAAAAAAGATGGGTGCCCAATCGCTTTGCATTTGATTCGGCGGATCGATCGGCAATCACGCCATAGACCATATCGTAGCCATGTTGCCATTGCGACACCATGTCATCAATCAGCGTGAGTGGATGTTGAAAGTCGGCATCGATTAATAAAACGGCGTCGCCACGCGCATGATCAATTCCAGCGGTTAATGCAGCTTCTTTGCCAAAATTACGTGATAACTCCAGATAGCGCATACCGTATGTTTTGGTGAGCGACTGTACGACTTCACGTGTGTTGTCACGACTGCCATCGTTGATGACCAAAATCTCGTGTTGTGTTGTGATGGCACTTATTTTTGTATGCAGCGCAGCGAGAAATTCGGCTAAATGCTTGGCTTCGTTATAAACAGGAACAATACAGGAAAGACTAAAGCGACCTTGGCGCATACCAATTCGGCGTCTGGCACCGCAGGGAAATAAAGAAGGTGATTATAGTACGGTGACACTTCTTGTGTTTATGGCAATGAGGAATGCTATTTTTGGGGTAGTGCATCGATCGATGCACTCGACGATAAGTGCGCGCAATCATTTTTCTAATGAGGATAATAGGCGCCCAATATTCTTGGTCCCCGTGCGCCCGTGACAGAGGGCAAATTACCGGGTAAGGCACGTATAAATTGCCATCCTAACCAAGCGAAAGCGCAGGCTTCTACTTCTTGCGCAGGTACGCCAAATTTATCGGAGGGGCTAACTTGCCAATCGGGCAAAGCGTGCTGCAAGCTTTGCATTAAGTAGGTGTTGAGTGCGCCGCCGCCACATACGATTAAAACCCGAGCTGTTTCGCCATAGGTGCGTGCAGCTTGTGCGATAGCGCTAACCGTACATTGCGTTAATGTTGCTTGGAGATCTTGCGGTGATAAGGTGATACCGCTGGTTTGGCATTGTTGTTGCAACCAGCCTATATTAAATAGATCCCGTCCTGTACTTTTGGGCGGGGCTTGTTGAAAAAAAGGTTCTTTCATGAGTTGCGCTAATAATTTGGCATGAGGTTTTCCGCTCGCAGCCCACTGCCCGAATGCATCATAGGGTTGTCCCAGATGGGTTTGCGCTTGCGCATCAAGTAGTAAATTGCCCGGGCCACAATCAAATCCCAAAATCGTATGTGTTGGACTCGCTTGCTCAGTGGGTAGTATGGTGAGATTAGCGATGCCACCAATATTGCAGACGATTCGTGCTTGTTGTTTGTTACCAAAAAAATGGGCATGAAAGGGCGGGACAAGGGGCGCGCCTTGCCCTCCTGCGGCGATGTCGCGACTCCGAAAATCAGCGATAACATCAATCCCACTTAGTTCTGCGAGTAAAGCAGGCGCAAGGGTTTGTTTGGTATAGCCAATGCCATCATGTAAACCCGGTTGGTGGCGTATGGTTTGGCCGTGCGCTGCCAGTGCGCGTACGTCTGCTGGCTTGACGTGAGCGTTTTCTAGTACTTTGGCCGCACAGTCAGCGTAACAGTGAGCGAGTGCATTAGCGGCGAGCGCTTCTTTGTGCAATTCATTTTCTCCGGTAAAGGAGAGTGCGAGAAATTCGGTACGCAAAGCGTGAGGAAGAGCAATGGTCGCTGAACTTAATACGCGAGGTGGTGTAGCGCTAAAGTCAACCAATACCCCATCAATGCCATCTAAACTGGTGCCCGACATAATGCCTAGGTAGAGCGATTGTCCAGAAATATCGGTGGTTTGGTTCATATATATACAAATAGAAAAGGGTAACGGGGGGTCACGTAAAATCCGTGACATCGTGTAGTGCGAGTAGCGTAATAAACCATGAGTTTAGTTTAGCGAGATCGATAGGCATATGGGGTGAGGTAACGTTGCATGCAAAATCGATTTTATTGTTGGCCGATATGTGGGCAGTTTATCGATATGCATGATGATGCGTATTGTGTGTAAATAGGACAGGGTGTGGGGGGTAAGCGATGTATAGCGCGCGTGGTGGGCTGGCCGTGTTGTTGTGTTTATTACTTGTTTTATAGACACGGTATGCACAATAGCATCAAAATACATAATGATTGTGTACGTTAAGTGCTTGCGCTGGTGGGACCGGTACGGGTGGTTTGATAAGAGGATGAGCGCGCGCATCCGCGTTTATTGTTGCGCTGTATTGTGAGGTGGCGCGACTTAAGGGGCAGAGTGCGGCGGTCCTTGATGCCATTTTCCCCCTGTATTGTTTAATACCATTGTCTGTTGTGATGTACGTGAGCCAAGTCTCTGGATAAGTTTTAGTCAATTTTAAATAAAGAATAACCATGAAATCGGATACCTCTCTTCTTTCACCCAACACAGTGCTGAGTGATGCTGTGCGTCATGCGCTTGCAGTCACGGAGCGCGGCTGTGACGAGCTTTTGGTACAAGCGGATTGGATAAAAAAATTAGTGCGCAGTGAAGCAACCGGTCAGCCTTTACGGATTAAGTTAGGTTTAGATCCCACGGCACCTGATATTCATCTAGGACACACGGTTGTACTCAATAAATTGCGTCAATTACAAGATTTGGGGCATACCGTTATTTTTCTAATTGGTGATTTCACCAGCATGATTGGCGACCCTTCGGGTCGTAATGTGACACGCCCTCCCTTGACACCCGAGCAAATTGAGTCCAACGCAAAGACGTATTACAAACAAGCGAGCATGATATTAGATCCTGCGCGCACAGAGATTCGTTACAACAGTGAATGGTCTGATCCCTTGGGCTCGCGCGGCATGATTGGGTTGGCGGCGAAATATACGGTAGCGCGTATTTTGGAGCGCGATGATTTTACTAAACGCTATAAGGGCGGCATACCTATTTCGATGCACGAGTTACTCTATCCTTTGATGCAAGGTTATGACTCTGTTGTATTAAAAGCGGATTTAGAGCTGGGTGGGACAGATCAAAAATTTAATCTTTTAGTGGGGCGTGAATTACAAAAAGAGCATGATCAAGAACCGCAATGTATCTTGACCATGCCCTTATTAGAAGGCTTAGATGGGCATGAAAAAATGTCCAAATCAAAAGCCAATTATGTGGGTATTTCGGAGGCGCCCAATGAGATGTTTGGCAAACTGATGAGCATTTCTGATCCATTGATGTGGCGCTATTACACTTTGCTTTCTTTTGCTTCACTAGAAACGATTGCGCAACTTAAGCATGAAGTGGAGACAGGCCGCAATCCCAGAGATGCCAAAGTCTTGTTAGCGCAAGAAATCGTAGCGCGTTTTCATAGTCGTGCTGCCGCTGAAAAAGCACTCGAAGATTTTAACCATCGTGCTAAAGGTGGGGTGCCTGAAGATGTTGCGCAGATGCATTTATCGGGGGCGCCGCTTGTGGTGACCCAGGTGCTAAAGCAACTGGGTTTAGTGAGTTCTTTGTCCGAAGCAGTGCGTAATATTGAGCAGCGCGGAGTGAAAGTCGATGGCACAACGATTGCTGACCGTACCTTAGCGTTGGATGTAGGTAGCTATCTAATTCAAGTGGGTAAACGGCGCTTTGCACGGGTTACACTCAATTAAATCGTTGTGGGCGATAAAGGCATAAAAGATAGGTGAAGCTTGATTGATGAAAAAATGTAGCAATATTGAGTTGTTTGCGTCACCTTAGACACTAAGGCCCTCTGTTCTCTTTCGGTCACGTTGTTTTTGCTATTGCGTTATGGTGAGCATGGGGCGGGTGGATAGATTTTTATCATGCAGGTTTAGGGTTGAGAGGGCAGATGTACTTTATTGATCACACTACTTATCGGAATACGCACGCGGTAAATAACCGGGTGCGCTTTTTGGTATTTCACTACACTGAGCTCAACTTTAAAGACTCGGTAGCGGTGTTAACGGGCGATACCGTCAGTGCGCACTATCTTGTCCCTGACCCAGAGGATCCATCGTATCTTGCGGCAGGATTTCGTTCTCTGAATATTTTTAATTTGGTGGACGAGCAGGCCCGCGCTTGGCATGCGGGGCTCAGTGCTTGGAAAGCACGTCATCATTTAAATGACAGCTCTATTGGTATTGAGATTGTCTATCAACCCCAGCGTCGCTCAGATGGTGTGCTCATTTTTCCAGACTATAACGCGCAACAAATTGAGGCGGTCAAAGAGTTAACCCTTGATATTTTACGGCGTTATCCCGATATCGCCCCTCAGAATATTGTGGGCCATGCCGATATCACGACGCGCAAAATGGATCCTGGCCCACGATTTCCGTGGTATGCGTTTTATCAATGTGGCATTGGCGCATGGTATGACCCCGCTACTAAAAATAAATACTTGGCTCATTTTCAGCAACATGGTTTACCCGTCGCTGATACTGTTATGCATGCACTGCAACAGTACGGCTACGCTACGCCATCCATAAATCAGCCGCGCGATAGTCAAAAAGACGAGGCATGGATACGCGCATTTCAAATGCACTTTCGTCCAAATCAGATCGATGGCTGTGCTGATGAAGAGACCTGTGCGATTCTTTACGCGTTAAACGAGAAATATTCCTCCGCGTTTGTGACATAAATCCACCGCCTGTTGGGTCCCTTGTTACCTAGCACCTTTGTTTAGGTGATAAATCTTTCGCCTAAATCAATCTAATTTTAATAATAGAGCATAACGATGCGCATCACTCCTTTTATGTACGGGGCTTTACAAGCAGTCGCAACTTTGTATGTCAACAGCAAGCCTGTGGCCCAGCGTTCTAACTTAGCTAATAACGAAACAATGACAGGGGCCGTGCCTAATGCATCTGCTTTGCCATTTGCCTGGACGTCGATTAATGAAGCGAGCCAACAATTCTTAGGTCATCGTGAAAGTAATCAATGGCCATGGCGCGCTGCTGAGTACACACGTTTGGCCCGGAGTGCGCAAGTGTCGAATGTGATGGTGGATGAAGATTTAACAGAGACAGCCGTGTTTCGGCTGTTCGGTATGGAGAATGTAGATAATCCAGATGAAAAGCAATTTTTCGAGGAACCTGCTTCGGCTCGGGCGTTGATTACCGATTTAGTAGAAGATGAAGCGCGGCGTCCCAGAGATCCGATTCTCTATCATCTTGTGAGCAGAGATGATTTAACGTATCCGTCAAAATTAGAATTAACTTATCGTATCCGAGGCCATTCACCTGGAGAAACCGCAGACGACACGGTGGTGTGCTCTGGTAAAAAGGTCCCCTCGCTTAGGCAGTTTTTGTTAAGCGAAACGATGGCGCAAGCAGTGCGCCTTGCTGCAGACGATTTAAGTAAGCATACCCCCTTTACTCTCCGTGAAGCGCAGGCTGCGGAGCTTGCGGATATTCGGGTGAGAACAAAAGTGTGTGGCGAGCATCCGCGGACAATGAAAGGAGTAACAGAGCGTCCCTCATCTGTTTTTCATGCTGCGTTACTTCATCCTGCTTTGAGTACGGTTAATGCGCATTATCCTTTTACGCAAACGCAGGTAGAAAATATTGTGGCTCTTTTTCGTGAAAAATACGCAAGTAAAAGTCATATTACTTTTATTTTAGGGGAGCAGTTTTCTACTGGGATCGAGCGTGGTTCTGCGGCTTTGTATTTGGCGGCCCATGAACTCAATCATGCCTTGGGTCTTGTCGATGTAAGTTGGTTTTCAAAGAATGAATGTGAAATTTTGGAGGGGTATTGTCTTGCCCGTGATAAAGCGATTTACGAAAATACCGTAATTGCTTATGATTCAATGCCCTTTTTGCCAGCGGGGTGTGCCCAAAATAAACAACCTTTACCCCAAACTTTGATGCCATACGATTACGCGGCACTGAATATGATTGCGCAACGTATTAGGCAATTAAATGGAGAAAGTGCCACACCCGCAAACGAAGCATCGCGTTTAAAAAGCCCTTATCAAGGCGATACATACTATCGCTTTGATGCAAACGCCAAAGTCATCGATATTGAAGATTGTCGAAGTGCGGCCGATGTGGCGCAATTTCAAATTTTTCCTGCACGTGCAGGCCATGTGCAGCTAACGATTGTAGATCCGGGTGGGTGGGATACCTTAGATTTTCGTACATTTCGTACGGCTGTCAATATTGATATACGCCCCGGTGGGGTGCTTCGTTATGATGCGCAAATATTGGCCCATAGCCAGGCTGTCTGTGATTATCCTGGTTCAGAAGGTGCGGCGCAGCGTAGCGCTGCAGGTTGTCACCCAATATCTGATCAAAAGTGTCAGCTGGACTACTCTGCGCGTGGCAATGTGTATTTGCCGATAGATGAGCAGCCGGACAGTTTATTGGAGTCTGTTGTGACAGGGAGTGGCAATGATATTGTGATAGGGAATGCTGCTGATAACCTTTTTCACTTGGGCAAAGGGCGTGACACCGTGACAGGCGGGTTAGGTTGTGATGACTACGTGGTGACAAAGGATAGCCGACATTTAACGATTACAGATTTTGATCCCCGGTGTGATCGTTTAGTGTTGGACCCAAAACTGGGGATAAGAAATCACGCTCAGTTTTTGCGACATGTGCGTGTGGACAATGACGGTCTTGATATACATTTGCATAGGAAAGTGCATGTCACGCTCAAGGGCGTTGCTGACAAAAGCGATGTGACCCCAGAAAATATCTTAGTCCATACGTATACAAATCAAAGAATCCATAAAAACATGCTCTGATAAAAGTGTTCGGTATGCGCAGCGCGTGATTTATTTAGGCTAAGGGTTTTTTAAATGGTATTCGGGTGTTTACAAAGTCATTGTGGCGATCAGGTGGCGTGTCAGTATGGCTGCTACGATAAATATTAAATTTATATTAAAGGGTGGTTGATCTTTATTCTGCACAGTAAAGCGCAGGGCGGATGCGATTGTGGCGGTTCTTATGAAGGCGATTGATGTGTGCGGGCGCTTAGCTTTATGCTGTTTTCGCTGGTTTGTTGCAATGTCCTTCATTTAGTAATGCGGTTATTTTGGATGGGTTGCTAGGCAACTAGATTGGCGTGGGCTGTGTGGAATTGTGCAAGCATTGTGCCTGCTAATAAGGCTAGGCAGCGTCGGCGTTTTTGATCCTTGAGTGGTTGATTATTTTCTATTGCGGCGCCCAAATAGGGCGCTTTTCCAATTAGGTGAGGGCTACTTAATTGATATCAAATAAAAGTAATATATTGTATTTTATAAATAAATTGGTAGAATGCGCGCAGGGCGGCTTAATTGTTGCCACAAGTGTCTCCTCCACCCCTTTAATGGTGTGGATTTAACCCAAGCCAAATTGGCTTGGGTTTTTTTTAAGCAAAATTTTTCTTTTATCTTGCGTGTTTAACTTTGCAGCCATATAATGCTCGGCTTTCCTCTGTGTGTTAGATATAAGCTAAAGATTAGCTGGCACCTTAGGACGGCAAAATATAAAGCCTAATCAGGCAAAAACGAGCGATTGTAACGTGTCAAAATGCACTAGAGCGGGTGTTTGGCACTGTAGTACTACTCCATATAGTAAGGGAATCCATGAAAACATTTTCCGCCAAACCAGCTGAGGTGACGCGCGATTGGTTCGTGATAGACGCAACAGATAAAGTGCTTGGTCGCTTAGCGAGTGAGCTTGCACGTCGCTTGCGCGGGAAGCACAAGCCAGAGTTTACGCCGCACGTTGATACCGGCGACTATATCGTTGTTGTGAATGCAGCTAAGCTGGTTGTGACGGGTGCCAAATCCACAGACAAAAAGTACTACCGCCACTCTGGATACCCCGGGGGCGTTTACGAGACGACGTTTTCAAAGATGCAAGAGCGCTTTCCTGGGCGTGCATTAGAAAAGGCAGTGAAAGGTATGCTTCCTAAGGGGCCGTTGGGTTATGCGATGATTAAAAAGCTTAAGGTATATGCTGATCACGCTCATCCACATGAGGCGCAACAACCAAAAGTATTAGAGATCTAAGGGTAAGGGGACTTTCTATGATCGGGAATTGGAATTACGGCACTGGCCGGCGCAAGAGTGCAGTAGCTCGGGTTTTTATTAAATCCGGGAAAGGCGAGATTGTCGTAAACAACAAGCCAATCAGTGATTATTTTTCACGTGAGACTTCTCTCATGATTGTGCGTCAGCCACTTGAGTTGACTCAAAACGCAAGCACCTTCGATATTAAGGTGAATGTGGTAGGCGGCGGTGAAACTGGCCAAGCAGGTGCGGTGCGCCACGGTATTACACGTGCACTTATCGACTACGATAGTGCACTTAAGCCAGCATTATCTCAGGCAGGTTTTGTTACGCGTGATGCGCGTAGTGTTGAGCGTAAAAAAGTTGGTTTGCACAAAGCGCGTAAGCGTAAACAGTTCTCCAAGCGTTAGACGCTTTGCTTTAATAAAAAAACCGTACGATATGTGCGGTTTTTTTTTAAGCGAAAACTGATTCTTTGTTTCATAAGGCTCTATGCGAAGTGGTTGTAGCACCTAGTTTTTTACTTAAAAAACTAGTTACTGAAAAATATGAGGGTTTCAAATTTTTATTGTTGCCCAATATCGCGCCTTCAGCCACACTGCTGTTAGGTACATTTAGAAGTGGTCACCTTTGAATTGGGGGAAATGTGATCAAAGTAGGTATTGTGGGTGGAACGGGGTACACCGGTGTTGAGCTGTTGAGATTGTTGGTGCAACACCCCGATGTGTCACTCGAAGTCATTACTTCACGTGCTGAGGCAGGTGTTGATGTGGCGCAGATATTTCCATCATTACGGGGACGTCTTGAGCTTGCATTTAGTGAGCCTAGCACGGCAGCGCTGGCAGCGTGTGATGTGGTATTTTTTGCAACCCCTCATGGTGTGGCGATGCAACAAGCCACTGCCTTGCTTGCTGCGGGCGTCAAAGTGATCGATTTAGGGGCTGATTTTCGCTTAAAAGATGCGCATGTATTTCAGACATGGTATGGCATGGAACATAGTGCGCCGGCATTATTAAAAGAGGCGGTATATGGACTGCCCGAAATTAACCGAAAACAAATCATTAATGCGCGTTTGGTGGGTATGCCAGGATGTTATCCCACGGCCATTCAGCTGGGTTATGCTCCGTTACTCGCTGAAGAAGGGCAGGGGCGCCCTGCGCTGATTGATACAAGTGCGCTGATTGCAGATGCAAAGTCAGGAGTGTCGGGTGCGGGTAGAAAAGCAGAGGTATCTATTTTGCTTGCTGAGACAGCGGATAATTTTAAGGCTTATGGTGTCGATGGACATCGCCACCATCCAGAGATTGTGCAAGGCTTGCAAGCGATTTCGGGTGAGAAGAATATTGGGCTGACCTTTGTGCCGCATTTGGTGCCGATGATCCGAGGTATTCATGCGACCTTGTACGCGCGCATATTACCTTCTGCTCGGCATCATGATTTTCAAGGCTTATTTGAAAAATTTTATGCAGACGAGCCGTTTGTGGATGTGATGCCCCCGGGCATTCACCCTGAAACTCGCTTTGTGCGTGGTTCTAACATGGTGCGCTTAGCGGTTCGCCGTCCGGGTGGGGGTGATATGCTTGTTGTGTTGGTGGTTGAGGATAATTTAGTAAAAGGTGCTTCTGGTCAAGCGGTGCAATGTATGAATTTGATGTGTGGCTTACCTGAACACGCTGGACTGACGCATATTGCTGTTTTGCCATAGCCTCTGTTTGTGGTAAATGTTTTGTTTTGATCCAATAACGAGGAGGCAGCATGTTTTTTAAGCGCAAACTTCCGATGATTGACAGTTTGTTAGGCGCCGGTACTTGTTTTAATGGGGATTTAAAATTTGACGTTGGCTTGCGCTTAGAGGGGGCGGTGAAGGGGCGACTCAATGGTGCGCAGCCGAGCATGTTGATTATTAGCGAGCATGCCACAGTTGAAGGCGAGGTCCGAGGCGATCATGTGGTGATTTCTGGGCGAGTGGTGGGTCCAGTTTATGCGGCCTCAATCTTGGAGTTATTGCCGCAGGCGCAGATTGTGGGCGATATTATGTACGGAATGCTTAAAATTCATAGTGGTGCAGAGGTAACCGGTCAGTTGCTACCCCTTAAAAATGGTGCGACAGCCCCTTTATTAGCTAGTCCAAAGCGACCGGATCCTAAAGCAGTAGAAGACAAAGCATAAGGCGCAAATGGGGTCTACAATAGTAGGTCAAGTGGTGTTGTGCCAAAAGTAACTGAGGAGTTGATCATGAAAACAAATACGCAAGTCATTGCGGCTGATAATGTAGAGCCGCCTTCTCCGTTTATTTTCACTGATAGTGCAGCGAATAAAGTAAAGCAATTGATTAGCGAAGAAGGTAATCCGGCATTAAAGCTCAGAGTGTTTGTTCAGGGCGGAGGATGTTCGGGGTTCCAGTATGGATTCACTTTTGATGAGGAAGTGAATGAAGATGACACCACAATTGATAAAAGTGGTGTAGTCCTTTTAGTGGATTCGATGAGTTACCAATATTTGGTGGGCGCGGAGATTGACTATAAAGAAGATCTTAATGGTGCGCAGTTTGTAATTAAAAACCCTAATGCGTCGACGACATGCGGCTGTGGCTCATCGTTTTCTGTTTAATGGGTTTTTATTAAGTTAAAAAAGCAGTATCTGTATTGCGTGTTGCTGGTTGGCATTGAGATGGCTTAGTGTTCCGCATAGTTTTTCTATCACTTTTTATACAGTGATCTGCCCTTGATGGCTTGTACGGCGCATCAAGGGCTTTATTTTAAGCAGCCGTAAAAAGCCCCGCGCTGTTGACATCGAGTCCCCGTGCTGCGCGGACTTATTCTAATGAGCAGGCCTGGACGACGACTAAATGGTTGTCGTGTGCAAAATTTAAAACAAAATCGAGCGCTTTAGGGTCAATATCACCCAGTCGTTCGTCAATGACGACGCACTTAATCTCACCTTGTAGCAATGGACGTACATAAGGTGAGTAGCAAAAACGCGGATCGCGCGTGTCACCAGGGGGGCGAAATTGCGCCATGACGCCACATAGTCTTTCGGCCCAGTCGCTTGGGCGAAAGGGCTTACCTTCTGTTGTGATGCCTTGGATAAAGAGTTCACGTGGTGGTGGCGCGGAGTTGGGCATAAAGCGCTTATGGTATTTACAAAAATATATTGCAACGATTTTTGCCGTAGCAAGCATTGCGTATTTTGGTGTGGTGTGGGCAGCGTTATTGCGTTGCCCTCATGTGCTCGATAACGCCACGCTGTCAAATTCGTGCTGTTTTTTTTAGCGTGTCACGAACCAGGCAGAGGGTATTAACAATCTTACTTTCGTTTTAACGCAGCGTACTTTTTTCGCTGAGCTATCGTGATTGTTGTTCCAGCCTACACAGAAAAAGCGGATGTCGTGGATATTTTTCACGGCCTGCAATGGGTTTGTACCGCATTTCTTATGTTGAGAAGACAGCAAGATCAACACAACGCGCCGTATTGTAGCCTAAGGCCTGTGAGTGAGACGGCTATTTGAGTATGTTATGTGCTATTAAGGGGTGGTTAAGGGGGGTAGCGTGCTGTCAAGTTGCGATAGAGCGATCTCATTAAGATAGGTCCATTGAGAGGGCGCTAGATGAGCGAGCGGTACTTGTGTAAGGCTTAGATTGCCTATTGTTTGTCGATGCAAATGGGTAACCCGATTACCTATAGCGGCAATCATGCGTTTAACCTGATGGTATTTGCCTTCGGCAATGGTGAGCTCAATGGTATTGGGGGCGGGTGTTGTGCAGGCAAGAGGAATAGACAGATTTTTCTCGCCATGCAATTGCACGCCTTGTCGTAACGTGTTGAGTTGTGTTTCGTTAACTGGGTGTTTGACTTGCGCTAAATATATTTTCGCAACGTGTTTTTTTGGGGAACTATAGTGATGAATAAAAGCGCCGTCGTCGGAGAGGAGTAATAGTCCGGTGGTATCTTGGTCGAGTCGCCCTACACATTGCACACCGCGTGCGCGCAGCGGTGAGGGTAGCAGAGAAAAAATGCTGGGATGGTGATGAGGGCTTTGCGAGCATTCGTAGCCAGTGGGTTTATGCATGGCAATATAAACGTGTTTCGCATAATGCCACGATAGACCTTGTACTGAAAAAACAAGATTGGTTAAAGGAAATAGTTGTTCAGGTGCTGTGCACAGCGCGCCATGAACGGTGACCTCGCCTATTTCGATAAGTGTACGGCACTGTTTACGGCTACCGAAACCTTGACTTTGCAGAATACGCGCTAATTCCATTAATATGGTTTTACAAGATGATGGTTTCATCATCGCGTACGTCGTTGTGATTATCGCGCCAATTGATGTGTATTTGATCGCCTTTATTTCCGCCTTTAAAGCGTAAGGCGAGAAATGGATCTTTTGAGATAGCAGGACCAAATTGTGCTTCGAGTACAAGGTGTTGATTGCAATGAACACTGACTTCGGTAATATGCCAGGCAGGCACGGTAATGCCTGCTGCGTCTTGACGCAGCCCGGTTTCCATAGGATGTTTCATTAAAATTTTAATTTCGGTGAGACCATTTTTTTCGATGGCGCGAATGCGGGTCGGACTTGTCATGATTCTCTTTCTATTGACGGTTTAGTTACCACAGCCCCCGAGCATGACTTTGATTTCTTTGCTGGTGGCATACCATGTTTGATATGCACGTATGACTGCATGGACAAGCGCACTTTGGCTCATTTTGACGCGTGTGGTGATATTAGCTTCTGTTCCCGGGGAAAGCATAAATTGTGCGGCGAGCGCATTGGGATTTTTTTCAATCAAAATGGCGATCAAATTAACGTTGGGCAAACTACTGCTGATGGATAGCGGAACGAGTGCGCCATTTTCAGAGATGTCGGGCGCTTCTAATATAAGTGCGCTGGTTTTTTTAAGAGTGTTGCCACCCAATATGTGGAGGACTTCACGCATATTTTTTGCGGTAAATGCAGCGCGATTCCACTGCGCGGCTTGTGCGCGACTGATGAGTCCGGTGCTACACAGTAAGCCTATAAGGCCTATACCGCACAAAAATTGTCGGCGCTTATGTTGTGTGGGTATAAGTGTGGTTGACTGTGCCGCACGTAAAAGTTTGCTAGATATGATTGCTGACATTGATAACTCCCTTTGTTAGCTGTCCCCGCAAGCGTGCTTTTGCGATAGGGGCTGATGCTTGAGGGTTGGTGAATCGGAAGGCCTATTAATTTGGTTTGTCCATAACAAATTATTTTGTTCTAGCGGTTCTAACATAAGGGTGGTCACTTTGAGATACACGTTTGTGTTAAAGCAAGATGTGAGTATTAATCTGTGCTTGGTGTAGTCAAATAGCCGGGCACACACATATCATTTATTTGGGGCGCCTGATAAGACCCATGTAACGATAATCTTTAAATCAGCGGGGCTGATATTTGGATTGGCTGGCATCGGTAGGTTTCCCCACACCCCTCCTCCTCCAGAGCGGATTTTTGCGGCTAATTTTTGTGCAGCGTCACGCTCAGCTTTGTATTTGGCCGCGATATCACGGTAGGCTGGCCCTACTAATTTGCGTTCGGCGGCGTGACAACTTAGGCAAGCATATTTACTGGCTAGATTTTTTGCTTTTGTAATGTCTGTCGGCGTGAGCGGGTTATGCGCCACTTGTGCAAACACATTCGTGGCGAAAACGAGCCAACTTAAAAAAACAAAATGCATCTCTATTTTCATGCTTACCTCTTTTCGGTGTTTTTTAAAAACAATTTACTGCGCTGAATTTTTCCGTATTTGATATGAGGTGTGGTTGCCTATCGTCTTAGAAGACC
The DNA here is from genome assembly GCA_020853585.1 of Ottowia sp. Lineage (GTDB taxonomy): Bacteria > Pseudomonadota > Gammaproteobacteria > Burkholderiales > Burkholderiaceae > JADYYQ01. The sequence goes on from JADYYQ010000145.1 coordinate 60,392, forward strand.
ATCACATATTTACTGTGTGAGCCAAATAAGACCTTGCGTGTTTCGTTTTTGGCACGTTGTGTTCACGAATCTGCGGGTAGATGATTGGGCTACATGAAGCATGCCTCGTTGTTTATTGCTTTATCTGTAGTGCTTTATTGTACAGTTTCGTGCTGCCGGTAGCTTTGTCTTTGGCCCGTTTACTATCCTTATGAAAAGGTCTTTTTAGGCCAGTGTGTCGGCCCAAATACTCTGCGCCCAGGTTTGTGCATAGACGCCTTCGAGCGCGCTGGCTCGTTTAGATAGACCGCCTGCTTCTGGTAGCATCATGCGTTGTTGTTCGGCATAGCGATGCACGCTAGCGATATGAATGGCCGTATCAAAAGAGACAAAGCTGTAACACGTATTGTTATAAACCGGCATCGGGTTGGGCGGGTGTCCCATAAGCATTTCAAAAATAGCAGCGGCGGCTACTTTGCCTTGTTGATTGGCGATGTGAGCAGATTTTGGCATAAGCGGGGCAGATTGGATCGCGTCACCCAATACGTGAACATGCGGGGCGACTTTAGATTCAAAGTTAAGAAAATCAATTTCGCACCAACGTCCGTTAGCTGTCGCTAAACCGGTTTGTTGAGCAATATTACCTGCGCGCATGGGTGGAATAATATTGATCACATCCGCATGTACATCTTCGTGTACTTCGAATTTAAGGGTGCGTTGCGCGGCATCGACCGACATAAGCTGATGCGATGGCCGATATTCGATAATGCGTTCATAGCGTTCTGCCCAAGCTTGTTTGAATAACGCACCCTTAGAAACGATGTCTTGATTGGCGTCTAAAACCAGCACTTTGCTTTTGGGTTTGCTCTGTCGAAAATAATCGGCGATTAAAGAAGCACGCTCATATGGTCCAGGTGGGCATCGGTAGGGGGCCAGGGGAACATATATGGCAAATACACCACCATCGGGCATGGCTTCTAACTGTTGCCGTAATAGTTGCGTTTGCGTACCCGCTTGCCAAGCGTGAGGTAGGGCCAAGCGTGCAGTCTCTGTCTCCATGCCGGGCACGGCATCCCACATAAAATCGATGCCGGGTGTTACCACAAGACGATCATAGGATAGGTTTGATCCACGTGCTAAATGCACCTGACGTTGGGTGATGTCAATTGACTGTGCGTAGTCTTGCACAATTTCTACACCATATTGCTTAAGTCCTCTGTAGTCGATTGTTATGTCTTTGAGGGACGCTTGTCCGGACAAAATGCGATTAGACATGGGACAAGAAAAAAATTGGGCTTTGGGCTCTACTAGGACAACCTGGATCGTGCCAGCAGAAAATAGCCGTAAATATTTGGCCGTAGTTGCCCCGGCAAAACCACCCCCGATCACAACAACGCGCGCGGCGCTACGTGCAGGTACTTGAGCAAAGGACGATAGCGGCAATGCCGCTGCTAATGCGGTTTTGGTGAGTAGACCGAATAATTGGCGTCGATGCATATTAATGAGATGTCGGTTGGGCAGCAAAATAGCCTGCGATAGCTTCAATTTCTTCGTCGCGATACCCTTTGATAATTTGTTGCATAACGGTACCACCACGTCGGCCTTGTTTAAAGTCTTGCATTTGTTTGATCAGATTTTCTTTTGATTGACCCGTAAGCGATGCAAATCCAGTGGGTGCATGTGTTGCTGCAACGCCATGGCAGGCAGTGCAAGATAGGGCTAAACCACGTGCAGTGTTTGGCTGAATGGATTGTTGTGCCCATGTGGGATGGCCCAATGTAATGGCACAGGTTAACAAGGACACAAAAAAACGATTACGCATGGTTATTGAGCGCTTGTGGGCGAGAACCGCGCTGCATCGGGTGATGTACTTTCAGTGACACGCTCGGTGGCGGAAGCGGGATTGGTCGAAGTGGATCTACGTTCTAGATAGTCACGATCAGCAATGGAGATGTAGTCGAATAATTTGACCACGCGTGCGACCCCTGCAACACTACTGGCTACTTTGGCGGCGATATTACCTTCATCTTCTGTTACCAGCCCCATCAGGTAAACGATGCTGGATGTGGTTGTAATGCGCATCGAGTTAGAGGGTACGCCACGGGTGGCGATGAGCGCTGTTTTGACACTGCTTGTCAAATAAGTATCTTGGATACGGGTGCCCATGCCTTTGACTGCGCCCACGTGGAGTTCATTGATCACTTCGCGTGGATTTTGTAATTGCAGTAACACCTTTTCGGCTTCTTGTTTTAGCTCTTGGGTGGCGACTTCTCCGGTAACGAGTAGTTTGCGATTAAAAACAGAAATATCGATATTTGTAGGTTTATCGAGACGAGATTCAAGTAAATTTTGTGCCTCGAGTTGTAAGCCACGATCAATTGCTTGCACGCCTGTGCTGCGTCGATCTGCGAGTACGGCAGCGCCTCCCCCTGCCGCTGCACCAATCATCAGCGGTGCACAGGCGGAGAGGCCAAGCGTGCTAAAGAGAAGTCCATATATCAACACATAAAGACTGCGAGCACGTGGTGATTGTTTTGCTTGTATAGGCAAGTGCTTGGCGTTGATGTTGCGCTGCAAAAATAGAGCGGTTCTTTTTTGGATTGCATACAAAGGATGCAAAGAAAGATTTTGCATGTATGTATGTATTTTTCGTTCGCATGGAAAATAGTTTGCTGCGCATGCTTTGAATAGCGATGTTAAAACACGGATACGCATTATTCTTCCCCTTGATGTTCGCCTAATAGCATGTAGTCAATGCCGTCACATAGGCAGTGAATGGTAAGTAAGTGTATTTCTTGGATTCGTGCAGTGCGGTCATGGGGCACGCACAAAGAAATGTCATGGTTGGATCTAAGTAGTTTGGTCGCGGCGCCGCCATCCTTTCCTGTGAGCGCCACCACCGTCATCTCACGTTCTTGCGCGCTTTCTATGGCGGCTAACACATTCATTGAATTGCCGGAAGTGGTAATCGCGAGTAATACGTCACCTGATTGACCTAACGCTTGGACTTGTTTAGAAAAAATTTGGTCAAAGCCATAGTCGTTGCCGACCGCTGTTAACACCGAGCTATCGGTGGTCAACGCGATCGCAGCTAACCCCGGCCGTTCTCGCTCAAAGCGGCCAACTAACTCCGCAGCGAAGTGCTGTGCGTCGCCCGCAGAGCCGCCGTTACCACAAGCAAGAATTTTTTTGCCTTCAGATAAAGCCATCACCATGCACTCAACGGCTTTAGCGATAGGCCCTGCCATGCTGTCAACGGCCTGCTCTTTGCTATGTACGCTATCTTGAAAGTGAGCATAAATACGTTCAGTCAATATCATGAGTTTTTCATTGAAGATGCGTTGGGCTAGCTATTATGCTAGAAACAAAGCTTAAGCGGTAAACGCATTGCGATACCAAGATAGCAAATTACCATCAAAAGCGACGACATCGAAACGACAAGGTGCGCATACGGAAAAATGAAGCAAATAATGTTCAGCCGCAAAAATCAAACGTTGTTGTTTTATGCTACCAATACTTGCTGCGGCGCCACCGAACTGTGTATGGGCACGCGCGCGCACCTCTACAAAAACAAAAGTGCCATCGGTAGTGCGCATAATCAGATCAATCTCACCTCCTTTGCAACGGTAATTACGTTGCACGAAAGCGAGATTTTGTTTGCGTAAAAAAACAAGTGCACGTTGTTCCCAAACAGCGCCCACTGCGTAAGACGAAGCGCGCGGTGATCTACGCATACAAAACCTTAAGGAAAATTATATGGAAAACTTAACTGCGCTGGCATCCAATCAACACTATCCAACCGGTGCATTGTATGTAGTTGCGACACCCATCGGCAACGTGGCGGACATTTCTTTACGCGCGCTATATATTCTGCAATTGGTTGATATGGTGGCTTGCGAAGACACTCGCAACACAGGTGTATTACTTACCCGCTACGGGATTCACAAGCCTTTGTTGGCTGCGCATGATCATAACGAACAGAGTGCTGCACAAAAAATAGTCACGCATTTGCAGCAAGGGGCACGTATTGCTTTAGTGTCGGATGCCGGCACGCCCGGTATTTCTGATCCGGGGGCGCGCATTGTTACGGCGGTTCGCACAGCCGGTCTATTAATTGTGCCTTTACCCGGTGCTTGCGCGGCGCTATCTGCCTTATCGGTGAGTGGGTCCTTGCTCGATAACCATGGCGGTGCATTTAGTTTTATCGGTTTTCTTCCAAGTAAAACAAAGCAACGCGAAAATGCGTTACGTGCGCTTGTGCATCACCCTTACCCGCTGGTTTTGTATGAGGCGCCGCATCGTATTCGCGCCACCTTGGTGGATTTGGCAAAGTGGTTCCCAGCGCAACGCCCACTTTTTATTGGGCGTGAGCTAACAAAGCTATTTGAAACTATTACAGTTACGACAGTGGGTGCAGGAGTGAGTTGGTTGGATAGTGACGCACAAAATAACCGCGGTGAATTTGTATTAATTATTGCGGGCGTAAGTGAACAAATTGAAACAACTTACGATGTAGATCAGTTGCTCAGGCTATTAAGCGACGATATTGCGCCTGCCGGTGCTGCACGTATCGCGGCCGCGTTGACTGGCGTCGCACGCGATGTGCTGTATGCGCGTGCACTTGCACTCAAACAACCCTCATTGGATGAGTAGGTTTTAAGTGAAACACGTACTTATTCAAATAATTTCTTAGAAAAGATTGACAGTAAGAAGTAGGGTGGGTATAGTCTCGCTTCTTCGCTGAACCAGGTTCTGCGGCACGAAAAAAGAAGCGCGAGATTGTAGCAGTAGAGCGCGGAAAAT